>DASUFF010000186.1:0-3109 GCA_036274695.1 bacterium | reverse complement strand
GACGACCGGCCCGAAATGGCCGATCAGTTCCATGAACGCCGTGCCGCTCTGATAGCTCGTGTCGCGGCCGTTCAAATTCTGCATGTTGAAACCGATGATGACGCCGTCCAGGACGCGCGTATTGCTCTGGTGGACCTGGTTCGTCCACGTATCGATGGCCTGGTAGACGCTCATGCCGCTCATCGTGTTCACGTCGCGTATGCGTTCGGCGGCGCGGCGGTAAGTCGCGAGCAGGGCGGGCACTTCCGCCAGGGCGGTCGTCAGTTGCTCGTTGGTCGTCGCGGGATTGGCCGCCAGCTGGCGAATTTCGTTCAAGCGGGTCAGGGCGCGGAGGCCGGCGTCGACCGTCGGACGATAGTCGTCGGCGACCGTGACGCGCCCGGCTCCGTCGAGTCGGATGGAAAGCGCCGAACTGGGCGACGTGTTTTGATCCGGCCGCCGTTCGATTTGAATCAAGGGCAGCGTGTTGCCCAGAAAGTCCGAGGCCGAAGGGCCGGCGTTGCCGAAAAGCCGGGTGCCGACCAGTTGGTTGCCCGTCGCCAAGCCGGTGCCGAGGTCGATGGCATTGGGGTCCGCGAAGCGGAACGTCCCCGTGGCTCTGTCATAGGTGATCGCCGGGAGGGTGTTGTCGCCGTTGTCGACCCCGGTCAAAACGGGCGAGACGGAAAAGCCCGAAACTAGAGGAGGCCTGGGCGCCCCTCCGTCGGGGTCGTCGAGGACAATAACCGGCCCGGGAGCCTGGCGGGCCCCGCATGTACAAATTCCCCCATCACACATAGATAGGAGACCTAATGGCAAAACAGATGCCAAAAGGAAGCGCTTGGGGTCTGGAGTCTACATAAAAATATGAATAATATTATGTGGTGATAAGTGCTGTTTACAGCTGTCAACACTCACGGGAAAATCTGGGGAGGCTGCACCCCAAAATGGAGTGACGCATTCTGTCTCAAGGCCTGTTCGCAGGTACCCATAATGCCGTTGACGCGGGCCTTAATTGCGACATAGGGCTAAACGCTCTTTAAGGAGGAGAAAATGTTTCTGAAACGCCGGATGATCGCCGTCTTGTCCTTGGCCGCCGTCCTTTTCACGGCCGCAACCGCCCGGGCCGCGGACACCTACATTTACAAGAGCAAGAACAAGATCGATTTCATCAAGCTGGAGAAGGCGAAGAAGGACGAGAAGGAAGGGGGGTTGAACCATCCCTACACGTTCACCGCCGAGCAGTGGAAACAGGTCCTTTCCTCCGTCCGTTTCAACAAGAAGATCCTGATTCTCAAGGACATCGAGAACCGCGAGCTTTTCGACGAGCAGAATACGGAGTTCCTGTCGCCATATTTGGTAGAAGCCTTTCAGAAGGTGAAGCCCGAGCAGGTGGTGACGGTGTCCTACTTCACCCGCAATTCGCATTTCGTCATCCAGGACGACCGGCTGACGGTCATGCGGATGTTCCTCAAGCCCGACGGCCTCCACATCAAGTTCACGAAGGTCTACGCGAAGATGCTGGGCGACCGGACCACGCAGGGTTCCGCGGCGGCGACGTCGCAGGCCCGCGGCATGCGCGTCTCGCTCGAGCTTCAGCCGGGACAGAACCGTGTATCGTGGGATCCGGAAGAACTGGTCTTCGACTTGAGCCAGTACACCGGCGGGGTGATCGCGACGAAGGAAACCGGAAACAAGAAGGAAAAGGCGTCCGCTCCCGCGCCCGCCAAGGAATCCAAAAAGAAGTCCGCCGCCGCCGAGCCGGTTTCGTCCGGAGAGAAGTCGGTGAAGGATCGTTTGAAGGAATTGGACGATCTGAAGAAGGACGAGATGATCACCGACAAGGAATATCAGGCGAAGCGGAAAGAGTTGCTGAAGCAGCTATAACGCCACCGCCGTCACCGGTTCCAGAGACCCCACCCGTAAATCCAGAAAATCGGCGATCTCCCGCGTCGTGAGCAGGAGGTCGTCCATGACCAAAAAGGCGCCCAGGGCCGCCCGGAAAGCGGCGTCGTCCGAATGGCGCTCGCGGCCGACGAAGCCGTAGTGCCAGTTCGGGATCTCGTCCTCCCGGTGCGACGTCCCTCCGTAAATCAAATCGTGCGCCCCCGTGAAGATCGGGTTGTCGGCGAAGGCGCCCAGGAAGTGGGGGCCCGCGTCGATCGGATCCACCTGTCCCGTCGGCTTGAAGCCCACCTTTTCCAAGAGACGCAGCGCCGGCCGGCTCTCCTTGCGCGGGACGCCGATCAACGCCCGCGCCTCGGACGGCATGTCCGCGAGCCGCACGGTCCTCGGCAGCCTCGCCGTGATCAGGGAGCAATCCGCGTTCGTGAGCTTGTCCATCTCCTCGTAGGTCCTGTCCTCGAAGAAGCGCCGCGCATGGGCTTCGTAGAAGGCGTTGGTGCGTCCGCCCTCCGGCGTCTCGACGAACGGCGGCAGGATCTCGGTTAGGCAGAGACGGTTCGCATAGTCGGCGCGCCTCCCGGGCAGGGACGTCCAGAAGAAGCGCACCCAGGAAACGGCGCGGCCGTAGGGCACGCGCCCCGCGGAACGGTCGGCGTGGACGATCAATCCGCCGACCTCCGCCGGACCGGCGTGGTTTTGAATCAATTGAAGAACGGTGTCGTCGTGGACCAGGCCCGCGTCGTCGACCCGCGTTCCCGGCACCACCTGGTAGGCGTGGTGCGGCTTGCGCGCCGTGCCGTGCTGCGGAAAGAACGTCGAGGTCCCCACGGGCACGTAGTCGTCTCGCCCGTTTCGTTCCAGCACCGTGAACATCATCTCCTGCAGGGCGGGGTCCGCGATCTCCCGCCGGAACGACAACCGGGAGCGGTCGATCTTGTGGGTCAACCCGTCCAGGTCGGAGGGGAAGTTCAACGTCCGGAAATTGCCGCTGCGCGCGACTTCGAGGAGACGCGGGGCGTCGGATGGAAGCGTCTCCCGCAGAAGGACGGAGGGTTGGGCCAGGGGATGAAGGCGCGTGTTCGCAAGTCCGGCGGAAAAGACCGAGTTGTGAAGGCCCGCAAAGACGGAGCAGAGAGTGGTCAGGTCGCCCATAAGTCTGGCCTGTCACATCGCCGTCACGTGGGAAAGGTTGCTGAATTTAAAGCCACCGATTGAAATCGGTGGC
>DASUFF010000185.1:0-4899 GCA_036274695.1 bacterium | reverse complement strand
TTTGGACAAATACCACAAGGACCTCCGCCGCGCGCGCGCCGGCGGCCTTTCGATGATCCCGACGACGACCGGCGCCGCGAAGTCCATCGGCATCGTGATGCCGGAGCTGGCCGGCCGCCTGGACGGCACCTCCATCCGCGTGCCCACGCCGAACGTCTCGCTGGTCGACCTGGTTTGCTCCACGGTCAAGCCGGTGAGCGTCCAGGCCGTCAACGACGCCTACCGCAAGGCGGCGGCGGGTCCTTTGAACGGCATCTTGAGCGTCTGCGAGGAGCCCTTGGTCTCCATCGATTTCAACGGCACGTGGGATTCCGCCATCATCGACAGCCTGCAGACGGCGGTGGTGCAGGACAAGATGGTCAAGGTCATGGCCTGGTACGACAATGAGACCGGTTTCTCTCACCGGATGCTCGATCTGGCCGGTATGGTTGCGAAACACCTCTAATGAACGGAGGAAGGTTTCCTTCCGGAGTGAATGATGCGTTTAATGAATAACCAGATGAGGGGTGCGGGGGGAGAGCGGTATCTTCCCCCGCCTTTATGTTGAAACGCGTCGATCAACTTCCCGTCGCCGGCCGCCGCGTCTTCGTGCGCGTGGACTTCAACGTCCCGCACGACGGACCCGTGATCAAGGACGATACCCGCATTCGGGAAGCCCTTCCCACCATCCAGTACCTGATGGACCAGAAGGCCAAGATCATCTTGGCCTCGCACTTGGGCCGCCCGAAGGGGCGCGACATGGCGGAGAGCCTCATGCCGGTGGCCGAGCGCCTGGCCGAGCTGATCGGCCGCCCCGTCATTCTCCCCGAGGACTGCGTCGGCGACGCCGTCAAAAAACTCGCCCACGAGATCCGCGAGGGCGACGTCCTTCTCTTGGAAAACCTGCGCTTTCATAAAGAAGAAGAGGCCAACGACGCCGTCTTCGCCCAGTCCCTGGCCCAGTTGGGAGAGATCTACGTGAGCGACGCCTTCGGCACGATGCATCGGGCCCACGCCTCCACCGTCGGCATGGTCAAACATTTTAAGGAAAAGGGTATCGGTTTGTTGGTCAAGAAGGAGCTGGAATATCTCACTCCC
The DNA here is from genome assembly GCA_036274695.1 of bacterium. GTDB lineage: Bacteria > UBA10199 > UBA10199 > JACPAL01 > DASUFF01. The sequence goes on along the minus strand of DASUFF010000185.1, from coordinate 3,822 downwards.
CTTCTGGAGCGCCCGGCCCGTCCCTATGTGGCTGTTTTGGGGGGGGCCAAGGTCTCCGACAAGATCGGCCTGCTCGATCATTTGGTGACGAAGGTGGACGAGCTCCTTTTGGGCGGGGGCCTCGCCTATACCTTCCTGAAGGCCATGGGCCAGCCCATCGGCAAATCGAAGTGCGAGGACGACAAAGTCTACCTGGCCCAGAAGATCCTGCAGAAGGCGAAGGAGAACGACGTGATCGTCCGCGTGCCGGTGGACCACCGGGTCGCCGACAAGCCCTCGGCCGATGCGGTTGCAGTAGTCGCCGCCAAGGTTCCGGAAGGCAAGATGGGCTTGGACATCGGCCCGCAGACCGCCCAGTTGTACGCGGATGTCTTGCGCGACGCCAAGACCGTCTTTTGGAACGGCCCCATGGGCGTCTTCGAATACAAACAGTTCGCCGAGGGAAGTTTAACCGTCGCCCGCGCCATCGCCGCGAGCGACTCCGTCTCCATTGTCGGGGGCGGAGAGAGCCTGGCGGCCGTGAAGATGAGCGGCGTGGAGGAGCAGATCACGCACCTGTCCACCGGCGGCGGGGCGGCGTTGGAGTTCCTGGAAGGCAAGGGCCTGCCGGGGTTGAGCGTTTTGGAAAGCTAAGAAGGCAGCTGGGATTTTTATGCGGAAGCCGCTCGTCGTCGGAAATTGGAAGATGAACGGAACGTTGGAGGAGACGCTCAAGCTCTTGACGGAGCTCAAGCACAAACTTCCCGCCAACGGAGCCTGCGACGTCGCGGTCTCCCCTCCGTTCACGGCCCTCTACACGGCCCAGGTGGCCCTGCACGAGACGATGCTCCTGCTGGCCGGCCAGAACATGCATTGGGAGACGGACGGGGCCTTTACTGGGGAAGTTTCCGGGACGTTTTTGAAGGACGTCGGTTGTTCGTTCGTCCTCTTGGGCCATTCGGAGAGGCGACGCCTTTTCGGCGAGACGGACGAGGGCGTGAATAAGAAGGCCCTGGCGGCCCTGGCCCTGGAGCTCACCCCGATCATCTGCGTCGGCGAGACCTGGGAGCAGCGGGAGGCCGGCAAGACGGAGGCCGTCTTGGAGGCCCAGATCAAGAAGGGGCTTTCCGGCATCCCGATGAACGATCTGGGCGGATTGGTCGTCGCCTACGAGCCGGTCTGGGCGATCGGGACGGGCAAGACGGCCAAGCCGGACGATGTGGCCTCCGCCCTGCATTTCATCCGGAACCTGGTGGCCAAGGCCTACGACGCCCCGACCTCGAGCGCCCTCCGCGTCCTGTACGGCGGGAGCGTGACGCCGGAGACGGCGAAGGAATTGGCGGGAGTCAAGGACCTGGACGGATTTTTGGTCGGCGGAGCGAGCTTGTCGTCGGATAAATTTTTGAAGATCATCGCGGCTTGGGAGAATTAACGGGAGCGCTTATGGAAATTTTCATCACGATCATCCACTATATCGTCTGCATCTTCCTGATCATCGTCATCCTCTTGCAGGCGGGCAAAGGCGCCGACATCGGCGCGGCCTTCGGCGCCGGCGGCTCCCAAACCCTCTTCGGCCCCCGCGGCGCGGCGACCTTTTTGAACAAAATGACGGCGGTGGTGGCGGGCGTGTTCATGCTCACGTCGATGGGCCTCGTGTACATTTCGCGAGGCGGCGGCCACGGCTCGGTTTTGGAGAAGGTGAGCTTACCCGCGCCTTCGGCCGAGACGGTTCCCGTCGTCCCGTTGACAACGCCGGAGACGGAACAGTAATTTGAAGGAAATCCCCGCCGGGATGGTGGAACTGGCAGACACGTACGTTTGAGGGGCGTATGGCGCAAGCCGTGGGGGTTCGAGTCCCCCTCCCGGCACATGAAAACCGAAGGAGCCTTTGGGCTTCTTCGGTTTTTCTTTTTTCGCCGGACTGACAAATCGTTAACTGCAGTCCACGCTTTTTCCCCTCTGCCCCCCTTTCTCGAATGACTTCTATTCCCCGACGCCGATAACGCCGGCCAACATGAACACAAATATCTTTTTGGGATCTCTCGCCCTCACTTCCGCCATTGGCCTTTCCGGATGCGATCTGATCATCGGAATAGAGCCGTGGTCGGCCGGAGGCGCCGGCGGCCAAAGCGTCAGCACTGCCAGCACGGCGGAAACCTCAAGCTCCGGAATGACCTTCCTGCCCCCGTCGCTGACCGCTCCTGTCGAGGCGCAAATCCTGGCTCCCTCCCACGCCTATGTTTCGTGGCAGGACGGTCCGATCCCGCCCAATGTGTCGGTGACCTCTTATCAGCTTTGCTACACGACGGGACCGCTCAGCGGCATCGTTGGCGATGCGGATTGTCCGAACGCGGCCCTAACGACGAGCCGCCGAAACGTCCTCGACCCCCTGTCGGCGAAGAGATCCTATGCGCTCAAGGTCAGAACTCTTTTCGACGATAATTCGGTCTCGGCCTGGAGCGTGATTCGGGCCTTTTCGACGGACGATACCTTGGCCGGTTGGTGGCGGATGGATGGAAACTCCAACGACTTAAGTCCGTTCGCGCATGCAGGGGTTCTTCAGAACGGCGCCGCGTACGAAGCCGGCTTGGTGGACCAGGCTCTTTTGTTGGACGGAATCGACGACCAAATGACGGTGGCGAATACGAACGATCACAACTTCGGAACCGGCGATTTCACCCTCGCCGCCTGGATTTTCCCTTTGAGGGACGGAGTTGCCGAGGCCTTGATCACGAAAAGAAGTTCCTCCAACGGCTACGAGCTCTTTCGGACGACGGGCGGCCAACTCGCCTTTTTCGGTTCCGGGTGCGGCATTGCGGCGATGGGAGGGTCCCTCCCTATCGACGAGTGGCATCGAGCGGCGGTCGTGCGCGCGGGAGGGATGATTTTCCTGACCATCGACGGCATCGCGGTAGGAACGGGAAACTGCGGGGATGATTTCAACAACACGTCTTCGCTGGCCTTGGGTTGCAACGGTCAGGACATCGGCTGCGTGGAGCCTTTTCAGGGCCGCATTGACGAAGCGAGCATCCGAACCGCCGCCTCGAACGATGCGGATCTCGCCAACGACCTCTGCGCGGATCTGGTCCAGGCCGGCGTCGATCCTCTTCCCTCAATGTGCCTTTAGCCGTTCGTGCGCCTTCAAAATCAGCGGCTCCGTCGTCTCCCAATCGATGCACTGATCCGTCACCGACACCCCGTACTTGAGTTGGCTTAAATCCGCCGGGATCTTCTGATTGCCCTCGTGCAGGTTGCTCTCCACCATCATGCTGCAGATCGATCGGTTGCCGGCGACCACTTGGTCGATGCAATGGTCGAAGACCGTCGATTGCTTCCGGTGGTCCTTGTTGGAATTGCCGTGGCTGCAATCCACCATAATCTTCTTGCGCAGCTTGTTTTTCTCCAACACCGCTTCGCACTTGGCGATGCTTTCCGCATCATAGTTCGGGCCGGAATCGGCGCCGCGCAAAACCACGTGGCTGTAGGCGTTTCCGCGCGTCGTGAAGACGGAGATGCGCCCGTTCGCGTCGATGCCCAGGAAATGGTGGGGCTTCAGCGACGACTGCATGGCGTTGATGGCTACCTGGATGTTCCCGTCCGTTCCGTTCTTGAAGCCCACGGGCGTGGAAAGGCCGGAAGCCATTTCGCGATGCGTCTGAGATTCCGTCGTCCGCGCGCCGATGGCGGACCAGGAGATAAGGTCGGAGAGATACTGCGGCGTGATGGGATCCAAGGCCTCGGTGGCGGTCGGAAGGCCCATGGACGTGATGTCGAGCAGGATCTTGCGCGCGAGCTTTAAGCCCTCCTCGATCCGGAAGGAATCGTCCATGCGCGGATCGTTGA
>DASUFF010000184.1:0-2787 GCA_036274695.1 bacterium | reverse complement strand
GCGATCTTCCCGCCGTGGTCGTAGCTCGTTCCATCGCCCGTCATCTCCCGAAGCAAGCCGTCGATCACCATGTTGCCGGGGCCGGTATCGAAACCCATGACGTCGCCGGGACGCGCCTTCTTCGGGATCATCGTGAGATTGCCGATCCCTCCGATGTTCTGCACGGCGCGGTTCTTCTTGGGATGCTTGAAAAGAAGATAGTGAAGATACGGGGCCAACGGCGCGCCGAAGCCGCCGGCGGCGATGTCTCGAGGACGGAAATCGGCGACGGTGGTGATGCCCGTCTTCTCCGCGATGACGGACGGCTCGGCGATCTGCAAGGTGCCCTTCCCGCCCAGATGGCAGACGGTTTGCCCGTGCGAACCCGCCACCGCGATCCGCGAGAGCGGCACGCGCGCCTTCTTGGCCACCTCCATGACGGCCTCCGCGAACAGGTCGCCCAATTCGAAGTTCAGCCGACAGAGCTCGTCGACGCCGGCCTTCGACGGGTGGGAGACGGCCAGGATGCGTTCCTTGTAACCTTTCGGAAACGGGAAGATGCCCCAGGCGAGCAATCGGATCTTGAGGTGGGGCGAGTTGCCGGTGATGTCGACCAGTGCCGCGTCGATGCCGTCAATCGAAGTGCCGGACATGAGTCCGACGGCTAGGGACATGACGACTATGTACCATACAAGAAGGAACGTAGGAACGTTTTCTACTCGCAGACATCCCCGATGCCGTCGTGGTCCGCATCTTCCTGGCCGGGATTGAAAACGTTCGGGCAGTTGTCGAGGGCGATCTCCGGATGGCCGCCGATGGCAGAATTGGGCACGTTGTCCTGATCCGCGTCCACGCTCGGGGGATACACACTCAGGCTTTCGTTGCCCGAGGCCGTCGAAGGCGCACTTTTTGGGCCGGTCCCGATGGTCGGCAACTTGCCCTCATCTTGCAAATCCTTCAGGGGATCCTGGCTGCCGGAAGGGGCCCCGGAAATGCTCGTGTCGGGGTTGACGTCGGTCCCGGCCGGGGCATTGTCGCCGCTGCAGCCGGCGATGGCCAGATAGGCCAGGCCGGCGGGTATCAAAGTGATAATCTTTATCACTTTGATAACTTTTTGACGGAATTTGGCACGCATTTTCGCTCCTAACGGGAGCTAGTGCAAACACAATGCCAATAGTGAACGTAGCTCAGCTTCGCTGAGCGAAGGGAGCGATGTTTTCTTGGATGCCAGATGGGGGTCTAGGGGGAGAGCGGTATCTCCCCCTATTTAACGATCACCGTCAGCCGGGGACCCGTGCTGATACGGAAGCGGCTCTCCGGCGGATGCATGTCGCCGTCGATGGTGAAGGGAACCGCCTCCTTCAGATCGATCGTCATCTCGGAGGCCGCCCCTTCGACGAGGTCCGGACAGCCCGAAGGCCGGCCCAGGAACATGAGCGGGACGTAACGAAGCACGTTGCGCGGCGGGAGGGAGAAACCCACGGCGTGAAATTTTTTCGGGTCGCGCGCCAGGTAGAAGACGCGGAAACCCAGCCCCAGGTATTCGATGGAACCCGTATAGATCGCCGAATAATTGCGGAACGGCCAGGGCTTCCCGTTCACCGTCACCTGCCCGTCCATCCGCTCGAACATCTTGCAGGCGAACGGACCGTTGATGACGGCCGACCCGATGGATTTGGCCAGCGTCCAGGCGGCGCGTCCGGGAGAGGGATTGCCGAGGCGGTAATAGGCGTCCATGAACCGGTAGATCACGCCTATTCCCCAGATGAACCCGTAGTGCGGCGCATCGCCCGCCTGAATGCGCGTGATCGTGATCTCCGTCGTCTCGAACTCCTCGTCCTCGTGGTACTTGTAGAGCAGGTTCGACAGGATTTTTTCCGGAGAACCGTAGATGCCGCAGGCGAAGGCGATGGTGTTGAGCGTCCCGCCGCGCAGAAAAGCGATCTTGGGCAGGGGCTTGTCGCCGTAGACGTCGATGAAGGTGGTCAGCGTGCGGTGGTTGGTGCCGTCGCCGCCGCTCAAGGCCAGGATGTCGATGTCGCGCCCCTTGAACTCCTGGGCCAGCCGGGCCACGTCGCTCAAATCCTGCGTGGCGCCGAAATGCCCCTTGTCGCCGACGATGAAGCCCATGCGCTTGAGCTTCTCCGGATTCTTCTTATAGCGCTTCGAATGGGGATTTAGGACGACGCCGATGCCAGGCATAGTATTTTGCGCGCCTCCTCGGGCGACGCCGGTTCCCTACCATGGCGACGCGCCAGTTCAACGGCTTTCTGGACCAACTCATGGCTCCCTTTCGCCAGCACGCCCTTCTCGACGTAGATGTTGTCCTCCAAGCCCACGCGCACGTGCCCTCCCATTTTCAGCGCCAGCTCGGCCATCGGAAACTCGTGGCGGCCGATCCCGGCCACCGTCCAGGTCGCCCCTTTGGGGATTCTGGAGACGAGCAGTTTTAGGTTCTCTTCCGTCGCCTCGATCGCGCCCTTGACGCCCATCACGAACTGGAATTGCGCGGGGCTTTGGATCTCGCCCCTCTCGATCAAACGCACCGCCGTCTCCACATGGGAAAGATCGTAGACTTCGATCTCCGGCTTGATGCCCTTGCGGCCCATGCGTTGGGCGAGGAACTCCACGAAGGGGAGTGGATTGGCGAAGACCTCGTCGCCGAAATTGACGGAGCCGGAATTGAGCGAGGCCATATCGGGGCCGGCCTCCAGAGGTTCCGCGCGGCTTTCGAAGGAATCGCCCACGGCGCCTCCGGTCGACACCTGCAGGATGGGGACGGGACGGCACGCGCCACGGATGGCGGAG
>DASUFF010000183.1:0-29643 GCA_036274695.1 bacterium | reverse complement strand
TACAACGACTTCGCCATCTTCTACCGGACCAACGCCCAGTCGCGAAGCTTCGAAGACGAGCTCCGCCGCAACCGCGTGCCCTACACCATCTTCGGCGGCATGAAGTTCTACGAGCGCAAGGAGATCAAGGACATTTTGGCCTACCTGCGCGTGCTGGTGAACCCGCCGGACTCGGTGAATTTGAAGCGCATCATCAACGTTCCCGCGCGCGGTTTGGGGACCAAATCCGAGGAATCGCTGGAAGCCTTCGCCTCCGATTACGAGATCCCGCTCTATGAGGCGATGAAGCGCGTCTCCGAAGTGGCTGCGTTGAACGCCGGGGCCAAGAAGAAGATCCAGGAGTTTTACGCCTTGATGGAAAACCTGCGCGCCTTCGCGGCGTCGGAAGGCGGCGTGGCCAAGGTGATCGACAAAGTCATCGACGACAGCGGCTACCGCGAGATGCTGGAGGCCGAGGGCACGGTGGAGGCGGAAGGGCGCCTGGAGAACTTGGACGAGCTCTTGAACGTCGCCGGGGAATTCGAAACGTCGAACCCCGACGCCAAGCTCTTCGATTTTCTCGACCAGATCGCCCTGTCCGGCGACACCGACAGCTACGATCCCGAACAGGGCATGGTGCCTATGATGACCCTGCATCTCGCCAAGGGCCTGGAGTTTCCCGTCGTCTTTTTGGTGGGTTTGGAGGAAGGCCTTTTCCCGCACTCCCGCTCGCTGGATGATCCCGAAGAGATGGAGGAGGAGAGGCGGCTTTGCTACGTGGGCGTGACCCGGGCGCGCAAGAAACTTTTCCTGACCCTGGCCGCCCGACGGCGCCTCTACGGCGGCGAGCAATTCAACCTGCCTTCGCGATTCCTGGAAGAAATGCCGGAAGAGTTGGTGGAACGCCGCGAAGGTGGCCACCACGCCGAAGCGCCTCGCCTGCGCCGTTCGGAGTTCTTCGACGACACATTCGGGGATTCCGACTTCAATCAGGACGTCGAGGAAGAGAACGGAATCCGCATCGGCGCCACCGTGACGCACCCGTCTTTCGGCGTCGGCGTCGTCAAGAAACGGGAAGGCAAGGGCGAGTCGGAGAAGGTGACGGTCTACTTCCAGAACGGCCTCGTGAAGACCCTCGTGGTGAAATACGCCAACCTGTCCGCCGTCGAGTGATCAAAGCGACCAGAGGTGGACGCGCGCGTCGTCCAAGGTTTGCGTGGAATCCTCTTCGTCCTCCAACAGCGTCTCGTCGTCTTCCAAGACGCGTTCCACGAAGTGCAGAACCTCTTGAATGCTGTTGTAGGGCTTGAGCAGGACGTGAATGTCCTGGGTGCCGACGTCCAGGCGCAGGCGTTTGAAGTCGCAGACGTATCCGGTGGTGAGCACGATCCGCGTCCGCGCCGCCTCAGCGTGCGGCATGTGCTGGAGGCGCTGGATGACCTCGAAGCCATCCATGTGCGGCATGACGATGTCGCAAATCAAAAGATCGGCCCCGAGCCGTTCGATCTCGGAGAGCGCGGTTTCGGGATTGGTCGTGGCGAAGCACTCGCAACCCGCTCGCTGCAGGATCTTCTTCCAGGCCCGGAGGAGGATTTCGTTGTCGTCGACGACAATAACGCGCCGGCGCGTTTCGCCCTCCCCCTGGAGATGAGACGCGGAATAAGGCATTTCAAGAGTCTATTAAGCAAGCCGGATGCCAGAGAAGGGGCGGGCGGCGTTGAAGGCAAAAAAGGTCTAAGAATCTGATATAACTAAGAAAAATGAATGTATTCGATCGTATACACGCCACGGAAAGGGTGATTTTGAACTCCCCGTTCAGCGGTTTTTTGACGTTGGAAGCTAGCGGGCGGCGTCGTCTTCGATCTGCGTGAGCTTCCCCGTTTCGTCAATGGAGGCGCGGTCCAGGGTGGGGTCCCTGTCGATATTGCCGGTGCATTCGGCGGTGAAGCCGCTCTTGCCGGCCCGGATCACCCGATATTCGTAGCGGATGCCTTGGGGCGTCCAATCCAGCGCCTTCACGTCGCCGGCATAGGCGCCTTTTCCCTCGCGGTAGGCCGTCTCCGCTTCGTAGATCTTCAAAAGGTTCTTGGAGCATTCCTCCTGGCTGATGCGGATGCGGTGCTTGAGAAAGCGCGGCACGAAGAACGAGGCCGCGAGAGAGAGGACGGCCACGATCACCATGAGCTCGATCAAGGCGAAGCCGAGCGGATTGCGGAGGGTTTTCATGGGAGGCAGGTCTTTATCCTCGTTTCAGGGCGGCGAGAAGGGCTTTTTTCATCGTGCGGAGATCGGGCCTGCGCCCGGTCCAGAGACGGAAGGCCGCGGCCCCTTGATGGAGGAGCATCCCGTCGCCGGTATGGATCTTCAAGCCCCTCCGCTTCGCCGCGAGCAGGAGCGGGGTGATGCGCGGTTTGTAAACCAAGTCGGAGACCACGGCTTTCCTGCCCAGCTTCCGCACGTCGAGACCTCGAAAGGCGGTCCGGTTCATCCCGACCGAGGTCGTGTTCACCAATAAGTCCAGCTCCGGCAAGAGGCGATTGACGAGCTTAAGATCGAACGGGACGTCGACGATCCGCGTTTTGGGAAACTTTTTGGAGAATTCGAGGGCCAGCCTCCGGGCTCGGGCGCGGGTGCGGTTGGCGATCGCGATTTCTTTAAGACCGGCCCAAGCCAGCGCGTAGACGACCGCGCGCGCGGCCCCGCCGGCGCCCAAAACCAAGGCTACTCTGCCGCGAGGGCGGAAGCCCGTGCCTTCGGTCAAGGAGCGCAGGTAGCCGCCGGCGTCGGTGTTGTAGCCCTTCAGTTTTTTGCCCGAAACCACCACCGTGTTCGCCGCGCCGATCGCCTTGGCCTCCGGCGAGATCCAGGAAAGATATTTCAGGACGGCTTCCTTGTGGGGGATCGTCACGTTGAAGCCGGCCAGGTTGAGCGAGGGCGCGTCGCGGACGAAGTCCTTCAGGCGCTTCGGCGTGACGTGGAAGGGGAGATAGAGGTAGCGGAAGCCGCCCTTCCTTAAGACGGCGTTGTGCATTGCGGGCGAGAGGCTGTGCCCGATGGGATCCCCGATGATGCCTAAGAGCGCGAAGGAGTTCATTTGCGCGACGAAAAAAACCTCTCCGCCGTCTTGATGTCGCTGCGGATCTGGGCGGCCAGGTCGGCGGCGGTGGCGAACCGGATCTCCTCCCGGATCTTCTGCAAAAACTCGACGCGCAGGCGCCGTCCCAAGATGTTCCGCTTGAACCCTTCCAAGACGTGCGTCTCGACAGTGACCGGTCCGGCGCCGAAGGTGGGGTTCGGCCCGATGTTGGTTACGCTCTTCAGACGTTTCTTTCCGATGACGGCATAGGTGACGTAGACGCCCGTCGGCAGGATCGCGTCGTTCTCCGGGGCCAGGTTGGCCGTGTGGATGCCCAGTTCCTTGCCGCCGATGCCCCGTCCGCGCACGACCTTGCCCTCGATGAAGTAAGGGCGCGCGAGCAGGTCCTCCGCCCGGGCCAGGTCTCCCGCGGCGATGAATTGCCGCGCCTGCGTGCTCGAAACCAGGGTCCCCTTCCACAGGAAGGGCCGCACGATGTGGACGCGGACTCCCGACGCGCGTCCCAACGCCTCCAAGGTTTCCGACGTCCCCGAGCGCTTCACGCCGAAGGTGAAATTGTAGCCGGCGAAGAGCTCGCGGGCCTTCAGCTTCTGGACGATCACGCGCCGGAAGAATTGTTCGGGCGTCTGCTGGGAAAAGGCCTTGGTGAATTTCTGGACGACGACCTTGCCGATGCCGCAGGCCTCGATCAATTCCACGCGCTGCCGGACGGTGTTGATCATCTTGGGCGCCGACGAGGGCGCCAGCACCGTGACGGGATGCGGATCGAAGGTGTAGACGACGCTCGTCCCGCCCGCGGCCTCGGCGCGCGCGGCGACCTGGCGGAAGATTTCGCGGTGCCCCCGATGCACGCCGTCGAAGACGCCCAGCGCGATGATCGGCGGTTTCTTCATTCGCTTATTTTTCTCTCCAAACAATCCATTGTTTTCTCGAGGTGAGCTCGCGGTCGTCCTGAGAGGCGAGCGTGATCAGGTTGGCGCCCTTTTTCAGGGGCACGGTGGTGTCGAAGTTCAGCGTCTTGGACGGCGTCTCCGGCGCCTGGAAGAAGACCTTGTCCTCGCCCACGAAGATGAAGACGTTGCCCACGCTCGCGTCGTCGGTGGACGTCCCCTTCACGGAGTAGGTTGTTCCCTTTACCGTCAGCGGCAGATCCTTCCACGAGAGGTCGATCACGGGCGAGGAAAGCAGGACGCCTTGGGGCGGCGGGTTGCCGCCGGCGGTGAAATCGAGGCGGTCGTTCAAATCCTCTCCCAGATGCGTGTCGTGGATGTTCAGGTCGAAGGAGAGCTTTCCCTTCAGGGTTTCGGGTACCCGGAACTTGAGCACCGTCTGCGCCGCGCCGCCGGCCGGAATGGGCTTCAGCTCGTCGCGGCCCTTCTCGATGAAGGTTTCCTCGCCTTCCGTCTTCTTCAAGTTCACGATCGGCGCCTTGCTCTCACCCTTGCCGTTGTTCTTGACGGTCAGCGCCAGCGCGATCGTTTCACCCTTCTCGACCTTCCCGTTGCCGTTGCCCTTCGTGCCTTCGGAGCCGTTGTCGATGACCTTATAGGAGTACTGGAATGAGGGCGCCTCGGGCTCTTCCACCTGAAGCATCAGGGGGGCGGCTTCCGGGAGGCGGTCGTAGGCTTCGTGAAAGACAAGCTCCACGGGCACGCGCCGCCGATGGACGAAATCCGGGATCTTGAGAGGCGTCTTCCACGTGCGCTTCTCCCCGGGGGCGATCTTGCCCAGCGGGAACTCGAGGTTGGAGAAGAGGGGGTCGTCGCTCTTCGTATTGACGGCCAGGCGGTAGAAGGGCGCGGAGCCCTTGTTTTCGACGGTGACGCTTAGGAAACCGGAATTGCCGGCCGACAATCCTTCGACGGGCTTCGCCGGATCGCCGTCTTCTCCCAAGAGCACCGTCGTGACCACGCCCGAGGGCTTGCCTTCCTTGGCCCCCGTCGACCAGTCGACGCTTAGGTTTTCCAAGGCGGCGCGGATCTTCTCGTCTTCGCCCTTTTTCAGCTCGTCCAAGACCGGCGGCAGGGCGCCCGCCACTTTCGGACGCGAGATGGCCTGATCCGGGGCCATGTACTGGCCCAATCCGATCGAGAGCTCGAGGAGGCGCTGGGCCATGACGACCGGGAAGTCTCCGGTTAAGTCGATCTTGCCGGCGCTATCGTCGTCGTCATCCCCGTCGGCGTCGCGGTCCTTGTCGGGCGCCAGGTAGGTCATCTGGACGGGCGGCGGCGGCAGGTTCGGGTCCTTGTGCTCGTCGTCGTCTCCGTCGTGCATCTCCTCCAGGTCCAGCTCGCGCCGCTTCACGTCCTCGAAGAGGTCGATGCGGCGGGTGAGCTTGCCCTTGTCGTCGGTCAGCTTGGCCGGGATGGTGGCGGGCAGGAGGCCGACGTCCGGGTTGATGCCCTTGGACTGCACGGCGTAGTCCTTGGCCGTCAGATACTTCGCGATGGTGAGTTTGAGCGCCGAGCCGTCCTTCAGGTCGTAGACGGTCTGCACCGAGCCCTTGCCGAAGGAGCGGATGCCGATGACCACCGCGCGGTCGTTGAACTGAAGCGCGCCGGCGACGATCTCCGAGGCCGAGGCGCTGTTCTCGTTGACGATGACGACGAGCGGGATCTCCTCGCCGCCGTCGCCGGGCTGGGCCTTTTCGATCTCCAAGGGCTCGCCGCTCGCGCCGACGGTTTTTACGATGGTGCCCTGGGAGAGGAAGAAATCGGAGAGGGCCACCGCTTGATCCAGCAGGCCGCCGGGGTTGTTGCGCAGATCCAAAATCAGGCCCTGGATGCGGTTGCCGCCGCTCTCGAACTCCTTCAAGGTCTTGCGGAACTGGTCGACCGTATCCTCCTGGAAGTTCTTGATCTTGACTAAGCCGAAGCGCTTGTCGTCCAGCAGGCGCCCGCCGACGGATTGGATGTGGATCAAGGCGCGGATGAGCGTGAATTTCAGCGGATCGGAGATGCCCTCGCGTGTAATGACGAGCGAGACCTTGCTGCCCACCGGGCCGCGCAGTTTTTCCACGGCCTCGGTTAAGCCCATGTTGATGGTGGACTCGCCGCCGATCTGGACGATCTTGTCCTTGGCCTTGATGCCCGCCTTGTCGGCCGGCGTGCCGTCGAGCGGTGCGATGACGGAGAGGTCGCCCTCCCGAATCCCGATCACGATCCCCAAGCCGCCGAAGTTGCCCTTCGTGCCGATCTTGAACTCGTTGTAGACTTTGGGCGAGAGGTAGTTCGAATGCGGGTCCAGCGTGTCGGTGACGCCCGTCATGGCGAGCGTGAGCCGTTCGTCCTCGTCCAAGCGGCCCTTATAGAAGAGATCCAGGAAACCCAGAACGCGCGAGAGGACGGTGGGCAGCTCGTCCAGCGAGACGGGGCTGGAGAGGGAGAGGGCCAGTTTCTTCTCGCCCATGGAAAGGGTGATCTCCTTGGGCTTCTCCTTCACCTGCAGGGGAGGGATGCTCCGCACCAGCTCCTTGGTGGCCTCGGTCAGCATCTTACCGGCGTTCACGGCCTGCGGGTCGACGTAATTCTTTTCGATGAAATCGATGGCCCGGGCGACGACCTTCATCTCCTTCATGGGGACCGATTGCAGGGAGATCTTTTCGTCGGTTTTGACGCGCACGGTCAGGAAGCTCACCGCGGCGACGACCAGGGCGAAGAGGACGATCCAAGTTATTTTTTTCAAAGGGCTTTTTGAAGGAGCGGTTTCCAGGTCCATTTTAGAACATTAGTCGTTGAGTCGCCCCGCTTTTTCAAGTGAAAGTTCATTAATGTTTCTATAAACTTGGGGTTTCCTTGTGGGGTATCGGGGGCATCTATGTCGCGTCGCCGTCTTATCGGGGTTCTTTGTTGTCTGGCCTGGGCCTTTTCCACTCGCGCCGCCTCCGTCCTTCCTTTGAGTCTTTCCCAGCTGACCGGCCAGGCCGGCCGCATTTTCGTGGGCACTTGCGTGTCGCTGACGACGGACTTGGACGAGAACGGCATCCCGGCGACCTACGCCCGCTTTGCGGTTTCCGACGGCGTCAAGGGGGCGGCCTCCGGAGAGACGATCCTCATCAAGCAGTTCGGAACGTCCCGCGCGCCCCTCAAGGTAGGCGAGGGCGAGAGCGCCGTCGTCCCCATGAAGACCATCAGCCTGGCCGCCTCGCCGTATGAGGCGGGGAAGGATTACCTGCTCTTCCTCTATCCGGAGAGCGATCTGGGTTTCACCTCGCCGGTGGGCGCCGGTCAGGGGCGGTTCGAGATCCAATCGCCTTCCCAGGCGGGATTGAAGACGGCTTCCGCCGTCAACCCTTTGAACAACCGCTTTCTGGAGACGTTCCGCGAGGGCCCGGTGGCCTTGCCGGAGATGGTGAAGAAAATCAAAGAAATGGTGGGTCCGTAGGGGCGACCCGCCGGGTCGCCCGTACAGCGTTATGAAACGTTTCTTATTAACGATCGGCATGGTCCTCCTTAGCTCGTCTCTTTGGGCCGGAGGCCCGATCTTGGTCGATACCGACGTCACCGGAGAGCCCGTGCTCTGGAGGGACGGGATCGTCCACATCAACTTGGAAAGCGGGGACGACGCCACCTTAGGCGGCCTCTCCAACGCCCAAGCCGTCGATTTGGTCCGCGAGCTCTTCGCCGACTGGCAGGACGTGACCATCGACGGCGAGAAGACCGACGACATCGTTTTGGAGGAAGGGGCGGCCTTGGGCTCGGTCGATGCCTCCAATTTGAACGACCATTTTACCTATTGTCCCCCTTCCGAATTCTGTCCCACGGAAAATCCGCCGTTCATCTCGGGCAGCGCCCGGACGGGCGAGAGCCCGATCCTTTTCGACGACGACGGTTCGATCACCGACGCCATCCAAGGTAAAGGCGCGAGCATCAGCATTTTGGGATTCGCCGGTCCACGCGTCGTGGAGCGGGACGGAGGAGTCCTCCACATCACCGAAGGCCAGGCGGTCTTGAACGGCAAGTTCATCAACGGCGTCGATACGTTGAGCGATCCCGAAGTGGCTGTGGACGAGTTCAAGGGAGCCATCTTCCACGAGATCGGCCACCTGATCGGGCTCGACCACACGCAGGTGAACTTAGGCTCGGCGGTCAAATACCTGAAGGGCGACACGACCGAGGCGGACGCCATCCCCACGATGTTTCCCCTCTTCATCGACGGGCGCGAGCAGTTCAGTCCGCACTTCGACGACAAGGTGGCCATCTCGTTCCTTTACCCTACGCCCGCCTTCGCGAACGGTTTCTGCCGCATCGAGGGGACGGCCTTCCGCGCGGACGGGAAGACCGAGCTTCAGGGGGTGAACGTCATCGCCGCCAACACGGGCGATCCTCTGCACGAGGACACGAGCTTCGTCTCGGGGTCGTTCTACGCCGGGCCCGATCCGGACTGCGGCGTTCCCGCCGGAAGTTTCGTCCTGGCCGGCCTTCGGCCCGGCGTCTCCTACGCGCTGAACTTCGAGCCCGTCAGCCAGGTCTTCACGGGAGGCTCGAGCCTGGAGCCCTGCGATCCGCCACAAAAGGACTTTGCCGCCGAAGCGGTCCCGGGTACTTTCCGTTGCGCGAGCGGCGGAGAGGTGATCACCGCCGGCACCGAGGCGTCCACGGACGTCGTCACCACCAAGGCGGTGACGGTCGCTCCGCCGCCCACGCCCCAGCCGTCCGCGGGAACGGGCGGCTGCTCCCTCGTCACCGACTGAAGTCCGGAACGGAGTCCCCATGATTCCCGTCCAGCACGCCAGTCTTCTCGGGTCGATCCTGAACAGCTTAGGCGAGGGCGTGGTCGTCGCCGACAAGGACGGCCGCATCGTCTTCCTCAATCCCATGGGGGCCAAGATCGTGGGCCACGAGGCGGAGGACACCCCGTATACCGAATGGCCCGACATCTACGGCATCTTCCGCCCCGACGGCGTCACGCGCTTCCCGGTGGAGGAGCTGCCCCTGGTCCGCGCCGTGCGCGGGGAGTCCTGCGACGAAGTCGAGCTGATCATGAGAAACCCCAGGATTCCGAACGGGGTTTACTTAAGGTGCACGGGACGGCCCATTCACGACGAGAACGGGAACTTAAGCGGCGGCGTCGTCGTCTTCCGCGACATCTTCGACGAGGTGCGCTCCCTCCATAAATTCAAGCAGGACGCCGCGCGCGTCCTGGTGGACCTGGCCAAGCGCAACGACCCCGACCTTACGTCGGCCTTGAAGCGGCTCACGGAAGCGGACGCGAGGCTGTTGAACGTCGAGCGGGTGAGCGTGTGGCTCTTCAACGAAGACCGCGGAGAGATCGTCTGCGAGACGCTTTTTTGCTTGAGCCGCAACGAGAGCGAAAGCGGCGCTGTCCTGAAGGCCGTTTCCTATCCCCGCTATTTCCGGGCCCTGGAGGAGAGCCGCACCATCGACGCCTTCGACGCCCGGATGGACCCCCGCACCGGCGAGTTCGCCGAGGATTATCTAAAACCTTTGGGCATCGTTTCGATGATGGACGTCCCCGTCCGTCTCCACGGCCGGGTGGCGGGGGTGGTGTGCCACGAGCACGTGGGCTCGCCCCGGAGCTGGATGGCGGAGGAGCAGGAATTCGCCAACTCCATCGCCGATCTCGTATCGTTGGCGCTGGAGGCGGCCGAGCGCCGCAAGGTCGAGCGGGAGCTGGAAAAGAACTTTTCCCTGCTGCGGGCCACGCTGGAATCCACCGCCGACGGCATCTTGGTGGTGGATCAGGAAGGACGCATCGTCAGCTTCAACCAAAAATTCGTCCAGATGTGGAGGATGCCCGAGGCCGTCGTCCGGATGCGAGACGACGAGAAGGCCATCGCCTTCGTCTTGGAGCAATTGCAGGACCCGGAGTCCTTTCGGAAAAAGGTGAAGGATCTCTACGCCCAGCCGGATGCGGAGAGTTTCGACGTCTTGTGCTTCAAAGACGGGCGCGTCTTCGAACGGTTTTCAAAACCCCAGCGGGTGGGCGGCAGGAGCGTCGGACGGGTCTGGAGCTTCCGGGACGTGACCGCCCAGCGCCAGGCGGAGGAAGAGGTGCGCCGGGCCTGCGACGAGCTCCAGAAATTGAACCAGATCAAGACCAACTTCGCCTCGATGATCTCCCACGAGCTGAAGACGCCGCTCGCCGCCATCCAGGAAAGCGTCGGCGTCATCCGCGACGGTCTGGACGGTCCCGTTACGCCCGCCCAGAAGAAGACCCTGGAGATCGCGCGCCTCAACGCCGAATGGCTGGCGCGCCTGATCAACAACTTCCTCACCTTCAGCCGCATCGAGTCCGGCCGGATGGACATGCGCTTTCAGCGCCTGGACGCGCGCTCGCTGGTAGAGGAGGCCTGGCGCCTGATGAAGCCCGTCGCCGAGAAGAAGGGACTTCACCTCATCAAATCGGCGCCGCACCAGCCGGTGGAGGTTCATTGGGACTCCGACCGCATGAAGGCCCTGGTCCTGAATTTGGTCGAGAACGCCATCAAATACACCGACGCCCCGGGCGAGGTCCGTCTCCGTCTCGTCCCGAAGGACGCGGACGTCTTGATCGAGGTGGAGGACACGGGCGTCGGCATTCGCGAGCAGGACAAGGCCACCATCTTCGACCTCTTCGCCCAGGCGGCGCGCCAGGGCCCGTGGCGGACGGGCGGCTTCGGCATCGGGCTGACGATCTGCCGCTACGTGGCGGAGCACCACGGCGGGACGCTGTCGGTGGAGAGCGAGCACGGCAAGGGGAGCCGGTTCACGGCCCGGATCCCGGCGTCGCCGGTCCAGGCTTCCAACGGGTCTATTGCAGGTATTCGTTGATGGTGGAGACCAAGACGGCCGGGTCGTAGGGTTTGGCCAAAAAGCCGGAAGCGCCCTGATCCAGGACGAAGTCGACGACATCCTTGTCGTTGAAGCAGCTCAAGACGATGATGGGCGGCAATTCCCGACCTTCGGGCATCCATTGCCGGGCGTTGTTTAGGAAGACGGTCCCGTTGGCGTCCTGGAACCCTAAGTCCAGCAACACCAGATCCGGCGGGCTCTCCTTGAGCCGGTGAAGGGCGGATTCCACTGTATAGGCGGATTCGCAATCGAAGCCCTTGCTTTCCAGGCGTTTGCGGAGGAGCTCCTGGAGGTCTCGGTCATCTTCCACGATCAGAATCAGTTTGCGAGGCATGAACCCAAGATACGATTTTAATTGGGCTTTGACAAGGGTCGGGATCTTCCGTAATTTTCCGCCTAATTCATGCCACGCGCCAAAAAAAGTGTCCTTGAGCGGGGGGAAGGTCTACCCCGCGGCCATCGCAAAGAGATCTACGGGGTTCTGTCCCTCGCCGCCGCCGTCTTCCTGACGCTTTGTCTTTTTTCCTACGTCGCGTCCGACCCGTCGTTCACGACCCTGGCCGTCGGACAGAAGGTGCAGAACTTAGGCGGCGTCGTCGGCTCGCACCTCTCCGACCTGCTCTTCGCCCTCTTGGGTTACGGCGCCTATCTGATCCCCTTCGCCCTGCTCGCCGTCTCCGTGACCCACTTCGCCCAGAGAAACTTGAAAGACTTGAAATTCGGCTGGGTCCGCATCTTAGCCTACGCCGCGCTGATCTTATTTTTCTCGCTCTTCAGTCACCTGAAGTTCGGCGACGTCCAGCTGGGCGGGCGCGAGGCCGACGCCGGCGGCGTCCTCGGGTGGTGGGGCGGGGCCAAGCTTGCGCGCTTTTTCGGACGGCCGGGGGCCTACATCGCCGTCGGGTCGGGACTTTTGCTCTCCGTGCTGATCATCACCAGGCTTTCCATCGTCCAGATGGCGCAGCTTTTCCGGAGCATCCTGGCGTGGATGACCCAAAAGACCACCGGCGCCGTCTCCAGCGCCTTCGTGATCGGCTGGGCCCGGTTCCGGAAAAATCTCTCGCGGATGGGGGAATCGATCGCGGCGCGTTTCAAGAGGGACAAGAAGGACGCGCCCGCGCCGGTCCGGGTGGAGCCCAAAATCATTCACGGCGCCGGTCCGGCCCGTCCCGCCCCCGAGGCTCGCACCGAAGCGCGTCCGACGCCGCCCTTGAAGATCGTCCCGCCGTCCGCCGCCGAACGCCCGGCCGAGGCCGCGCCGCCGCCTCCGCCGCCCGAGCCCAAGGTCACCCGGTCGGCCCCGGCGCCCATGGAATCCCTTGAGCCCAAGATTTTGCCGCGCGTCGACATCGAGGCCAAGAAGTCCGACAAACGCGACCAGTTGGACTTGATCTCCCCCGTCGTCGCCGACTTCCAGCTCCCGCAGCTCTCCTTCCTCGACTCCGAATCCCAGGACACGGTGAAGGTCGACGAGGAGAGTTTGAAGCTCAATTCGAAGATGCTGGAGAAGAAGCTCTTGGACTTCGACGTGGAAGGCCACATCACCGAGATCCACCCCGGCCCCGTCATCACCATGTACGAATTCCAGCCGGCGGCGGGCGTGAAGGTGAACAAGATCGTGAACCTCGAGGACGACCTCTCTCTCACCATGGGCGGCAAGAGCGTCCGCATCATCGCGCCCCTGCCCGGCAAGGCGGCGGTGGGCATCGAAATCCCGAACAACACCCGCGAGACGGTGTGGCTGAAGGACGTCATTGGGCACTCGAAGTTCCTGAAGGCCGAATCGCCGCTGACGCTCGCCATCGGCAAGGACACGGAGGGCATCCCTTACGTGGCGGACCTGGCCAAGATGCCGCACCTTCTGGTCGCCGGCGCCACCGGAGCGGGCAAGAGCGTGTGCATCAATTCCATGATCCTGTCCTTCCTCTACAAGGCCACGCCTCAGGACGTCCGGATGATCATGGTGGATCCGAAGATGCTGGAGCTCTCCATCTACGGCTCGATCCCGCATTTGCTCCTACCCGTCGTCACCAACCCGAAGAAGGCGTCGATGGCGCTTCGCTGGGCCGTGCGCGAGATGGAGCGCCGCTACGAGATCCTTTCCGCGAAGGGCACGCGCAACATCGGCGGCTACAACAAGTTGGTCTCCCAGGCGGAAAAAATGCCCTACATCGTCATCATCATCGACGAGCTGGCCGATCTGATGATGACGGCGGCCAAGGACGTCGAGAACTCCGTGGCCCGTCTGGCTCAGATGGCGCGCGCCGCCGGCATCCATCTGATCTTGGCCACGCAGCGCCCGTCGGTCGACGTCTTGACGGGACTCATCAAGGCCAACTTCCCGGCGCGCATCTCGTTCAAGGTGTCGTCAAAGCACGACTCGCGCACCATCATCGACACCGTCGGCGCCGAGCATCTCTTGGGCTACGGCGACATGCTCTATACGACCGGGGGCGCGGGAGGGCTGCTCCGCGTGCATGGGGCCTTCGTCTCGGAGACGGAGATCAACCGGGTGGTCGACCATTGGAAGACGCAGGGCGCGCCGGAGTTCCTGGACGAATCGGTCCTGAAGCCGATGGAAGAGGCCTCCTCCGAGGGCGGCGCGGGCGGGGACGAGGACCACGACGAGCTCTACGACCAGGCCGTTCAGATCGTCTGCGAGACGCGGCAGGCCTCCATCTCCATGATCCAGCGCCGCCTGCGCATCGGCTACAACCGCGCGGCGCGCCTGATCGAAAAAATGGAGGCTCAAGGGGTGGTTGGCCCGGCGGACGGCTCCAAGCCGCGCGAAGTGTACGCCCAGAATCTCACCTCGAACGATGCGTAAGATTTTCCCGATATTATTTTTTTTCCTCGCCACTCCGGCGGCGTTTGCGGCCGGACTGGCCGACCGCGTCCAGGACGCCTACAAGCAGACGTCCTCCTTCTCCGCCAAGTTCACGCAGACCACTAAGATCGAGGTGCTCGACCGAGAGACCACGGAGTCCGGCGACCTCGTTTTCGCGAAGCCCGGGCGCTTCTCCATCCGTTACGACGGCAAGCGCGAGCGCCAATACCTCTCGGACGGCGATACGCTCTGGATCTACCACCCGAAGGAGAAGGAGGTGGAGGTGATCCGGGACGTGGGCGACTTGGTCTCCCGCGAGGCCTTGGTCTTCCTCGGAGGTTTGGGAGACATGACCAAGGAGTTCAAGGTCTCGGCCGCCGGCGCCGACCAATTGACCCTGACGCCCAAGTCGAAGTCGTCCCCGTTTACGAAGATCGTCCTGACCATCGATCCGTCGAGCTCCCTGGCTCGCGGAGCCGTCCTGTACCCGAAGAGCGGCAACCGCAGCGAGTATGTCTTCAGCGACGTGCGCGCCAACGAACCCTGCAAGGAATCCCAGTTCCAATTCTCTAAGAGCGGCGTCAAAGAGATCGAGCCGCTTTCCGTGGAGTGATCATGCCCGCCTTCGGGAGTCTCTTAAACGTCTTCTTCCCTCCGCGCTGCGCCGTCTGTCGCGATTTCCTCGCCGCCGATACGGGTCTCTGCCCCCCCTGCGAGGGGCGTTGGCCGTCTTTAAGCGCCCCGTTCTGCGCGACGTGCGCGATGCCCTTCGTCTCCGGGCCCTCTCACCGTTGCGGCGACTGTTTCGCGGAGCCGCCGGCCTTCGAGAAGATTTACGCGGCCGGCCTGTACGAAGACTTCCTTCTGGATCTCGTCGTGCGCCTGAAATACCGCGGCGAGGAAAGGCTGGCGCGCCTGCTGGGCGACCGGATGGCGACCGCGCTGAAAGACGCCCCGTCCTTCGACGTGATCCTGCCCGTGCCTCTGCACGCCGCCCGCCTGCGGGAGCGGGGCTTCAACCAAGCCGTCCTCCTGGCCCGCCGGATCGGAAAGAAACGGGGCACGGAGGTCGACCCGTTTCTCTTGAAGAAGGTGCGGGAGACGCCCGCCCAGGCCACGCTCGCCCGGGACGAGCGGAAGAAAAACGTCAAGGGCGCCTTTCTGGTTGCGGACGCGGCGCGAATCGCGGGTAAAAGGGTCCTCCTGGTCGACGACGTCGCGACGACGGGCGCGACCTTGAACGAGGCGGCGAAAATCTTAATCACATCGGGCGCGGCGGGCGTGGAAGCGGCGGTCGCGGCGAGGGCGGCATGACGAAATTTCTGAAAACGGCGGTTCGCGCGGCCAAGGCGGCCGGCGCCCTGCAGAAGAAACACTACGGCAAGGTCAAGAAGATCCAGTTCAAGGGGGAGATCAACTTGGTCACGGAGGTCGACAAGGCCTGCGAGAAGGAGATCCTGCGCGTCCTTCGCAAGAATCATCCGGATCACGACATCTTGACCGAAGAAACCGGCGCGCATCTGAAAGGCTCCGACTACAAGTGGATCGTCGACCCGTTGGACGGGACGACCAACTACGCCCACGGTTATCCGTGCTTCTGCGTCTCCATCGCCCTCGAGCATCGGGGGAAGATCTTGGTCGGCGTCGTCTATCATCCCCTCTTGGACGAGCTGTTCTGGTCGGTCCGCGGCCGCGGGGCTTACCTGAACAAAAAGAAGATCCGCGTCTCGCCGATCAAAAAACTCAAACGCTCGCTGCTCGCCACCGGCTTCGCCTACAACGTGCATACGACGAAGAACGACAACATCGGCCACTTCACGAATTTTATCAAAACCGCTCAAGCGGTGCGCCGCGACGGGGCTGCCGCCATCGACATGTGCTACATCGCCTGCGGCCGCTTCGAGGGGTTCTGGGAGCTGGGACTCAAACCCTGGGACACGGCGGCGGCCTCGCTCATTTTGGAGGAGGCGGGAGGGCGTTCCACCTTGTTCAAAGGGCAGAAGCTTGACCTCTACGCCGACGAGATCGTCGCCTCAAACGGCTTTATCCACGGGCAAATGATTGCTATACTGCGAAAAGGCAAATGACCGACCCCACCAAAGAAACCGTCTCCAAGGACATCTACGAGGCCTTTCGCCGTATGAAGGAAAAGGACTTCGACGGGGCGGAGACCTTGCTCAAGACCGGACTGGAAAAGGCCGAGGCCGACAAGAACGCCACCCAATCGGCGCTGTTCTTCTCGGGTCTGGGCGTCTTGGCCAAGATGAAGGGCGAGTTCAAGGAGGCCTGGCGCTATTACGAAAAGGCGGAAAAGCTTTTGCCGGAAGACCCGTCGCTCAAGATCATCATGGCCAAGCTTCTGATCGACCGCTTCGCCCAGTACGACAACGCCATCAAGAAATTGAAGCACGTGCTGAAGGTGGCCAAGGGCTCCGGCTCGTTCGAACACCAGGCCCATGCCACCATGTCGATCGCTTATCTCAAAAAGGGCGAGAAGAAGAAGGCGATCGAACTCTTCGACGAGGCCATGGTCGACGACTTCGCCAACGTCAGCTCCGCCGAGAACCTGAACTTCGACGTCATCGAGGCCTTTCTTTCCCGCAACCTCGAAGCGGAGCGCTGCCAAAAGTACGTCGAAAAGGCCCTGGCGCTCGCCCGTTCCCGCCGCGAGATCCGTCCCGCCCAGTTTTTAGAAAAACTGCTCGAGAGTTTCGAAGTCACCATCCACTAGCGGGGGCTGCAGGCCAACGCCTTCTGATCGAATCCGTCGTCCGTCACGTTCGTCTCGTTCGCGCCGTCCGCGTCCACGCGCCACACTTCCTGGTCGTGGTCGAAGCCGTTCTCGCCGTGCAGGGCGTTCGAGACGAAGAAGACGTGCGAGGCGTCGGCGTCGAAGCAGGGCGAGAAGTTCACGGCCGGGTCGAAGCGTCCGTTGCTGAGCTTCGTATTGTGGATGCAGCCGTAGTTCTTCCGGTCGAGGGGCGGCGTGCGAAAGACGGTCAGTTCGCAGGTCCAGATCTCGGTGCCGCGGGCGTAGACGATCTTCGAGCCGTCGGGCGAGACGGAAGGCTGGAGCTCCTTCACGCCGTCCTCGGAGAGTCCGGAAACGCGCGCGGGGGCGGACGCGGCGTCGTTTAAGTCGACGGCGTAAATGTTGACGTCCGCGTCGCCGGCGAGGCGCGCGGAGAAGATCACGCTGCCCTCGCCGGTGAAGGCGGCGTCGCCTAAGGTCGCGTCGTTCTGGAGGATCTGGCGCTGGATCGCCAACCCGCCGGCGGCCGAACCCTTCTTCGTGTAGGTCAGCGTCTTGGCGAAGGCCGGACCCACCGGAGTTTGGCCAAAGTTATGGAGGCGGCAGTCGTCGGTGCAGAGGTCGAAATTGTTCTGGTTGCCGTCGTCGCAGGCCTCGAAGCCTTCCACGACGCCGTTGCCGCAAACCGGCGCGCCGGACGTGACGGTGAGGACACCCAGGGCGTTTGCCGGATCCTGGAGATTCAAGAACCGCGCCACGTCGAGCAAGCCGTCGCCGGTCCGGTCACCGGAGATTTCATCCTTCAAGATCGCTTCGTCGCCCTCGACGTTCCATAGGGACTGGACGTTCTGAAGCGAGGCTGCGTCGCCGTCGGTCCAAGACGTGCGGTAGGTGGTCAGCTGCGTGCCGTCCAAGGAAAAGGTCGGCCGGGCGTTTTGGATGACGAGGTCTATGATGATCTGCGGCGTTTCGGGGACGGGGATCTTCGCGGCCCCGGCGCAATCGGAGGTCACGACCACGGAGGTGGAGGGGCCGTCGGCCTTCTCCACGTAGGCGATGCGGCGGCAGGTTTTGGGAAGCGGAGCCGGGCTCGGCGTCGGCGCGGGGGCCGGGGTCTCCGACGGAGTTTCCGGAGGGGAAGGGGCCTCGTCCTGCGGCGCTTGCGGACCGGGATTTTGCGGAACGACGGTGTCTCCATTGGTGGGAGAATCGTTGCTGGCGACGATGTCTCCGCCCTGCGGCGTCGTTTCCGTCGACGTCTCTTCGGGAGTGAGGACGAAGTCCTTGATCGGGCTGCGCGAGAAGACGCAGGCGTTGGCGCTTAGGAGCAAGACCGTCGTGAAGACCGCCATCACCGACCGGATCAGAGTTTGATTCAATGACATGGGACCCCCTTTGTGTTTCCGGACTAAGGAGCAAAGGGGATGCCATACGATAAGTAGGGTTATTTATTTGAAATAACTAGATTAATTCGAATGAGTTTTTGTAGATGTGACAATCTGTGAGTTACCAAAGACTCTCTGTTCGTGAGGCTTACAAAGGGCCGTGGCTGAAGACGCTGCCCAAGGGGTGCGTGACGCTTTCGTCTTCGGTGCCGGCCACCCAGGTCATGCCAAGGTTGCGGGCCGCGAGGGCGCCTTCCAGTCCATGGTCGCCCAAGGCGAAGCGGGCCCAGGGGCTGGGGGCCGTACGGATATCTTCGCAATCAAAGGGGCGGGTGACGCGCAAGCCTCCCCAAAGCGCGAGGCGTGCGGGGTCGTCGACGAAGGCCTGAACGGCGGCACGGTCGATCTCCGCCCGGTGCGAGCGCCACACGTCCCGGGTCCGAACGAAAGACCTCGTCTCGCCCCGCCGCGCGAGTTCCGGCGTGAAGAGGCGAATTTTCAGCGGTTCTTCTCGGCGGAGGTCCTCCCAGCCTTCCAGACGGAAGGCCGAGACCAGGGCCCGGTCGCCGACCGCCGTCGGCAGGAGCAGGGAAGCGCGATCCAAGTCTTGGGAGTGCCGCGTCAGGAAGCCGTCGCTGCGTTGGCCGTCCGGAAAGTGCGCGACGACGGCGCGCGCGACGTGTCCGGAAAATTCGCCAAAGCCCTCTCCGAGCACGGGGTCCCGGGGCGCCTCGGCGCGCGGATTTTCGGTGGCCAGCACCCATTCCATGCCGATCCTCGCGGCGGCCGCCACCGCCTCCGTCGCGACGCCGTTGGACTTGAGGACGTAACGGGCCCAGGGGCTCGGCGTCCGCTCGACCTCGAAGGTCGGAAAGGCGCGCGTCACCTCCAGACCTCCCCAGCTCAAGAGCGATCCCCAGTCCGGCAGGGTTCCGGAGGCGGCGCGAATCGGCGTGCCGGCATCCTTCCAAAGGTCCTTGAGGCGCACGTAGGTCCTGGAAACGACGCGATCCCGGCCGTCCTTCGTATGAACGCGCAGGAGGGCCGGTTCTTCCTCCGCGAAGGGATGGGTGCAGTGGCGGTAGGAGCGGAAGGGCGGCGGTATCTCGAGTTTGAAGATGGCTTGCTGGTTTTGGCAGCGGGGCGCCAGGAAGAGGTCGCCTTGAGAGCCGTTGGCACCGTCCTTCAGGAAAAAGCCCAGGCAGCGGTCGCCGGTGGGCGCGACGGCCTCGAAAAGGCGCGAGTTGAGAACTAAGCTGTTGTAGGCGTTGTGGGGCTCGCCCCTCAGTCCCACCGTCCGTCCCGCCGACGACCAGTTCATATTTAACACCGCGTCATAACCGGGAAAATCCGGCCGGGCGAAGGAGTGCCACGTCGCGAGTTGATTTAGAATTGCGAGCGTTTGGGAGGCCGTTACATTCACGGAGCCTCTTTTCGGCGAAAAACCGGGGAGGTTGTGCGCTTACAGCTCCGGCGGGAACAGGAACGTGGGGCCGAGGCGCACGGTTAAGACGTTCTCGAAGTCCGAACCCCCCGGGTTGTTCAGCGAGGTGAAGTAATCGCGGATGTCCACGCGGATGGCGAACCATTTGATGTTCGGCCTAATCTTCATGCCTCCGCCGATGAATCCGCCGACATGGCTGCCTCCGTTGATGCTGACGACGCCGGCGCCGAGCGTGGAATAGAGATCGCACTCGACGGCCGATTTCCCGCCGCGGAAGAGGGCGGGCATGTTGATGACGAAGCCGCCGTCGTAGATCCACGTGTTTTTCTGATTGAAGACGGCGCCCAAGGCGCTGGTGCGGTCGACGGAAGATTGGCTCCAAGAAAAATTGCCGACGATCCCGAACATGTTCGTGAAGTTGAACGTCAGGTCCGCGCCGACGATGAAGCTGTGGTTCAGTTTGTCGCCGAAATAGTCGCCGCCGTAGGGCGAGAGTTCGAAGCGTTGGTCCACCGCCTTCCGCCGGTCGTAGTCCAAGCCCGCCGGGAGTTCGTCTTCCGTCTCTTCTTCCTTTGCGGGCTCCGCCTTCGGCGGCGGAGTCTCCTTCTTCTTTTCTTTACCAACGGCGGCCGAGGGAAACCCGGCAAAGCCGGCGAACAGCAAAGCGCACAGCAAGGCGGCGGCGCAGCGGGGGCGGCGGGTGAAAATTGACAGGTTCATGAGACCGGCTTGCTAGCATAACTCGTCAAATCTGATGCCAAAAAAATCCCGAATGTTTTATAATTAAGACAATCCGAAGGATGTTTCCGTCGATAATCATGAGGACAACCCGAACTATCGCCGAAACGATCGCATCATGACGCCTTTGAAGTCTTTAAAATTACTTCTGGTTTTGGGAGGCTTCGTCCTTTCCTTAACGGGCGGTTGCCTGGCGGGGACCGGTACGCCCGCGGGCGGGGGAGCGGCCCGGTCGATCTTCGCGGGGGCTCCCGGCGACACTCCCGGCGGCTCCAGCTTCGCCGGACCGTCCTCCACGGGCGGCGGCTCCGGCGGCGACGGCTTGGGCGACGGGCCCGGGGTCGGGGAGGAGGCGGGGACGACGTCGGACACGCCGATCACCGTCTTCGGCACTCCTTTGGGCTCTTCGAACATCCCTCATTGCGCGCCGCGCGGCACGACCGTTTTCTTCGACGAGGCCGCCACGGCCGTCACCGGAAAGACCGACGAGTTGGGCCGTCGGGAGATCCTGATCAAGTCGCATGCCTTCGTCCAATACCCGAGTACGCCTCCGGAGCCCCTCAGCATGCAGAGCGTGTTCTTCATGAATCCGGACGACGACAAGGAAAGCTACGGGATGTCGGCCCTTCAGACGGGCGGATGCGTTTTTGCCCGCGCCTTCGCGCCTCCCGAAGCGGCCGGGAAGATCGTTCGGTTGACGACTTCCGTGCTCGTCTGCGCCGACGAGCGCCCCGATATCGATACGAGCGGGACAAACGCCGTGAGCGTGGCGGCCTTAGGCCTGACCTTGGGCTCGACCTGGGTCTCCGGAACGCTGGATGTCGCACTTCCCGCCGAGACCGTCGAGAACACCCTGTCGGACTGCGGCGCCCCCGTCGACGTTCGGGATCAGATCCGGCAGGACGCAGTCTTCGACCAATTGATCAAGCAACGCATCGAATACCACCAGCAGGGTGATTCCTCGAAACCGCAGCCGTATCGTAATGACGTGATTCTGCAGCCTGCATTCAAGCAATGACGAAACGCCGAACTCTCAAATGTCTCGTCCTGATCGGCGCCCTTGCGTGCGGCGGCTGTTTCGGCGCGCCGTTTTCTCCGGTTCCGCCCTCCGGCATGTCGGGACCTTCGGCGTCCGGCGCTTCTCCGGGCGACGGCGGCGTCACGCTGGCGGGCGAAGAGGACTCCTCACCGTCCTCCGGCGACGGAGGCTCCGCTCCGGCGGAGAAGCCTTATCGGGATCCCACCGCCGGCGCCGATACGCCGGTGACCGTTTCGGGAAACACGTCCGGTTTCACGCCCAAGAATCCGCCGTGCCGCGGCATTCGGGAAGTCCGCCTCTGCATCGGACAGGTCCGCATCGCCGCGGAAGGGCCGGCGGACGAAGCGGGCCGCCTGCCTTACCGCGTGACCGGCTGGGTCTATGCCAAGATCAACGGAGGCGAGTGGAAGGCGATCAACAGCCCCTGGTTGCTCGATGTCTTCGATCTTCTCCATCCCGAGGCGCCCGCCGGGAAGACGAGGGTGGACGAAACGGGATTCGATTTTCTGATGAACGCGACCGTCGGGAGGCCCATTCGTCTCCAAGAAAAGTTCTGCGGACGGATCGCCCGCCTCGACCTGACGACGCCGGAAGCCTATCCGCCGGCGGCCGTCTTGGACCCTTGCGCCGATCCGGAGTATACTGACGAAACGGATCCGGACTGGAAGCCCGAGGAGGAATTTCCGGAATTGCCCATCGGCACGCTGCCCGTCGCGGTTCCTCCGAGGGGCGTCACGCCTCCTTCGACGCCTCTCACGCCTCCGGACGTCGAGCCGCCTGCGGAGGAGTTTGAGTTGAAAAAATATCGGAGGATCGACGACGGAGATCGGCCGTACCGGCCTCTGGGACCGGCCTATAGGAATTAAGATGAAGCGCGGAATCGTCATTTTATCGGTCCTGCCCTTTCTCGCGGCGGCCTGCTTGCCGGGCGCGCCGGGCGGGGCGGGCGCCGGTTTGGGGTCGCCGGCCCCGTTCGAATCCGGAGGTATGGCGGGGCCTCCCGGCTCGTCCTCCATGTCCGGAGCGGTCGGAGGCTCCGGAACGTCGGGCGGTTCGGGCCCGGGCGGGGACGAAGAGGTGGGGCGGGGAGATGCGCCTCCCGATGGCCCCTCGGACCCCACGGCGGGGGCGGAGACGCCCATGACCGTCGTCGGAACGCCGTTGGGAGGATCCCGGAAGCCGAAGCCTTGCCCGACCGATTTCCGGCTCTGTTTTCACGACGTGAAGATCGCCGCCCAGCCCGGTCCCGCGGAAGGGCCGCTCACCTACGACGTCTCCGGCATCTTGGGGACCCAGCACACGCCGGCGGGGCCCGTCGATCCGGTCTGGTTCGTGTTCGTCTATTTGGTCGATCTGGCCTTCCCGGACAACGACTGGACCACGTCCACCGCCAAGCCCTCGGGGGACTTCGTCGCGACGGTCACCTCCCCGCCGGGACGGGACCTGCGTTTCCAGATCACCTTTTGCAAGCGCACCACGACTTTGGACGTGACGCTGCCCCAGGCCTCCGACCCCCCTCTGGTCTTGGATCCCTGCGCCAGCACCGAGCCGACCGACGTGGGCCCGCCCTCGAACCACTTCGGCCATCCCATTAAAGTTGATGGGGTTTTAGAATTCCGGTCCGAATAGCCATCCCTTAAGTAAATGTTTATAAAAAGAATTAACTTTTTTATGGTCACTTTCTTATCATTTCGATACAATTAGTTTACGTCTCTTAACCCGGACGTTTGTTTCTTATGGAAAGCCCGACCCCTCGATTTCAAATCCACCGTTCCCTCGGCAAAGGGGGGATCGGAGAAGCCTTTCTGGCCGCCGACGCGGCCTCGGGGCGTCTGGGCGTTTTGAAAAAGGTTCCGTCGAGCGCCTTCGCCAAGAAGGTGGCGTCGCTGAAGAAAGAGTTCGCCACCTTAAGCCGGCTCGCCCATCCCAACATCGCGCGCGTCTTCGAGTTCGGCGGCGATGTCGAGTCCGTTTACTTCTTCGAGGAGTACGTGGACGGCGCCGACGTATTTCAATCCACGCGGAACGCCGACTACAACCAGATCCTCTCCTGTTTGGTCCAGGTCCTGCGCGCGCTGCATTACCTCCACACGCAGGGCTTTCTGCACGGCGACCTGAAGCCGGAAAACATTTTGGCGGTGCGCGGGACGCCGCTTTTCCAGGAAGACGCGGTCAAGCTGATCGACTTCGGGCTCGCCAAGCACCTGGGGGAGATCAAGGCCGACGCGCGCCCGTCCGGGACGATCCATTTCATGGCGCCCGAGGTCATTTCCGGAAAATCCTACGACGCCCGCGCCGATCTCTTCGCGCTGGGCGTCTGCCTCTACCGCATGCTGGCCGGGCGCTATCCGTTCGAGGAAGAGCGCGGGAACATGGGGCGCCTTCTGAACGCCCAATTGAAGAAGACGCCGCCCGAGCCGAAGTCCTTCCGCGCCGATCTTTCCAAGGGATTGAACGATCTGACGATGCGCCTGATGAGCAAGAATCCGGGCGACCGCTACGCCGACGCGCAGAAGGTCCTCGAGGCCTTGAACGCGGCGGAAGGGGAGCGCTTCCCGCTCTGGACGCCGTCCGAGCTGAAGACCGCGCTCCACGACGGTCCCTTCGTCGGCCGCGATCGCGAGATGGCGGCGTTGGAGGCGGCGCATGCCGCGGGCCGGACGGCCTTCGCCGTCGCCGGGCCGGAAGGGATCGGCAAGACCCGGCTGATTCGGGAGTTCAAGATCCGCCGCCAATTGGAAGGACGGGAGACCGAGGCGGTGACGTTCCAAGAGGAAGAAGGCCCCTCGGAAGGCGCCGTCGCCGTGGCGCCCTGGTCGCCGGAAGAGACCGCGCGCTTCCTCAAGGACCGTCTCCGCCTGGAAGAGATCCCCGAAAAACTCGTGTCCTCGGCCGCCTCCGTCGCCGGCGGCGTTCCCTTGA
This sequence comes from bacterium, assembly GCA_036274695.1. Lineage (GTDB taxonomy): Bacteria > UBA10199 > UBA10199 > JACPAL01 > DASUFF01. Next base: position 5,667 of record DASUFF010000183.1, on the reverse strand, counting down.
AACTCATCACGCTCGTCGACTTCTGGCTGGCCGACGGCGCCGTGCGCCTCGTCGACGGGCGCTGCGCGGTGGACGTCTCGAAGATCGACGAGTCCCTTTCCTTCGACGCCCTCTTGGAAAAAAGGCTTCAGGTCTTGGAGGCCAAGAAGCGCGACCTTCTCTTCCTGTGCGCCTTCTCCCGCGCGCCGCTTTCCGCCGATCTCCTGCGCCGCATCACGGGCGAGACGGCGCGGGACACGGACGCCCTGTTGGAAGGTTTGGAGCGCGAGGGTTGGCTCGTCCGCGAGCTGGACCAAGGCGTCTATGGCTTTCGCGTCGAAGGCGCGCGGCGCGGGGAGCTTTTGAAGGACTTGAACGGCTCTTCTTCCCTCGAGGAATTGCTCTCTTTGGTGCGCGAGACCCATCAATCCGGCGACTTCCGCCGCGCGCGGGTCCACCTGGAAGGCTTGCTGGACCGCTTTTCGGGCGAGATCGACAAGGCCCCCGCCTCCTTGCGCCGCCGTTTGAACGAGACGGCCTCCCTGGTCTTTTTGGAAACCGACGCCCTGGATCGCGCCGAGGATTTCACGCGCCGCCTGCTGGCGATGCCGGGCGCCACGGACGAGGACGACGGCAAGGCCTTCAACCGCCTCGGATGGATCGCCTACCGCAGCGGGCGCTACGAAGCCGCGCGCAAACTTTTCCTGGAGGCGGAAGGCCCGTGGGAGCGCTCCGGCGACGCGAAGGGGCGGGCCTCGGCCGCCAATTTCATCGGCATGACCCTGCAGGCGGAAAAGGATTTCGACCAGGCGTTGAAGCACTACGGCCGCGCGCTGCAATTCCTGCCGAAGGAAGACGAATGGACGGCGATGATCCGCATGAATCTGGGGCTGTGCGCGCAAGAGGCCCAGCGTTTCGGGGAAGCGTTGGAGGCCTACGAGGCCGCATTGAGGGAGTCGGAAACGGCCAAGGACAAGCGCATCCGCGCGGCCGTCCTCGCCAATCTCTCGAATCTCTATCTCTACCTGGGCCGGTTGGACCGCGCGGGGAGCCTCGCCCACGTCTCGCTGAAGTTCGCCATCGAGAACGGCCTCGAAGGGTTGGAAGGGCAGAACTACCTCTTTCTTGCCCACTTGGCCGACAAGGAAGGCAACGTCGCCGATTTTAGAAATTACGTGGAGAAGGCCAAAACCGTCTTCGCCCGCAGCGGCACATCGGCCGAAAAGGCGCGCGCCGGCCTCTACGAGGCCTTCTTCGCCCTGACCGAGGGCGACGAGCCCCGTTGCCGCGGCGTGATCGACCGCCTGCGCGCGGATTTCGGGGGCGAAAAGGACGTCATGGCCCAGTGCGACGTGGTGGAAGGAAAGCTTGCGCTCAAATCCGATCCGCCCGACGCCGCGCGCGGCGATCCGCCGCTGGAACGCGCCCGCGCGTATTACGAATCCCGTCACGATGAGGCCAATCTCTGGGAGGTCTTAAACGCCCTGGGACAGCTTCATCGTTTCGACCGTCCCAAGGACGCCTTGGACTATTTCAAGCGCACCTTGGAGATCATCGACCGCGTCTCCGAGAAAATTCCGGAATCCTGCCGCGAGGCGTTCTACCGGGACCGGAAGCGGGAAAAAATTTTGCAGACTTTGGAACAATTAAACCTTAATCCCATAACGAGGGGGTCGCATCATGCCGAACGAAGGACGTTTTAACCGCGAGGGGCAGGAAATCGCCCGCATCAACCGCCTGCTCGCCTCCGAACAAAATTTGAACTTCCTGCTCGAGACCATTTTGGAAATCTCCATCGAGATGATCAAGGCCGAGAGGGGTTTCCTTCTGCTCCAAGAAGACGGCGGCTTCAAGATCCGCGTCTCCCGCAACATGGACAAGCAAAGCCTGGACGCGGGCGAGGACGAGGGCAAGTTCAGCACCACGGTGGCCCGCGAAGCGGCCGTGACCTCCAAGTCCGTGCTGGTCACCAACGCGCAAAGCGACGAGCGCTTTCAGGACGCGGAGAGCGTGATCGACCTGGACATCCGCGCCGTCATGGCCGTTCCCATGAAGATCGGCGCCGATTTGATCGGCGTCATCTACGTGGACAACCGCTTGAGCGAAGGAGAATTCGACCAGTCCCATCAGAAGGTTTTGGAAGGTTTCGCCGATCAGGCGGCGCTGGCCCTCCGCAACGGGCGCCAAATCGAGGAAATCCGGAAGCGGGGGCGCGAGTTGGAGATTTCGCAGAAGCAGATTCAGGAATTGAACGATCTCTTAAAACAGCGCTTGGACGTCACCGAGTCGGAATTCGCCGCCATCCGCGACCGCTATCAGCTCCAACAAGACGAATTGCAGCTCCGCTACGCCTACGACCAGATCATCGGCAAGAGCGCCGCGCTCCGCCAGGTCTTGAAGACCTTAGACCGGGTCACCGACTCCGACGTGACCGTCTTGATCCAAGGCGAAAGCGGCACCGGCAAGGAACTGGTCGCCCGGGCCCTCCATTACAACGGCCCCCGCAAGGCGGCGCCGTTCGTGGCGGAGAATTGCGCGGCCTTCTCCGAACAATTGCTGGAGAGCGAGCTCTTCGGCCACAAGAAGGGGGCCTTTACGGGAGCCACCGCCGACAAGAAGGGTCTCTTCGAGGTCGCCGACGGCGGGACGATCTTTTTGGACGAGATCGGCGAACTCTCGCAAGGGATGCAATCCAAGCTCCTGCGCGTTTTGCAAGAGAGGCAGGTCCGCGCCATCGGCGCCAACGACTACAAAAAGATCAACGTCCGCGTGATCGCCGCCACCAACAAGGATTTGAAGGCGATGGTGAAGGAAGGGAAGTTCCGGGAAGACCTCTATTACCGCGTCAACGTGGTGAAGGTCGTCCCGCCGCCGCTGCGCGACCGCAAGGAGGACATTCCGATCTTAGTCGACTACATGCTGAAAAAGATGGAAGGCGAGAGCGGGGCGAAGGTGAAGGTGCATCCCAAGGCCATGACCCTGCTGATGCGCTACGACTGGCCCGGCAACATCCGCGAGTTGGGCAACGAGATTCAGCGCTGCGTGGCGATGGGGCTTAAGATGATCGAGCCCGAATCGCTTTCCGAGAAGATCCGCGAGGAGTTCACCTTGGGCCCGCGCTCCACGTCGCTGGACCAGCAGGTGACGAGCCTGGAGAAGAACGTGATCGTCGAGACCTTGAAGAAGCACCATTATTCGCGGCTTAAGACGGCGAAGGCGCTGGGCGTCTCGCGCATCACGCTGTATAAGAAGATGAAGAGTTACGGAATCCTGGCGAAGAAGTCGGATTATTCTCGGGTGAATGCCTAGGGGGGATTATGCGAAGAATGAAACGGATCTTCACGTTCCTTGTTCTGCTCGCGGCTTTTCCGCTCTCCGCGAGAGCCGACATGATCTGGTCCGACGCGTACAAGAACCCGTTCTCGGACTGGGGCGCGTACATGTACGACCAGAACGTCAAGCGCCACCTGCGCGAAGGCGCGGTGAAAGGCAAGTCGTCGACGGGCCAAGCGACGAATCCTTCGAACCCGGCGACCCCCGCCGCGCCCGCGCTTCCGACGGCGCCGATCACCGCGACCGATTTCACGCGCGATCCAAAGGGCAAGGACGTCGTCGATCAATTCATCACGGCGGCCAAAGTGGCCCCCGCGGAAGGGACGCAGCTCGCCACCGCCCTGCGTTCCACGATGACCCAACTCGGCGCCGCCGGCCGGAAGGACAACGTCGCGACGGTTATGACCTTGTTGATCGGGTTATCCTACGGAGTGATCGAAAAGCCCGGCTTCGACGTGGCCCGCGCCGACGACCTGGTCCCGATGATCAACAACGCCCTCGCGGCCTCCCCCCAGTTCACGTCCCTCGGAGCGCCGGATCGACAGAACATGTACGATTCGATGCTGCTTTCGGCCGCCGTGATCGCCATCGTCCATCAATCGGGGGATAAACAGGCCAGCCAGACCATTGCCAAGCAGACGCTTCAGCAGCTGGGTTTGCCGAGCGAATAAAAGAAAAATCGGCGGCGAGCCGTGGGATGGGAGCCCTTCTCAGCCTCTGTTCCGTCTTAAACCACACGCCCCAAACTCGGGTTTAACCCTTCGCCCGCAAACGCAGGCCGGACGCGGCTTTTCTCTCCTGAAACCTTGAAACTCTGGAACTCTGAAACTTTCCGGCGCGTGGATAAAATTTGGCCGTGGGAGAGGGGAGGGGAATGAGGCAAAAGTTGTTAAACATTTTGTTTGAAAAAAGAGGGCGGTCTTCAACTTTATTAGAGCTTCAGGCGAGCTCGACGTCAGGCTATTATTTTATATTAGTACAATTTATCAATGTAGAATTCCGATGAAGGATCTTACCGTAAGAGATGTGCATGATATTTATAAAATTATTGCCGATTTTGCGGCATCCCATGGAGAGCCACTAGTCCCTTATGGTGTACGGGATGAGCACTTATTAGAATCGGCGCTCAGCCGCCAGCATACTGGGTTTGGTGATCAGGAAAAATATTCTGATGTTCGACAAGTGGGAGCTTCATTACTATTTGGAATTTGTAATGATCACCCCTTCCATAACGGAAACAAGAGGACAGCTTTAGTAAGTACGCTCGCGTTCTTGGCGCAAAATGGGTACATCCCCAAAAATGCAAAGCACAAGGATTTCGAAGAATTAGTCTTGGCAGTCTCTCGCCATAGTCTTGATGATTTTGCATTAGAGTACCGACTGGATAAGTATTCCATCGTAAGAGAGATCTACAAAAATTACGATCCGTATGAACGTTTAGTAATGGACGATGAAATATCAATTATCTATCAATGGTTTATTAAGCATACCAGATTGGAAGAAATTCAAGAGAGGCCAATCCCATTGAGAAAACTGAGAAGAATACTAGAAAGGCATGGTTGTGAATTGGAAATTCGGCCTGGATCAAAGATTGATATTTACCGTGAGGTAACGACAAGTGTTCGCTTGTTTTCGTTTCTAAAAGACAAGACAAAATTCAAAACACAACTGACATACTATGGCGAAAATCAATTAATAGATTCTTCTGGATTAAGGAAAATTAGAGCTGATTTACAACTTACTCCAAAACATGGAATCGATTCTCGGGTTTTTTATGATGGAGAAGAGGCTCTTGATTTCCAGTTAGTGGAGTATTGTAAAATTCTCGTTGCTGAATATAAAAATCTTCTCGAACGTTTGGCGCGAAAATAGCGGACCCCCCAAAAAATATCTGAAGCAGGCACGCTAGAAAATCATTCAACAGGTAACAGAAGCTATCTGTACGTAAGCGGATACTTTTCAGGATGTTCGAGCGAATCAATTTCAAGATCAACATCAAGATCAGGCCAGTGAAGATGGTTTGATCCCAAAAGTTTGACGTTCGCTATCTCGTCCACCGTGGCCTTCCGGAACCAGGGGTAGCGGTCATAATCCAAAAAATATTCCCTCCCAGCGACGAGCAGCCAAATGCCGTCGGAGGAAATATTTTGAATTTCAGCGCCGGAAATGCCTTTCCCAAGCTTGTGTGATTTCACCGCGATGCTCCTGAACGATTCGTTCGATTTCCTTCAATTCTTTAGATGATAAGCCATGTGAGTTGGCCAGCGCAATCGTTGGCTGCATCCAAAATTTGGATTCACCATCGGGGCTGGTTACGTGCACATGCATTCGCGTTTCTTCCTTTGAAAAGAAGAA
>DASUFF010000182.1:0-3603 GCA_036274695.1 bacterium | reverse complement strand
ATTTGTGAGCGTCCGAAATCCGTCTCCATGGATCCGACATCTGCAGTACCGTCTGTTGGCAGGCTCTTTTGGGTGGAAAGTCCCCGCTTTGTAGTGAAAAACGGGTGTCATTGGAGCGGAGTTACTTCCTTGCAGGCGGTTCGAAAATCCTCTAAGTGAGGACGCACAACAAAAGGCCCACCTTATCGGTGGGCCTTTTGTTGTTCCCCCCTTCAGCGCAAACCAGAAATGGGAAAATGAGACTACGGGGGCATAACGGCTTGACAGTCCACGAGGACGAGTTTTTATCCATACATGCCGACAACGGTTTCCCTCCATCTCTGGCAACACGTCCTCCTCTGGAGCCAGTTTCCCACGGCCCTCATCACGGTGAACCCGATCGACGCCGCCTCCCTCGCCGCGAGACCCGCGCAGGCGGTGGAGGGCCTCAATCGCTTCGTGGGTGAGATGCGGATCCAGGAAATCAACCTGCTCAAGGCCCTGCAGATCAATCCGGACACCCTGCAGGCCCACCTCGATCGCGAGGAGTCTTTCTCCGATTTCTTTATGAATCTCAGACCCCGCCCCGCCTGGATGGAGCGGCATCCGAACATTTCCCTGACCATCGACGACATGCACCAGTTCCGCAGGGGAGTCGCCGGCGCCAAGAGCCGGCTCAACCATTGGTCGCGCCGCTTGAGCCGAGGCCGTCCCGCCGGATTGCCGGAGCATCTGCTATGGCTCCAGGAATTCGCGCGGTCCCGCGCGCAACTGGCGCTCCTCTCCTTGAAGATGGGCGAATCGGGCGCAACGCTGGAGAGGTTTTACGACCCACAGGCCCGGAAACGCGCCAACGTCATCCTCATGGAGGAATCCTTAAAAGTTTACTTCCAGGTCCAGCGGCCTTCCCGACCTGGCCCGTAGCCCCCTTCTACCGTTTTACTTGCCAAAACCGATATTTATGGGCCATCAGTAGAACCCCATGGCGAAACAACAAGCGATAACCTCCGCCTCCAGCGCGGAATATTTTTCCAAAAACCTGCAGCAAGTCGGCTTTTCGTCGTACACCAAGGCCCTCCTGACGACGATCAAAGAGGCCGTCGACAACTCGCTCGACGCCTGCGAAGACGCCGGCATTCTCCCCGAGATCTCCGTATTGATCGAAAAAGTCGGCGAAGGCACGGCCAAGAACTCCGAGGCGATTAGAGTTCGCGTCGAAGACAACGGCCCCGGCCTGGAAGCCGAGGACGTCGTCAAGGTTTTCGGCGAATACCTGGCCAGCTCCAAGTTCGGCCGCGGCCGTTGCAGCCGCGGACAGCAAGGCATCGGCATCTCCGCCGTCACCACCTGGGCCCAGCTGACCAGCGCCCGCGGCGCCACCGTCATTACGAAGACGAAAAAGATGCGGAAGGCCGTCCAGTGCGTGGTCGAGGTCGACATCAAGCACAACAAGGGTGTCTTGAAGGAAAAAGAGACCATCGAATGGGGCAAGGAACAGGGGCTGGCCTGCGAGTTCGTCATTGATGCGCGTATTCAGTTGAACGGCGAAGGCGGCCTGCTGGCCTACTTAAACGGCACGACCCTCGTGAACCCGCATCTCACCCTTCGCTATAAGGTCCCCGGCGAGGAGAACGCGGACTGGGTGGAGATCCCGCGCGTCACCGACGTCCTTCCCGAAATCCCCGACGCCATCGAGCCGCACCCGCACACGATGAAGCTGGGCGAATTCATCGCCCACTCCCACCTCTTCGGCCGCGTCTCCATCGGCGCGTGGCTTAAGAAGGGCTTCTCCCGCGTCTCGGACGGGGTCCTGCAGCAATTGAAGTCCGAAGGCGGCGTCAACAAGTCCTTGCTCGACATGAGCGTGGACAACGCCACCGAGGAGCATTTCAAAAAGGTCTTCGCCGCCCTTCAGAAGGTGCAGTTGATGGCCCCGTCCACGAAGAGCGTGCTTTCCATCGGCGAGGCCTCGCTCGCCAAGAGCATCCAGCGCGTCGGCCAGGTGGACTTCTTCTCCGTCGTCTCGAGAAAGCCCACCATCTGCGACTTCAAGCCCGTCCTGGTGGAGGTCGCCATCGCCCGCCTGCTCGACCGGAACATGTCGGAGGAAGAGCCCGTCACCCTCCTCCGCTTCGCCAACCGCGTCCCGTTGCAGTTCGACAAGTCCGCCTGCGCGATGACCCAGGCCGCCACCTCCGTGAACTGGCGTTCCTACGGCTTAAACCAACCCAAGGGCGGCCTGCCGCTCGGCCCCTACATCGTCGCCGTCAGCGTGGTCTCCCCCTTCATCAAGTTCAAAAACGCCTCGAAGGAAACGGTCGACGCCTCCGACGAGCTGGTCGAGGAGATCCGCCGCACCTTGATCCAGGCCGGACAACGCTTGTCCAAACATATTAGGCGCGAGGAGAAGGAATTCGATTTAGAGAAGAAGCGCCAGCACATCGAGATGTTCGCCCCCATCCTGGTCGACGGCGCCTGCCGGATCACCAAATCCCCGAAGGCCCGCCGCGCCAAGGCCCTCGAGGGCTTGGCCAAGATCTTAGGCCGCGATGCCGCCTTGGCCGAGAAGGAGCTGGAGGTCGCCATCGAGCACGCCGAACTGGCGGTTCAAAAGATGGCGGAGACCACCGGCATCCTCCCCGGAGAGGCCCCTTCCGTGGAGGTCCCGCCGGCCGAGTTGGCCAAGATCGCCAAAGGAAACGGCAAGAAGGCCAAAAAGGAAAAGCCGGACGCCGGAAAGAAGACGAAGCCCAAATCCAAGACCAACAAGGACCAGGCCAACCTTTTCGCCGATTCTTAAGGATGAAAGTCGATCAAGACAGCCCCCAGATCCGCATTCCCCCGCCCCTCGTGCTCTTAGTCTGCACGCTGATCGGCCTAGGGCTTCATTGGTTCCATCCCCTGCCCGTGATTCCCCCGTCGTTTTGTTTGATCTTGGGGGGCGTCTTCATCGGCCTAGGTTTCGCCCTCATCATCACGAGCATCCGCCTCTTCAAGGCGGCGGGCACGAATCACATTCCCTGGAAGACGAGCACCAAGCTGGTCTTCAGCGGCTTCTACCGCCTCACGCGGAACCCGATTTATCTGGGCTTCGTCTTCATCGGCCTTGGCGTCGCCTTCGAAGTGAACAGCCTTTGGATCGTCCTCATGATGATCCCCTTGGTCGTGTTTTTGGACCGCTATCCGATCCGCAAGGAAGAGATTTATCTGGAACAAAAATTCGGAGACGAGTACCGGGCTTACAAAAAACAAGTCCGGCGCTGGATTTAAAGGTGAGCTTAAAACGTATCCTTCCATTCCTTCTTCTGCTGATCCTTCCCCCCCTCGTCTTTTTTCTCATCCGGTCTTCGCCCAATCTCCTAGGCACTCACAGGGACCTTGGTCCGGCCTGGTCGCCGGACGGCCAAAGCATCGCTTTCGTTTCGAACCTGCCGCTGCCGGGCGAGTCTTATGACCGCGAGACCATGAACCTCTGGCGGATCAACGCGGATGGAAGCGGCCTTCGTCCCTTGACCCACAAAAAGAAAGACTCTTCGGGCGATGTCGAGGGCTGGATGTCTTGGAACCCGCCCGTCTGGTCTCCGGACGGGAAACGATTGCTCTTTACGACCTTCACGAATGCCC
>DASUFF010000181.1:0-34681 GCA_036274695.1 bacterium | reverse complement strand
CCTTGGCGGTCGTCTTGATGTTCATCACGTCCGAGCCGCAACCGGGCTCCGTGACGCCGAGCGCGCCGATTTTATCGCCCGCGACGGCGGGTTTCAGAAAAAGATCCTTCTGTTCCTGGGTGCCGAGCGCATCGATGACCGGCGTTGCGATATCGGCCTGTACCAGCAGATCCATCGCCACGCCCGCCATCCGGCAACGGACGATTTCTTCGCAAAACACCACCTTGAACCAGTAATCGCCGGCGCTGCCCCCGACCGCTTCCGGAAAACAGACGCCCAGGATCCCCAACTCGCCCGCCTTCTTGAAGACGCTCGTGGGGAATTCCTTGTCCGTCTCCCACTTTTCTTTGTTGGGAAGCAGCTCCTTCTCGGCGAAATCGCGGACGGTTTTTCGGAAGAGTTCGTGCTCGGGGGTGAAGGGAGAATTCATGGTCCCGGAGGCTATGCCTCCGGGACCGTGAGGTCAACGTACGACTTATTCCGACTTGATGCGCATCCCGTAGAACGACCGGATGACGAAGATCGCCGAGATCACGAAGAAGGCCCCGGTCAGCCAGTAGGTCAGGTTCTTGTGGCCCGCATCCTTGCCGAGCTCCACGGCCAGCTCGACGGCCAGCAGGCCGAAGAGCGTCGTAAATTTGATGACGGGGTTCAAGGCGACCGACGAAGTGTCCTTGAACGGATCGCCGACGGTGTCGCCGACCACGCAAGCGGCGTGCAGCGCGCTCCCCTTTTCCTTCAATTCCACCTCGACGATCTTCTTGGCGTTGTCCCAGGCGCCGCCGGCGTTCGCCATGAAGATGGCCTGATAGAGGCCGAAGAGCGCGATCGAGATCAGGTAACCGACGAAGAAAAACGGCTCCAAACACGCGAAGGCGAGCGTCGAGAAGAAGACGGTCAGGAAGATGTTGAACATGCCCTTCTGCGCGTACTGCGTGCAGATGGCGACGACCTTCTTCGAGTCTTCGATGGAGGCCTTTTCCGCGCCCTCGAGCTTGATGTTCTTCTTGATGAACTCGACCGCGCGGTAGGCGCCGGTGGAAACGGCCTGGGTGGACGCGCCGGTGAACCAGTAGATGACCGCGCCGCCGGTAATGAGCCCTAGCAGGAACGGCGGGTGCAGGAGCGAGAGGTTTTCGATACCCGTCGTCAGCTTATCGGTGAGCATGACGATGATGGAGAAGATCATGGTTGTCGCTCCGACCACGGCGGTGCCGATCAACACGGGCTTGGCGGTGGCCTTGAAGGTGTTGCCCGCGCCGTCGTTCTCTTCCAATAGGTCCTTCGCCTTGTCGAACTTCACGTCGAAGCCGAAGTTCTTCTTGATCTCTTCCTTGATGCCCTTGATCGATTCGATGGTGGATAGTTCGTAGACGGACTGGGCGTTGTCCGTGACCGGTCCGTAGGAGTCGACCGCGATGGTCACCGGGCCCATGCCCAAAAAGCCGAAGGCTACGAGGCCGAAGGCGAAGACCGCGGGGGCGAGCATCATGTCGCCGATCCCCAAGGTGCTGACGCCGTAGGCGATGCCCATCAGGATGACGATGACGATACCCATCCAGTAGGCGCTGAAGTTGCCGGCGATGAAGCCGGAGAGCACGTTCAACGACGCGCCGCCCTCGCGGGAGGACGTCACGACTTCGCGGACGTGACCGGATTCGGTGGACGTGAAGATCTTGATCATTTCGGGGATCAGGGCGCCCGCAATCGTGCCGCAGGTGATGATCGTCGAAAGTTTCCACCAGTACGAGCCGTCGCCCAGGTCCGGGATCAGCAGGTAGGAGACGGCGTAGGTCATGGCGACCGAGACGATGGAGGTCAGCCAGACCAAAAAAGTCAACGGGGCTTCGAAGTTCATCTTCTCGGCGTTGCCGTAACGGGCCTTCGCGATCGCTTCGTTCAAAAGGTACGATACGCCGGAGGCGATGACCATCATGATGCGCATGACGAAGATCCACACCAGGAGCTGAACCTGGGTGGCGGCGTTCGGGACGGCCAAGAGGATGAACGTGATGAGGGCGACGCCCGTGACGCCGTAGGTCTCGAAGCCGTCGGCCGTGGGACCGACCGAGTCGCCGGCGTTGTCGCCGGTGCAGTCGGCGATGACGCCGGGGTTGCGCGCGTCGTCTTCCTTGATGTTGAAGACGATCTTCATGAGGTCGGAACCGATGTCGGCGATCTTGGTGAAGATGCCGCCGGCGATGCGCAAGACCGAGGCGCCCAACGATTCGCCGATGGCGAAACCGATGAAGCACGGGCCGGCGTAATCGGACGGAATGAACAGGAGGATGCCGAGCATCATGATGAGCTCGGTGCTGATCAGAAGCATGCCGATGGACATGCCGGAGCGCAGCGGGATCGAGCAGACCGGAAAGGCCTTGCCCTTCAAGCTCGCGAACGCCGTGCGGGAGTTGGCCAAAGTGTTGATCCGGATGCCGAACCACGCCACGCCGTAGCTGCCCGCGATGCCCAAGAGGCTGAAGAGCAGGATGACGGACAAGGTGGTGCCGACCGGCTTGCCCGGGATCGGGGCCAACCAACCGAAGTAAGCGGCGATGATGACGGCGATGAAGACCCAGAGGATCAAGATGAACTTGCCCTGCGTCTGCAGGTAGGTCTTGCAGGTTTCGTAGATGAGTTCGGAGATCTCCTTCATGGAGTCATGCACCGGGAGCTTCTTGACCTGCGCGTAGATGACCAATCCGAAGATCAGACCCAAGGCGCAAATGACCAGTCCGCTTAAGAGCAGGGTATGTCCGTCCAAACCTAAGAAGGACTGGGAGGACAAGTCCGGCAGCTCCAAGGCCGCTTCACTGGCCCAGGCGGACAGCGGCGTCAGAGCGAGGATGCTCATCAGGCCAAAAAGAAAGGTCTTTACGCGGTTCATGACGGGCTCCTTTGATATCCCTTTAGTATGAGGATTCCTTATATGCGGAAAAGCCGCGCCCTTATAGACAGCGCCCTCTTCTTTGTCAAAATAATTGACATTTCTCTTGAAAGATCGCGGATTTCCCTGAGATAACGCCCCCGAATGTCGAACGAGCTTATTATTAACGTTACTCCTACGGAGACCCGCATCGCGCGCCTGGAGGCTGGCCAGATCTCCGAACTCATCGTCGAGCGTCTCCAAGACGCCGGTCTGGTGGGGAATATCTATAAAGGCCGGATCGTCCGGGTGCTGCCCGGCATGCAGGCCGCCTTCGCCGAGATCGGCTTGGAGAGGACGGCCTTCCTGTACGTGACCGACATCGCCCCGGAGCTGGCCATCGAAGAGATGATGGCCGGCGAAGAGGAATCCCCTCCCCCCGACCGCCCGCGGTTCGAGAACCGGGCCCGGCGCCAGATCCCGCAGATTCAGGATTTGGTCCGGGAGGGACAGGACGTCGTCGTCCAGATCGCCCGCGAGCCCATCGGCACCAAGGGGGCCCGGCTCACCTCGCACATCAGCCTGCCCGGCCGCTTTTTGGTCTACATGCCGACGGTCAACCACATCGGCGTCTCCCGCCGCATCCCGGACGAGGGCGAACGCACGCGGCTTAAGAACCTGATCGAAAAACTCCGCCCCGAGCTGGAGACCACCGGCGGCTTCATCGCCCGCACCATGGCCGAGGGCGCGACGCTGAAGGACATCAAGCAGGACATGGAATATTTGACCAAGCTCTGGCAGGAAATCGACGCCAAGAAGAACACGGCCAAGTCCCCCGCCCTGCTCCACCGCGAACTCTCCGTGGTCCACCGGGCCGTCCGCGATTTGTTCACGCCGGACATCGACCGCATCATCATCGACAGCAAGGAAGAGATGGAGCGGGTGAAGGGCTTCATCGAGACCTTCCTCCCCCGCGCGGGGAACTTCGTTCAATTTTACGACGACAACGAGCCCATCTTCGACGCCTACGGCATCGAGGTGGAGATCTCCCGCGCCCTGGGCAAGAAGGTGTGGCTCAAGTCCGGCGGCTACATCATCATCGAGGAGACCGAGGCCCTGATCGCCATCGACGTCAACACGGGCAAGTTCGTCGGCAAGCGCAATTTGGAAGACACCATCCTCAAGACCAATCTCGAGGCGGTGAAGGAGATCGCCTACCAGCTGCGCCTGCGGGATTTGGGCGGCATCATCATCCTGGACTTCATCGACATGGAGCGCCCGGCCAACCGGGAAAAGGTCTACCAGGCCTTGAAGGAAGCGCTCAAATCCGACCGCTCCAAGACGACCATCACCAAGATTACGGATTTGGGATTGGTGGAGATGACCCGCAAACGCACGCGGGAGAGCCTCTCGCGCCTGCTCTGCGAAACCTGCTTCTACTGCGAGGGGCGCGGCTATTTGAAGAGCCGGGCCACCGTCTGCCACGAAATCTTCCGCGAGATCCGCCGCAATCTTTCCGACATCCACGAAGAGATGGTCACGATCCAGGCCCATCCGTCGGTGGCCGAAATGTTGTTGGAAGAGGAAAAGCCGGGGCTGGACGAGTGGGAGCGCCGCACCGGCAAAAAGGCCGTCGTCAAGGCCCGCGACGACTACCACCTGGAACAATTCGACATCGCCGAAGGCTCCGTCCCCGGCGGACGTCCCAAATCGGACGAGCCGCGCGCGGGCTTGTCGAGCTAAGACCGCATTAAAGTCCCGCCCCAGCGGCACAACAGAAAGGTTCCCCGTGCCGCTCTTGAACGAAGTCCTCGATCCGCCGTCTTACGGCTACGAACGCGACGAAAAGCTTTACGTCCCCAGCCATCGTGAACTTTTCTCGGAGTTTTTCTCGCGAATTAATATTTTCAAATCGAAAAAGAACTGGCTGCCATTCTGGGGCTGGTTCACCACGCTGTCGCTGAGCGTCCCCTTCCTGATTTTCTTCATCCATTTCTTCAGCTGGCCGCTTTTGGGAATCGGGCTTTTCTACAGCATGGTGGTCATGGGCACGTACGGGACGATCTTCCATCACCGTTACGGAACGCACCGCGCCTACGTCTTCCGGAACGGATTTTGGCGGTTTCTCTGTCGCAACCTGGTGATCAAACTCGTGCCGGAGGAGATCTACGTCGTCTCCCATCACGTCCATCATTTTTTATCCGAAAAACCGGGCGACCCTTACAACGTCCATGGAGGCTGGCTTTATTGTTTCCTGGCCGACGCCAACCACCAGCCGATCGCCAAAAACCTTTCGCGCGGAAATTACGAGCTCGCGGCCAATCTGGTGCGGCATACCGGGGTCGTCGCCAACACCTACGAGCAATACGCCGTCTGGGGATCGATCTGCCATCCCGCGCGGACCGTCCTTCATTACGCCTTGAATTGGATCTTCTGGTACGCGGCGTTCTACATCCTAGGCGGGCACGCCCTCGCGACCGCCCTCTTCGGACTCGCCATCGTGTGGGGTATCGGCGTCCGCACCTTCAATTACGACGGACACGGCGGGGGCAAGGACAAGAGAGTCGACGGCATCGACTTCAACCGGGACGACCTCTCCATCAATCAGGTCTGGCCGGGCTATGTGGCCGGCGAATGGCACAACAACCACCACCTCTACCCCCATGGGGCGAGATCCGGCTTCCTTCCTTATCAGCTCGATCTGGCTTGGGTTTTCATCCGGCTTTATTTCCTGCTGGGCGGTATTTCCTCCTACCGTGACTTCAAAAGCGATTTCTTGAGGGATCATTACTACCCGTACCTCGCCGCCCGTGAAAACCGAGTAGAAACGGTTGACAAAGCTCCTGGGGGCGTCTAGAAACCCCCTTCTTTTTAAAGGGTTACCACTATGGCGTACGCAGTGATCGAAACAGGCGGCAAACAATACCGGGTTCAGGTGGGCGATCAGATCGAGATCGAAAAGCTCGAATCCAAGTCGGGCGAGAAGGTCAATTTCCCCGTTCTTTTGATCGAGGACGGCGAGACCATCAAGTTGGGCAAGCCGAAGCTGGACGGCGCCCAGGTAACGGCGGAGGTGGTCGAGGAAACGAAGGGCCCCAAACTCATCGCCTACACTTACCGCCGCCGGAAGTCCTCCGAGCGCAAAGTGGGTCATCGGCAACCGCTGACGGTCGTGAAGATCACGGATATTAAAGGATAAGATTTTATGGCTACCAAAAAAGGCGGCGGCTCTACTTCCAACGGCCGCGATTCCCACGGCCAGCGACGCGGCATCAAGCGCTTCGCCGGCCAGGCCGTGAAGGCCGGTTCCATCATCGTCCGTCAGCGCGGCACCCGCATCCATCCGGGCCAGAACGTCGGCGTCGGCCGCGACTGGACCATCTACGCCAAGATCGACGGCCTCGTGAAGTACGAGGCGTTCGGTCCGACGAAGCGTAAGGTCAGCGTTTACCCGCAATAATCACCGGTTTCTCTCCGGCGATTCCTTTCATCGAAACAAACGAGGCAGGCCCGACTTCATCATCATCTTACTGTTGCCGCAGGTATTATTCCCGCAGGCGTCTCTCCACTCCTTTATCCTGGGAGAATAACAAAACAGCACGACGTTCTCCGTATCGAAGGCATCGTCGCCTTTGAGAGACGCAAACTCATTGGCGGACGCTATATAGGCCGGGTCATCCGACCACCAAAAGTCCTCCTGACCCCACGCCTCTTTGCCGACGGGAACGGCACACCCCTGAACCCCTTCCACCCAATCCCAATTCTTCATGACTTGGAGCCATACCGGATCCGACGCGAGCGGCATGCACCCCATCAGGTGGGGGAATATTTCATCCCCATACACATCCTTAGGGACGGCCAGGCACGTCACCATGCCGCCCCCTTCCATGACAAAATTATGTTTTTGCGCGTTTGGGGCCTGATCCAACACAAGTAGACCGCCGTAGAACTGACTGCACTCGTTCAAGATGCATTCGTTCCTCGCCTCGGTCTTGAAACCCCAAGTGTAATCCTTCGTCAACGAGTCTCCGGATGAGCTCTTGATGCCCGTCGTCAAGGTCGCCAAGCATTGGACGTTCTTGGCCAAGAGTTCGTTCGCCCAGAAAATCGCCGCCTTGTTGTCGGAGGAATCGGGAGAAAGCGCCTGTACGTTCGCGTTGGTGATTATCTTCTCACCGCACTTCAGCTTGAAGGTCGATTTGTTGATTGTGTCGGCATCGATCGCCCTGTTGAACACGGCCGTCAGATACGGTTGGCCATATCCTACGGCTCCGTTGGTAGGGGTCGTGGATTGGACATAGAAGGCGGGCCAAAGCCCCTGGGAAACGGTCAGCGGAGGAACACGCATGATCGATGTGGCCACACCGGATGAGGGGGCCGCATGCAGGGGAAGGGGCAATGCGCCCAACAAGATCAGTGCGAAAATCCTAATCGCGTACCCCCCCATAACTCTCCTCCTTTTTTATGATGTTACGCCGATTATACGTGTGTCGTTGCGCCTCTCCAAACGAATTGAAACAAATTTAACGATGGTTACCCGTAGTTTTGATACCATTCTGAGCTTTACCAGGCCATGCGCATCTGAAACATTACGCCCCGTGAAATTCATCGACGAGGCCAGAATCTTCGTAAGAGGCGGCGACGGCGGGCACGGGTGCGTCTCTTTCAGGCGCGAGAAGTACGTCCCGCGCGGCGGTCCCAACGGCGGGGACGGCGGGCGCGGAGGGAACGTCATCTTCCGCTCGGACACCGGCCTCTGCACCCTTCTCGACTTCAAATACCGGCGCCACTTCGAGGCCAAGCGCGGAGAGCACGGGCGCGGCAAGGATCAGTACGGGCATGCCGGCGACGACATCGTCATCCGCGTCCCCGTGGGCACCACCATCAAGGAGGAAGACACCGGGCGCGTGCTGGCGGCCTTCGAGAAGCCGGACGAAGAGGTCATCATCGCCCAGGGCGGGCGCGGCGGGCGCGGCAACATGCACTTCGCCACGTCCACCAAACAGGCGCCTAAAGAGGCCGAAGACGGCCTTCCGGGCGAAGAGCGATGGGTGATCTTGGAATTGAAGCTCTTGGCCGACGTGGGCCTGATCGGCTTCCCCAACGCCGGCAAGTCCACCCTGATCGCCGCCATCTCGGCGGCGAAACCGAAGATCGCCGATTATCCTTTCACCACCAAAACCCCGGTGCTGGGCGTCGTTTCCTACAAAGATAAAAGCTTCACCGCCGCCGACCTGCCGGGCTTGATCGAAGGCGCAAGCGATGGCGTGGGCCTGGGGATTCGTTTTCTCAAGCACATCGAAAAAACGCGCGTCTTCCTCCACCTGATCGCCTTGAACGACCCGACGCACCCCGACCCGGCGAAGGCCTACCGCGCCATCCGTCAGGAATTGGAAACCTACGACCCTGAGTTTCGTGACAGACCGGAATTGGTCGTTTTGACCAAGTGCGACCTGCCCGATGTTCAAGAACGTCTCCTTGAGGCCCGAAAGGCGCTCAAAAAAGCCATTAAATCCAAGAAAACGAAGATCTTGGAAATTTCCGCCGCCACTCATCAAGGACTGGAAGAACTCCTCCGCGAGACGTCAAAACTGGTCGTTTAAAAAAACCGTCGGGAGCATCGCACTTCTTCGCCAAAACGGGCACACTATCGGAATAAGGGGGTGGAGGTTCTTATGTTTCTCAAATTCCTAACGCCCGTCCTCGTCGCCGTCCTTCTCATCCCCGCCTCCGGCTGGGGAAAGGACAAGAAATCTCAAGACCCAGGAGAGGCCATGCAGGAGGCCATGGACGCGGCGGAGGCCGGGGCCAAACGGCCCGGCGACGAATCCTTGAGCTGCGACGCCCTCCAGAAAGAGCTGGGCACCGTCATGAAGGATCCGAGCGTCCAGGCCATGGTCGCTCAGGCCGGGAAGCAGTCGCAGAAAGACATGGAAAAGATGAAGAACGCGAAATCCCAAGTAGCGCTGGGAACGGCCTCGAGCGTCGCAGGATCGTTGCCGGGCGGCGATTGGGCCCAATTGGGCGCCGCCATGGCCCAGGCCCCCGGCCAAATGGCTCAGGCCCAGCAGCACCGGCAGGAGATCCAGCAGATGGGAGGCGGCATGGCCGACGCCCTGCCGAGCATGATGCGCGGACAGCGCATTATGGAATTGGCCCAGGCCAAGAAGTGCGAGTGGGCGCAGCAGAAGTAGAAGGAACACGTTGAGGGGGGCCGCAAAACCCCTCGACAACCCCCCTCCGATCCCCTAAAAAACCGCCCATGCCTCTGAGAACACCCGCAGAAATCAAGGCGATGATCGTCGGCAAGTTCCCGGACGCCCAGGTCGCGCTCAAGGACCTGACGGGCACCGGCGACCACTGGCAGGTCACCGTCGTCACGAAGGCCTTTGAGGGAAAATCGATGCTGGAGCAGCACCGGATCGTGAAATCGGTCTTCGAGGCCGACATCAATTCCGGCGCGGTCCACGCCTTTTCTCTGAAAACCTACACTCCCGAGGAATGGCAGAAAAAATCCTAAGCAAGCGCCCGCTGGAGAAAATCGTCCGCCGCGCCAAGCGCGTCGTCGTGAAGATCGGTTCCTCTATCCTGGCGGGCAAAGACGGCCGCATCTCGCACAAGGCCCTTCTGGGCGTGGCCGACGGCATCGCCGCCCTCCGGCGCAGGGGCATAAGCGTCATCCTAGTCACCTCCGGAGCCATCGCCTCCGGCATGCAGCATTTAGGGTTTCGGAAAAAGCCCAAGAAGATTTCCGAGCTCCAAGCCTGCGCCGCCGTCGGCCAGCCGATCCTGATCCACCTGTACGAGAAGGCATTGATGCGGGCGAAGCTCAACGTCGCGCAGATCCTGCTGACGCGTCCGGATCTGGAGAACAAGGCACAGTACGCCAACGCCAAGCACACGATGCGCGAGCTGCTCAAACACGGCATCGTGCCCATCATCAACGAGAACGACACCGTGGTGGTGGACGAGATCCGCGTCGGCGACAACGACAATCTCGCCGCCTTGGTCGCCCGATTGGTGGACGCCGATCTGCTGGTGCTGCTCACCGACCAGGACGGTTTCTATACGGCGGATCCGCGCAAAGACCCCAAAGCCCGCAAGATCGACGTGGTGGAAAAGATCGACAAAAAGGCCTTCTCCCGCGCCGCCAACACCTCCACCCACACCTCGGTGGGGGGGATGACGACCAAGCTCCAGGCGGCCCGCAAGGCCGGGCGGAGCGGCGTTCCGACCGTCATCGCCCATGGCCGGGGGAAACGGGTCTTGGAGAAGATCTTTTCGGCGGAGCCCGTGGGCTCGCTTTTTCTGGCGAAGCGGTGATAATAAAGGAAGCATGTCCCTCTCTCTGAAAATCGAAGCCCTGTGCAAAAAGGCCCGCGAAGCGGCGCCCGTCGTGGCCAAGCTGACCACCGAGGCCAAGAACCGCCTCCTCGCCGAGACCGCCGACGCCCTGGAAGCCCGGCAAGCCGAGATCATCAAGGCCAATCAAAAGGACCTGAAGAGCGTGTTCGCCAAGAAATTGGCGCCGGCCATGGTCGACCGCCTGACCTTGACCCCGAAACGCATCTCCGAGATGGCCAAGGGCCTGCGCGAGGTCGCCGCCCTCCCCGATCCCGTCGGCGAAACCGTGAAGGACTGGACGCGGCCGAACGGTCTGAAGATCCGCAAGGTCCGCATCCCGCTGGGCGTGGTCGGCATCATCTACGAATCGCGTCCGAACGTGACCATCGACGCCGCCGGCCTCTGTCTGAAATCCGGCAACGCCGTCGTCCTGCGCGGCGGTTCCGAAGCGATTCATTCGAACATTATTTTGGGCAAGATCCTGAAGGACGTCCTGAAGAAGAACGGCGTCGATCCCGCCATCGTGCAGGTCATCGACACGCCGGACCGGAAGGCCATGGAGATCTTCGTCAAGCAGGCGAAATCCATCGACGTCATGATCCCCCGCGGCGGCGAGTCGCTCATGAAGTGGATGGAGGAGCACTCGAAGATCCCCGTCATCAAGCACGACAAGGGTGTCTGCCACGTCTACGTGGACGAATCGGCGGACGCCGAGATGGCGGAGAAGATCGCCTTGAACGGCAAGGTCCAGCGGCCCGGCGTTTGCAACGCCCTCGAAACGCTGGTCGTGAACGAAAAGATCGCCCCCACCTTTTTGCCGCACGCCCTGAAGCGCTTGCAAGATGCAGGCGTCGAGATCCGCGGCGACGACAAGGTCCGCAAACTCGTTCCTAACGTTAAGAAGGCCACCGAAAAGGATTGGGGCACGGAGTATCTCGATCTGATCCTGGCGGTGAAAACGGTTCCAAATTTGGACGCCGCCATCAAGCACATCCAGAAATACGGATCGCTGCACACGGAGACCATCGTCACGAAAGACGAGTCGCGGGCCCGGGAATTCTTGAACCGCCTCGATTCGTCGGTCGTCCTCTGGAACGCCTCCACACGCTTCAATGACGGCGGCCAGCTGGGTTTGGGCGCGGAAATCGGCATCAGCACCACCAAGCTGCACGCCTTCGGGCCGATGGGACTGGAAGAACTGACGACGACGAAGTTCGTCGTGACCGGCAACGGACAAATTAGAGAATAATTATGAAAAAGAAAAACGAGCGAGGATCGGGTTCACCCCGTCCGAGCGAAGCAAAGGGGGCTCGGGGGAGGCGCGCAGCGATCCCCCGCCCTAAAGATCCTTCGAGAGCCTTGGCCCAGATCATCGCCCAGGCGGCCTACGACACCAAGGCGACGGATCTGGCCGTCTTGGACCTGACGAAACTCTCCGCCTTCGCGGATTATTTCGTCATCGCCAGCGGCTCCTCGGACCGGCAGGTCCAGGCCATCTCGGACCGCATCCAAGAAACTCTGAAAAAGGCCGGCGTCCGCCCGTTGGGCGTCGAAGGCTACCAGCGGGGCCATTGGATCCTGATCGACTGCGCCGGCGTCATCGCGCACATTTTCTATGAAGAGGCGCGCGCCTTTTACGGCCTGGACAAGCTGTGGGGCGACGCGCCGAAGGTCAAGTTCGCGCTGAAATGAATCCTTTGGTTCTCATCATTCTGGACGGCTTCGGTCTTCGTGAAGCCAAGGACGGCAACGCCATCGAAATGGCGAAAACGCCAAATTTCGATTGGATCCGGAAGGACTATCCCCACACCGAGCTGGAGGCCTCCGGCGAGGCCGTCGGGTTGCCTCCCAAAACGATGGGCAACTCCGAAGTCGGCCACTTAACCATCGGCTCCGGCCGGATCAACTATCAGGGCTATTCGCAGATCAACCACGCCATCGAGGACGGGTCGTTCTTCAAGAACGAGGCCCTCACGACGGCCTTTAAGACGGCCGTCGCCGGACAAGGCACACTCCATCTGATGGGCCTGCTCTCGGACGGCGGCGTGCACAGCCACGAAAAGCATCTCTTCGCCCTTCTGAAGATGGCCAAGGGCGCGGGTGTGGCGCGTATCATCGTCCACTGTTTCTTGGACGGCCGCGACACGCCGCCGAAGAGCAGCCAAACCTATGTGAAGGCGCTCCAGAAGGAACTGGCGGGCATCGGGGAGATCGGGACCCTCGTCGGCCGTTATTACGCCATGGATCGGGACAAGCGCTGGGAGCGCGTCCAGATCGCCTATGATGCTTTGACTGCCGGCAAAGGAACCGTGCACCAAGATCCCGTGAAGGCCATCGAGGAAGCTTACGCCGCGCATGTCACCGACGAATTCATCCAGCCCTATGTTTTCGGGGACCTGACGAAGAACCGAATGAAGGACGGCGACGCCGTCGTCTTCTTCAATTTCCGCCCCGACCGGGCGCGCGAGCTGACGCAGGCGCTGACCGATCCGGCCTTCGACGGTTTTACCCGTGCCCGCACTCCGAAACTCGCGGCCTTCGTCTGCATGACTCCTTACGACAAGACCTTTCCTCTGCCCGTCGCCTTTCCTCCCAGCCGTCCCCAGCGCGTGTTGGCGGAGCTTTTGAGTGAAAGGGGTCTGAAGCAGTTCCACACGGCGGAGACGGAGAAATACGCCCACGTCACCTATTTCTTGAACGGAGGCGTCGAGCCGCCCTTTCCGGGCGAGGAGAGGCTTCTTATTCCCTCGCCCAAGGACGTGCCGACTTACGATAAAAAACCTGAAATGAGCGCGCTCGCCGTCACCGAGGCCGCCTTGACCAAGATCCGCGAAGGCGTCGACGTCGTTCTCATGAACTTCGCAAACCCCGACATGGTCGGCCACAGCGGTGTCTTACCGGCGACGGTGAAGTCCGTGGAGGTGATCGACGACTGCGCGGGACGAATCTGCAAAGAGGTTCTCGCGCGCGGAGGCGTGGCGTTGATCACCTCGGACCACGGCAATTGCGAGCAAATGCTCGACCAGAACGGCGGGCCGCACACGGCGCACACGCTCAATCCCGTCCCCTTCTATCTCATTGGCGACCGCTTCAAGGGGGCGAAACTGAAGTCGGGCCGAGGCCTTCAAGACGTGGCCCCGACCATTCTTCAAATTTTGGGAATTCCTAAACCGAAGGGAATGACCGGGGAATCATTGATCGTATCGTAGGGGCGTATGGCCATACGCCCCTACACGGGGAAATTCTATGCCGTCTTTCGACATCGTCTCCGAACTGAACCGCCAGGAAGTCGACAACGCCGTGAATCAGGCGCAGAAGGAAATCCTCACGCGTTACGATTTCAAGGGCGCCAAGGCGGAGATCAGGCTCGACAAGGACGGGCTTCATCTCGTGGCGATCGACGAGCACAAGATGAAGACGCTGATCGACGTCGTGCAGTCCAAGATGATCAAGCGCGGCGTTTCGCTCAAGTCCCTCGACACTGGAAAGATTGAGCCCGCCTTGGGCGGGACGGTGAAGTGCCTGATCAAACTGATCAACGGCATCGAGACGGAAAAGGCGCGCGAACTGGTCAAGATCGTCAAAGGGATGAATCTTAAGGTGCAAGCGGCGATCGAGGGCGAGAAGCTGCGCGTCACGGGCAAGAACCGCGACGACCTTCAAGCGGTCATCAAGACGCTTCGGGGCACCGAATTTCCCGTCGAGCTCCAATTCAATAATTTTCGCGATTAAATCTATTCTTGCGCGCCTGAAGGGGTGATCGTGTCGCCCTGTCCCGGCGGCGGCCGGCGTATCGGCCTCGGTCTGGAGAAAGTCGGGCGCGCCGGAGCGGCGACGGCATCGCGATCCTTGGGCTCCGCAGCCGCCGAATAAGCGGGCGGGGCGGAACTTCCGCCGCCGCCTCCCCCGTAACCGGCGTCCGGGAACCGTTTCACCGGGGCGAATTCCAGCTGCCCTTTATTGATGAACTCGATCCGGTCGTCCTGAATCTTCACCAGCTTCAAATCCGGATTGTCGTCGATGATTTGGCCGGGCGAGTACGTCTTCCCCTGCCCCTTCATGGCGATGATGGCCGAGGACCGGCGGTCGTCGCCTTCGCCGATCGCCAAGATGCCGTGCACCTTCATCTCCAGGGACGTCTTGACCGCCTTTGCCGGTTGAGAAGGAGCGAGAGGAAGCTGAGAGTTGCGGGTTTCCGGCGCCGTTTCGGGACCGGGCGATTGGGCGAAGGCGGCAGGTCCGCCGGCCATCAATATCAGAGAAAGAAGGGACCCGGCGAGTCGGCGCTTTTCCATGAAAACCCACATCTCCGATCCGCCCGAGCATAACCGGACGCGCCGCGTTCGTCCACACTTCAAAGATTGTGTTTCCGGCTAATTTCGGAGGGGCTTGCCCGTCATCAGCATGGCCTGGATGCGCTCCTGCGTCTTCTCCATGCCGCAAAGCTCCAGGAAGGCTTCGCACTCGAGGTCCAAGATGCGCTGCTCGTTCACGAAGGCCATGTTGGGGATGTCGCCGCCCGTGAGGATGTTCGCGATCTTCGTGACGATGACCGCGTCGTGCTCCGAGATCTTCTTCTGGGAGGCGAAACCGTCGATGGCGCTCTTGAGGGCGAAGAAACCGCCCCGGCCGGCGACCCAGATGTCCTCGCGTTCCTTCAGCTGCTGATAGGTCTTGGCCAGGTCCAACACCGTCTTCTTGGCCTCATTCAAATGATGATCGCGCGAGAGGCTGATGCGATCCGTCTTGCGCAGAGTCCCGTTCTCGATGGCCTCCTTGGCGGACATGCTGACTTTGGCGAAAGCGATGGCCTCGAAAGCCTTCTGCGTCTTCGGGAACGGACCGCCGTCGATGCGACGGGCCCAACGGTTCTGCGGAGGGATCTTGGCAAACTTCTCCTGCATCCGGTCCTGCCAACGGATCAACATTTCTTTGCAACCGCCGCCGGCGGGGATGAGCCCGACGCCGATTTCGACCAGGCCCGTGTACAATTCGGCGTGAGCGTGGATCGCGTTCGCTCCGAGGGCGACTTCGCAGCCTCCGCCCAAAGCCATCTGGTGCGGCGCCGCGACCACCGGCTTTTTGGACGTATGCAGCCGCATGGTGGCTGCCTGAAAGCCCCGGATCATGTCCTCGATGCCCTTCCAGTTCTTCTGCTGGGCCTCCAAGAAGAGGAGCATGATGTTGGCGCCGACGGAGAAGTTCTGGGCCTCGTTGAAAATGAGCAAACCCTGAAAGTTCTTCTCCGTCTCGTCGACGGCCGTATTGATCATCGCGCCGACATCGGCATCGATGGCGTTCATCTTCGTATGGAACTCAAGGACGGCCACGCCGTCTCCGGCGTCCCACAAGGACGCGCCCTCGTTCTTGGCGACGACCTTCGCGCGCTCCTTGACGTTCTTCAAGAGCAACACGCCCGGGCGCTCCGGCAACGGCTTGTACTTCAGAGACTTTTGATCGAAGTACAGCGTGTTCGCGCCGTCCTTCTTATAGAAACGCCCTTCACCCTTCTCCAACACCTGTTGTACGAAGACCGGGATCTTGACGCCCTCGGCCTTCAGGCGCTCGACGGTTTCCTTCACGCCCAAAACGTCCCAGGTCTCGAAGGGACCCAAGTCCCAGTTGAAGCCCCACTTCATCGCATTGTCGACGTTGACCACGTCGTCGGCGATTTCGGGGATCCGGTTGGCGGCATAGACGAGCACGCTGCGGACCGCCTTCCAGGCCAGCTCCCCGGCGCGGTCCTTGGCGGCGACGACCTGCTTCAGCCGCTGGCCGGAGTCTTCGATGTCTTTCACCGCCGCGATGGAATCGAACTTCACCTTTTCCTGCGCGCGGTATTCGACGGTCTTGAGGTCCAAGGCCTGGATGTCCTTCTTCCCGTCGGCGGACTTGGTCTTTTGGAAAAAGCCCATGCCGACCTTGTCACCCAGGAGTTTCTTGTCGAGCATGGTCTGCACGATCGGAGGCAGCTTGAAGACGTCACGCTCTTCGTCGTTCGGGCAGGCTTCGTAGGTGTTCTTGGCGACATGCGCGAGCGTGTCCAGGCCGACCATGTCGGTCGTGCGGAACATCGCGCTCTTGGGCCGTCCGATGGCCGTTCCCAGGATCTTGTCCACTTCTTCCACCTTGTAGCCGTCCTTTAAGATGTCACGCATCGCCGCGAACCAGCCGTAGACGCCGATCCGGTTGGCGATGAAGTTCGGCGTGTCCTTGGCGTAGACCACGCCCTTGCCCAATTTCTGATCGAGGAAGCCGGAGATGAAGCTGATCACTTCCGGATTGGTCTCGGGACCGGTCACCAACTCAACCAGCTTCATGTAACGGACGGGATTGAAGAAGTGCGTGATGACGAAATTCTTGCGGAACTTCTCCGACCGGCCCTCGGCCATGTCCTTCAGCGGCAGACCCGAGGTGTTGGAGCTGACGATGGCGTTCTCATTCATCACTTTGTCGACGCGCTCGAAGACGGAGCGCTTGATGTCCAGGCGCTCGACGACGACCTCGATGATCCAGTCGCAATCTTTCAACTTATCGAAATCGTCCTCGAAGTTGCCGGGGGTGATCAGCTTGGCGTCTGCCTTGGAAAAGATCAGCGAGGGCTTGGACGTGAGCACGTGTTCGATGCCCTTCTTGGCCAGGGCGTTCCGATCGCCGCCGGCGGGGAGGTCCTTGGGGACGATGTCCAAGAGAAGGCAGGGAATGCCCGCCCCCGCGACGTGGGCGGCGATGCCCGCGCCCATGACGCCCGAACCCAAAACAGCGACCCTTTTGATCTCACGTGCCATACGCCCCTCACCCTTCTCTTTATAGAATTTGCCTCAACTCCCCTCTCCCAAATTGGGAGAGGGGCCCAGCACCCACGGCAATCGCGAGGGTGAGGGCCATTACAACCGCTCGATGATCGTCGCCGCCCCCTGACCGCCGCCGATGCACATGGTCTCGAGCCCGATCTTCTTGTCCAGCGTGATCAGGTCGTTGATGAGCGTTCCCATGATGCGGGCGCCGCTGCAGCCCAGCGGATGGCCGAGGGCGATGGCTCCGCCGTTCGGGTTGACCTTGTTCAGGTCGGCCCCGAGCTCGCGGAGAACGGCCAGCCCCTGAGCCGCAAAGGCCTCGTTCAATTCGATGACGTCGATATCCTTGATGGTCAATCCGGCGCGCTTCAGGACCTTCTGAACCGCGGGAACCGGGCCGATGCCCATGTAGGCGGGATCGCAACCGGCGACCGCCATGGCACGGATCTTGGCCAACGGCTTGATCCCCAAGGCCTTGGCCTTGTCGGCGGACATCATGATGACGAACGCCGCCCCGTCGGTGAGCGGGGAGGAATTGCCGGCCGTGACGCTGCCGTCGGCCTTGAAGACGGGCTTGAGTCCCGCCAATTTTTCCGCCGTCGTGTCCGGACGGATGTTCTCGTCCTTGTCCAAAATCACTTTCTTGCCGTCCGGGAGGGTGACTTCCACCGGCACCATCTCGTTCTTGAAGCGGCCTTCCGCGTGCGCCTTGGCCGCCTTCTGATGGGAAGCGGCGGCGAACTTGTCCTGATCTTCGCGGCTGATCTTGTACTTCGCGGCGACGTTCTCGGCCGTCATGCCCATGGAGATGTAGGCCTGGGGAGCGCCTTCAGCGAAAAATTTCTCGTTCAGCGACGGATTGAAACCGCCCATCGGGACGTGGCTCATGCTCTCGACGCCGCCGGCGACGTAGACCTCGCCGTTGCCGTTCATGATGTGGAGGGCGGCGGTGTTGATCGTTTCCAACCCCGAGGCGCAGAACCGGTTCACCGTGGTGGCCGCGGCCGAGTATGGGACGCCGGCCAGCAAGCTGATGTTGCGGGCCAAGTTCATCCCCTGCTCGCCTTCCGGCATGGCGCAGCCGACGAGGACATCTTCGATCTCGTTCGGATCAAGCTGGGGAACGCGCTTGAGGGCTTCTTTCAGGACGGCGGCACCGAGGTCGTCGATGCGCATGTTGGCGAGCAAACCCTTTTCGGCCCGTCCCATGGGGGAGCGGACGGCGGCTACGATGACGGCTTCTTTCATAAGAATCTCCTTAAACGAATGAGCGTTCATTCATTTTTCTACGCCTGACTGACGCGCGATGTCAAACGCCTTTTGAAAGGATGGAGACCCAGCACTCGTCGAATCCTTTGAGTTTCGGCCTCTCGCCGCCGTATTTCAGACAGAATTCCCTCTGGTTCAGGAAGGCCCTCTGACTTAAGCCCCCCGCCTTCCCAACGGCTTCTTCGAGGGTGGTGAAATCCACGTCCACGGTCATGTCCTTGGGTCGCGCCACGCCGGTGGGGGAATCCCGATAGCTCAAATAGGAGATGAGGCCGAAATCGATCTTGGGGTCGCTCCGGCGCAGGTAGCCCCGGAACATCGACCGGCCGAACTCGTGACGGTTCTTGCGCAGGACGTCCCGTTTTTCGCCGTAGTCGATCGTCACCACCTCGCCGCTCCCGAGGGCTTCTGCGAGTGACGCCACCCAACGGTCAATGTCCGGTTGGATGTAGTAGGTCTCCCCGGGGACGGGACGGATGGCGCGCGCTTCCAGAAAATCGCACGTTTCGTCGCGAAGGGGGCCGCAGATTTCCTGAAAAATCCCGCCCCGGTGGGACATGTAGACTTCGTGGAGGATGCCCCCGGCGTTGACGACTTTGCGGGGCGGAAACATGTCGACCAACTCGTTGGAGAAAAACATCCCGACCGGGACGCGCGGCAAGGCGCCGAAGATGGCGGAGCGGCGCAAAACGGCCACCCTGTTCCCGAATCGCCCCAACCGGTCTTCTTGGAGACGCGCCAGCGCCTGACTCTTTTCGACGATGGTGTAACGCACGGCGGCCCCGAACCGGTCGTCTTGAGGCAACGCGTCGATCTCTTCCAAAATCGCTTCGGCAAGGCTGCCCATGCCGGCGCCCATCTCGACCAGATCGAAAACAGCGGGCCCTCCCGTCCGCTCCCAAACGCCACGCGCATTGGAGAGCAGCGAGCGCGCCAAAATGGGGTCGGTGGCGGCCGTCGTGAAGAAAGAGTTCGGAGACGCGGCCGGGTCCGCCGAAATCAAATGATAGGCCGTCGTGCCGGTGTAGGTGCCAGCTTTTGGATTGAACATGGCGAGGTCGAAAAAACGATCGAAGGGGACGCAACCGCCCTCATCCTTAACGCAGACGATCAACTCCCTCTCGTATTCGGAAGTTCGCGCGCGGCGTTCTTCGACAAGCCCCTTCCAATCCAGGCCGGACAGTTCCCCCAACCGTTTGGCGAGAAACAGACACACGCCGATTTCCTGGCGGGAATGCAGGGCGATTTCCAAAAACTCGGCCGCCAGACGCCGGCGCTCGTCCCTCGTCTTGATGTCCAGGATTTCGACGACGGCCTTCGATCTCTCGACGGTGTAGTTCCGGATGAAACGGATGGTTTCGGCGTCGCAGCCCAATTTTCGGAACGTCTTCTCCATCGCGGACGAGGAGGCCTTGGACGGTCCCGCGGCGGCGAACACGTCGCTCAAAGAAGCGATATACTGAAACTGGCGAAGCGGGTCATCGGCCATGTCGTCGTCTCGGACCAAGGCCAGACGCCGGAAGTTCCAGAAGCTCGCCCTTTGAAGGAGATGCTGCGTCGTCCACGCTTCCGGCCAGGCGTCCAAATCGAAAGCGCCCGAAGCGTGAACGGAATTTCGCACGGCTTCCGGGGAAGGCACCAAAGAAGCGGTCTCGACGGGAACGGGCCGCGAGATCAACCCGGAGAGGGAGGAACCGATCACGCCGATGGGGTTAAAACGTATCATGGAATTTTAAGCCGGCCGCATGGCCCTCACCAGCACGGCGGTGATGTTGTCGGGCCCGCCGCCTTCGTTGGCTCTGCGGATCAGCTCTCGGCAGGCTTCTTGGAGATCTTGATGCGCCAAAATGACTCCGAGGATCGCGTCGTTGCGAAGCGCGTCCGTCAGACCGTCCGTGCACAGCAAAAAGACGTCTTCCGGCTGCAATTCGCCGGAGAGCGTGTCGACCCTGACGGTTTCGAAGGTACCGATGCTCCGGGTGATGATGGACTTGGGAACGAGGCTCCATTGGGCTTCTGGGGCGCCCATGTTCTTGGCCTCGTTCCGAAGGGAGTGATCTTCCGTCAGCTGCTCCATCCGTTTTTCGCGGATCCGGTAGGCCCGGCTGTCGCCGACGTGGGCGATAGAGTAGCGGCCCGCGGTCTCGTCCAGATGCAGGGCCAGAAGCGTCGTGCCCATGTGGCGAAGGTCTAAGTCCGAGACGCCGCGCTCGAAGACTTGGGAACAGCAGAGTCGAAAGGCTCCGGCGAGCGCCTCCAACCTTTCTTCCGACGTCATGGAAGGAAGAATTTGAGTAAAATCCTCGACACCGTCCACCGCCATCCGGCTGGCGACCTCTCCGCCGCGGTGACCGCCCATCCCGTCGGCGACGACGTACAGACCCCGGTCCGGCCTTAAGGAAAAGGCGTCCTCGTTCTTCAACCGCACGCAGCCGACGTCGGTTAAACCCGCCGACCGGAATCTCCAGACCGAGGCCCCGCCGCCGCCGGGAGAACCTCCGCCTTGAATGGAGCAGAAGGGGGAAATATCGGCGTCCAGCGCCGGAGCGGGCCTTATGACGCACCCTCCCGTAACGGCGGAACTCACCGGCATGATAGGGAATCCGAATGAAACAGCCCGGAGCATGCCGGCGTTATCGATTTGGAAATGAAATAAGTTGCAGGGAAAAAGAATTTGCGGGAGCGGGCCTGTAAGCCGGATTCTGTGTTTGTGCGACCATTTCTCTGGCACCGACATTACTGTCGGCGTCAAGCGATCTACCCATCCTCCCATCCCGCTTTAGGCGGGATTTCGACCGGGCCGGTCTTAAGGAAGACTTACTTGATCTTGCGCCGGGTGGGGTTTACCGCGTTTCACCCTCCGCATCTTGCGATACGAAGACTCGTCTCTGTGGCCAGTCCGCCGCGGCTCTGAACCGTCAGCGGACGCGGTCCCGATCATTCCGGATCGGGACACTTTCCGTCGGATCGCTCCGCCAGGCCGTTAGCCTGCACCCTGCCCTGTGGTGTCCGGACTTTCCTCACCCCGATTCCCCGAAGGAAACCGAAGCGCGGTCGCCCGGCCCGCTCCCGCAAATTTTCAAAGAACTTCAATCCCGCTTCCCCCGGGACAGCGCTCGCTACAGCGAGCAAAGGAAGCTAGTAGTGATTATCGATCGCTTCGTTCGAGAGGCGATCGGCTTCCGCATTCTGCTCGCGGCGGATATGCATGATCTTAAAAGACGGGATCTTCCGAAGCAAGTCCAGGGCCTCCCGGTAAAGCGGGATCAAGTTCGGATGCTTCACCTTATATTGGCCGTTCAGCTGGCGGACCATCAGCTCCGAATCGGCCCGGATCTCAACGTCCTTGGCCCCCAGCTCGATCAACTTCTCCAGGCCGTAGATCAGCCCCTTGTACTCGGCCACGTTGTTGGTGGTTTCTCCGAGATACTCGGCGATCTCCGCGACGGTCTTCCCGTCTCCGGTGCAGATAAAAGCCCCGGCCCCCGCCGGCCCCGGATTCCCGCGGGCGGCTCCGTCGGTATAGAGGAAATATTTCGACATGAACGGGGATTACGACTCGAGGAATCCGAAGCGATCGAGCAATTTGCGCTCGTCGCCGGGGGACAGAATCGACAGAAGAGACCGAACTTGAGTGGAGAGGCGCTCGTCCTTGCGGTACTCGGTCAAACTCTTCTCTTCCTTCTCGGCGATGACCTGCTTGCGAAGCTGGTTGGCCGCCTCGCGCAGGGCGCTGCGGACGTTCAAGATCGTGTGCTCGCCGTCGAGGATCTCGTTCAAACCGTGGAGGTGCTCGAAGTCAGCGAGGTAGTCCAAGACCTCGGCGAACAATTCCTTGGGCAGTGACTTCAATTTCATACGGGCCTCCTCATTAATTCTCGGTTTTCGGTTCCGTCTTCTTCTGCAACCACTCCGGCATGTACAGCAAGCGCTGGCACGACGGACAAACGTGGATCGTCTTCATCTTCTGGATCTCGATGTAGAGCTGGGGCGGGATCCTCATCCGGCATCCCTGGCACGTCCCGCCCGACACCTCGCTCACCGCCTCCGCGCGTCCCTTGCGCACCCTTTGGTACTGCACCATCAGGGCCGGATCGACCTTCTCCGCAATCACCTTCTTTTCCGACTCCACCTCGCGCAACATGCCCATCAGCCTCTCGGATTCGGCGGAGAGCTCGGCGCGTCTCTTTTCCAGGTTCGCCTCCGAGGCCGTGAGGGCCTCGTCGGCCGCCTGCTTCTCCGTCTTGAGCCCGTCCAGCTGGGTCATGACCTCGAGGATCTGATCCTCGGTGGCCTTGTTGATCTTCTTGGTCTCCGAGATCTCCTTCAGGGCCGCCTGGTATTCCTTGTTCGTCTTGATCGTCGACAGCTTGCCCTGAAAATCCTTCTGCCGCGCCTCGGAGGTCTCGACATCCCTCTCCTTGGAGCGCTTCAGGGTTTCGAGCTCGGCCATCTTAGCCGATTTTTGCTCGGCTTGCGAGCGGTTCGTGGCGACCAAAGTTTCCAGCTGTTGAAGCTCCGGCGCTATCGCGTCCAGGGCCTTTTGAAGGTTTTGAGCCTTCAGGTCCTGTTCGTGGAGCGCGAAGATCAACGTAATTTGCTCTTTCAAAACGTCTCCTATATATCCGGTACGTCGGGCCCGTAGCTCAATGGTAGAGCCCCCGGCTCATAACCGGATCGTTCCAGGTTCGAGTCCTGGCGGGCCCACATTAATCGACAAAACTTCTGAGCCGCTTTGCCCTGCTCGGATGGCGCAACTTGCGGAGAGCCTTTGCTTCGATCTGGCGGATGCGTTCGCGCGTGACCGAGAAATTGCGGCCGACCTCTTCCAGCGTGTGATCCGACTTCTCGCCGATGCCGAAGCGCATGCGCAGGACCTTCTCCTCGCGCGGCGTGAGCGTGGTCAGCACGCGCTGGGTCTGTTCGGCCAGGTTCAGGTTGGTGACGGCGTCGCCGGGCGTCGGGATCGATTTGTCCTCGATGAAGTCGCCCAAATGACTGTCCTCTTCCTCGCCGATCGGGGTCTCCAACGAGATCGGCTCCTTGGCGATGCGCAGGACCTTCCTCACCTTTTCCAAGGGCAATTCCATCTTCTCGGCGATCTCCTCCGGCGTCGGCTCGCGGCCGAGCTCCTGGACGAGATAGCGCGAGGTGCGCACGAGCTTGTTGATCGTCTCGATCATGTGCACCGGGATACGGATCGTGCGCGCCTGGTCGGCGATGGCGCGGGTGATGGCTTGGCGGATCCACCACGTCGCGTACGTCGAAAACTTGTAGCCGCGCTTGTACTCGAACTTGTCGACGGCCTTCATGAGACCGATGTTGCCTTCCTGGATCAAATCCAGGAACTGCAGGCCGCGGTTCGTGTACTTCTTCGCGATGCTGACCACCAAGCGCAGGTTCGCCTCCACCAGCTCGTTCTTGGCGTGCTCGGCGAAGTCCTCGGCGCGGCGGATGTCGCGTACCACCTGCTTGATGCCCTTGGCCTCGCCGCCGAACCCCTTCTCGATCTCCCGGATGCGCTTTTCCGCGGCGCGGTGCTGCTCGATGACCGCCTCGATCTCCTCCGGGTCCATCTTCAGGCTCTGCGAGACCTTTTTGCGGAGGTAGGGGCTCTTGCGGAACTTCGTGACGATCTCCTTCATCTGCTCCTGATCGGCGTCGAGTTTCCGGCGGCACGAAGCCTGAACGCGCTCCTGCTCCTCGATCCCGCTCAAGTTACCGGTCAGCGCGCCCAACATGGCGTCGATGGTCTTCTTGTTCAGCCGGATGTCCTTCAAGCAGGTCAGCATGTCTTCCAGGTTCTGATCCGCCGCCTTCTGGGCCTTGTCCCGGTTCTCCTTGCGGAGGCGCTCGTTGTTGGCCTTCAGCGTGTTCTGCTTGAAGTTCGGGGCCACCGAACGCATCTTGGCCATGAGCTTCATGACCTTCTGGCGGTACTCGGACTCGTCGAGTCCCCCGCCCTCTTCGATGTCGTCGAAGTCCTTGACGATCTCGGCGACGCGGATCTTGTTCTTGGAGAGCTTCTCGCCCATGTCGAGGAACTCTTTGAGCCCCTCGGGCATGCGCAGGAGGATGCGGATGACCTCGTCCTCGCCCTGCTCGATCCGCTTGGCGATCTCCACCTCGCCCTCGCGCGTGAGCAGCGCGATGGAGCCCATCTTGCGCAGATACAGGCGGACGGGATCGGTGGACTTGCCCCCGAGCTCGGAATCGACCGTCTCCGGCGCGGCGGCGGCGGGCTGCTCCTCGGGCTCTCCCGCCTCGTCGTCCTCGTCCGGGGCGCTCTTGTCCTCGCCTCCGGCGGATGCAGTGCCGCCCCTGCCTCCGGCAGGTCCTCCGCCTTTCTTGGCGGCCGGCGCCTTGGTGGCGTCGTCCTCGTCGGCCACGACCTCGATGTCCATCTGGTCGAACATCGACAGGACGTCGTCCAACTGCTCGGGAGACGTCAGGTCGTCGGGAAGGGCGTCGTTCACTTCCTCGTAGGTGAGGAAGCCGCGCTCCTTGCCGATGCTGATGAGTTGCTGGATTTCCTTCAGATCCTTCTTTTCCATTGCGATCCCTTTCCCCCGGTGCCCGTCGTCTTTTACCGATTAATGCAGATTCGTCATCTGCTTAATCAACTGATTCTTTTGATCAATCAACTCTTTCATGCGTCCGGCGTCGTGGCCGTTTTCCGCCTGCCGGATTTCCTTGGACAGCGTCTTCAATTTATCCCGCATCCGCGCCGTCCGAAGCTGGCGGAGACAATCTTCCGCCACCCGCCCGCCCTCGTCCTTCCATCGGTTTCCGGCCATCGCCAGTTCCGTCAAAAGCCCCCGGGAAGCGGCGTCTTCCCAGGCCGACAGGATTTTCGCCAGGTCGACCCTGCCGAAACTCCGAAACTCCTCTTTCACCCGCTTCCAGATCGCCGACAGCGCCGGATGCGAAAAATCCTCAGCTTCTATCTGCTCGAGCAGGATCGCTGGGTTGGCATGCCCGGCCAAAAGGACTTCCAAGACCGTGCGTTCGATCGGAGGCAGCTTGCTGACGGATTGATCGCCCGCGTCATGTAAAAAGTTGCTCCCGTTTGTAGCAGAAACACCCTTCGTTCGCATGGCACGGGCCAACGACTCGATCGACAATCCGAACCTCGAAGCAACTCTCTGTAAGTACAGGCTTTTTTCGATTTCGCCAGGAACCTTCGCCAGGAGCTCCGCCACCCGTCGAACGGCCTTGGCCTGACCCTGCGGATCCTTCCCTTCCTCCTCGAAGATATGTTCCATGCGGACATCGAGCAAGGCGGGGGCATTGTTTATCATTTCTCTCAAGGATTCCGGGCCCTTCTGGCGCACGAAACTGTCCGGATCCTCGCCTTTCGGGAGATGAACGACTTTAGGGGCGACGCCCAAGGGGAGAAAGATTTCCAGCGCCCGCTCCGAGGCCTTCAAACCGGCGGCATCGCCGTCGAAGATCAGGACGAAATGGTCGGTGAATCTCTTTAAATACCTCACCTGGCGTTCGGTCAGCGCCGTTCCCAACGGGGCGACGACGTTCCGGATGCCTTCCTGATGGAGGCGGATCATGTCGAAGTTACCTTCGACCAAAATGGCCTGATCGCTCTCGCGGATCGCCTCCCGCGCCATGTGGAGGCCGAGCAGCGTCTCGCTCTTTTTGTAAATCGCCGACTCGGGCGAGTTCAAATACTTCGGCTGCTGCTCGTCGGAGAGGGCGCGGCCGCTGAAGCCCAGGACCTTGTCGTCCGGAGAGACGACCGAGCAGATCAGACGGTCCCGAAAGAAATCGAAAGGGTCGCCCGAATTTCCCCGCCGGATCAGGCCCAGGCGTTCGGCCGCGTCCAACGGGACCTTTTTTTCCTGGAAGAAACGCAACAGCGCGCGGCCGTCGCCGGGGGCGTAGCCGAGATAGGCCTCGCGGATCATGCCCTCTTTGATGTCGCGTTTTTCCAAATAGTCCCGTCCGCGGCTGCCGGCCGCGCTTTGGAGGGAATCGTAAAAGAAGCGGATGGCCAGCTTGTTGATGCGGTGGAGGAGATCCTTTTCCGCCTTCGCCTTGGCCGCCTCGCCCTCCCGGCCGGGCGCCTCGGTCAGCGTCACGCCGTAGCGCTCCGCGAGGGTCCGCACCGCTTCGCCGAAGTCGACGCCGTCGAATTTCATCAGAAAGGAGAAGACGTCGCCCCCCTCGCTGCAGCCGAAGCAGTGGAAGATCTGCTTCTCGGGATGAACCATGAAAGACGGCGTCTTTTCGCCGTGGAAGGGGCACAGACCTTTGAAATTATGTCCGGCGCGCTTGAGGGGCACACGCTCGCCGATGACTTGAACGATGTCCGCACGGGAGCGGATTTCCGCGAGCTGTTCGTCGGACGCAAAAGGCATGAATTTTTCTTACTTCAACTGGGACCGGACGATCTCGTTCACGAGCTTCCCGTCGGCCTGGCCGGCGAGACGCTTCATGGTTTCCTTCATCACGTTGCCCATGGCCGACGCCCCCGAAGCCCCCAAATCCTTGATGACCTGGGCGACGGCCTTCTCCACATCCTCCTTGGAGAGCTGGGCGGGGAGGAATTTTTCCAGGATGGAGAGCTCGCGCGCTTCTTTCTCCGCCAGTTCGGTCCGGCCGCCGTTCTTGAACTGCTCGATGGACTCCCGGCGCTGCTTACAGAGGGTATTGATGACGGACAGGATCTCGGGATCGGTCAGCGTCCCCTTCTTCTCGATTTCCTTGTAACGGACGGCGGATTGGACGGCGCGGATGGTGTCCAGGCGGACCTGGTCGCGGGCCTTGGCCGATTCGACCAGGGCCTTTTTGAATTCGTCTCTTAACGGAGAAACGACGGGTTCGGACGACATGGATGGAGCCCCCAATTCCGGACGGAAAAACGAAAAAGACCCTACGCCCCGAAATCTCTGGGACGGGCCTTCTTCAGCGCCCGTTTTCGGGCCGCCATCTGTTTCCGCTTCTTGCGGATCGACGGTTTTTCGTAATGCTCCCTCTTGCGGAGTTCCGAGAGGATGCCGGCCTTTTCGCAGGACCTCTTGAAACGCCGGACGGCGCTTTCGAACGACTCTCCATCTCGAACACGGATAACAGCCATGAACTCACTCCTTGCTTACTTTTTGAAGCGGTTAAAGCTATGAGGAACCCCCCGGATTGTCAAAGGGATTTTCCGTTTTTCATGAGATCGTCGATGACCCGGACATCCGCCGGCGGGAACTCGAAATCCGGAAATTGGTGAGGCTCGATCCAACGGGCCTCGCGACACTGGATGGGTTTCGGCTCCCCGGCCTCCAGACGGCACAAAACGAACCAAAGATGAACGAAACCGTGGGGGTAGTCGTAGTACTCCTCCCGAAGACGCCGGATGGGGACGATGGTGACGTCGATCTCTTCCCGGCACTCCCGGACGGCGCATTCTTCGATGGTCTCCCCCGGTTCGATCTTACCGCCGGGAAATTCCCAGCAGTGGCCCATGGGGGAGGTTTCCATGCGCTTGGTGATGAGAAACTTCCCGTCCCGCTCGATGACGGCGGCGACGGCTTCGACTTGTTTCTTCATGGGGCGGATTTAGCGGCTTCGAAACTCGCAGGCAAGGCTCATTGGCCGCTTTTGGGGAAAAAAGCGGTCAAGGCGGGCTCCAAGGCGGCCGGCAATCGCATCAATCCTCTCTTGGAGGTGTTGTGGAAGCCAACCAGCAGCGCCTCCCGCGAGACGATGCCGTCGACGGAAACGGGCAAGGCGTGCTTTCCGCCCCCTCTTTCGGGATCCTCCCGCCGGTGGAGATTGAAATAAATCTTAAGGAAAGGATCTCCCGCGATCAAACGGGAGGCCTTGATCAGCGCGTGTTCCACCGGGGAAAAGCCGGCGAGCGCGATCGTCTGGTCGGCCTCCGGAAAGTCCCAAATGCCGAGATCGACTTCGTCATCCCCGCCCGTCAGCTCCAAGGAGACGGACAAGGGCCCTTGGTCGCCCTTCACCATCAAGGCAAGCTCCATGAGATCGACCAGGAAAGAAGCCTCGCTGAAACACGCCATTCCTCCGGCCATGAAGTGCCAGCCCGAGAAGTAAGGCAGGCGTGCGCCCCGGTCCTCGCCGTAAAACGCCTCGAACTCGAAACACTCGGTGGAGACGCGGCCTCCGGCGTCGATCGTGTTATCCTGCCGGCATCGTCCGGCGTCGGTGATTTTCCCGACCTCCACGCTC
This sequence comes from bacterium, assembly GCA_036274695.1. Lineage (GTDB taxonomy): Bacteria > UBA10199 > UBA10199 > JACPAL01 > DASUFF01. The sequence goes on along the minus strand of DASUFF010000181.1, from coordinate 6,205 downwards.
AACGGCGGGCCGTGCTGGTTGAAGGTGACGAAGGCCTTCGATTCGAGGTCCTTCGCGCAGACGAGGCGGTGTCCGACGCCCAGGGACGACCAAAAGAGCGATCCGTTGCCGCGCATCCATTGCAGCCCCCTTCCTTCGAGGGCGGGAACCGCCTGGCCGTCTTCGAGAAGGGCGGAGATCGTGGGCTGGGTCAGGAGATTCTCGGCCATCGTCTTCAGATCGAAAGCGGCCCGCGTGTCCGGACCGCCGATGACGGCGGAAGCTTCGGGGATACGGCCCGGTTGATGCATCCACGACAGATAAGGCGGAACGTGGACGGCGGGGACCGCCATCCTGCCGTCCGCCATCGGAGCGAAGCGGCTGACGAAGTTTTGGGGATAGGTCATCGGCAGGCACGGCGGCATGCCGCGCTTATCGGACGGACTCGGAAAAGTATGCACGCGTTTCGGAACTCTTCGTTAACGGGAGTCAACAAATCAGCACCAAAGCATGAGCGGTTTATAGCCGCCGAGGGCGTCGCCCCGGAATCGGGCCGCGAAGCGGCCGACTTGAGCGAGCCGCCCTTCGAGGAAGCCGACGAATTCCTCTCGTGGGAGGCGAACGCTGTAATGAGGCACCGGCGTCTCGAAACCGTCGAGAAGCTTGTAGATCATCGTAGGACGAAGGACGGCGCGGGCGTATAACGGCGAGGGAGGGCCCTCTTCCCGAAAAAAAGCGAGGAACTCGTCGCGAAGTCCCTCGTCCTCTTCGAAGGCCTCGAAGAGCTTCTGAACACCCAAGGCGAATCCGACGGTCGCATCCAAAGGCAGCGTCATGGGAATCCCTTGGCTGTTGTTAAAGAGTCCCCGCCGGAGGGAATTCAACGCGTTGAGGATGAATAGTCCGTCGTCGGCCCGTTCGTATTCCCTCTCCTTCCGGTGCTGCCTCCCGAAAAAGACGGCCTGCCCCAGACTCTCCATGTCGAGCGGGACCGGCCCCCCTTCGGGGAACCACAGGAGGTTTTCGGCGTGAAAATCCTCGTTCCCCAAAAGGAACATCAGGGCCGAGGCGCGGCCCAGGCGGAAAAAATCCATGCCGGTCGACGGCGTCACCGTCCATTCGGAGATTTGCTTCCTCGGATCTTTTTCGTCGAAATGCTCTTCGATGAGGCCGTCGAACCTTCGGGCATCGACGTTTTCGATCCAAGCCGAGCTCCCTGACGGATCGGAGGCGACCTCCGGCTGCGGGAACCCGAAGGAATGGAAGAGGTCGTGCCCGATTCCTTCCATCACCGAGCTTCTTCCGAATTTGTGAAAGACCGGAAAAAGTCTCCCCGACGATTCGCCCTTTAATAAGACGCGCTGGGTCCGGTTTTGAAAGAGCGATTCGCCTTCGTCGCGGGTCAGGCGGCGGACCCGGTCGTCCAGATCGCGGCAAAGATCGTCGCGCCGGCCCCGATAATCTCCCTCGAATTCCCACGGGAGGATCTCCTCCTCGCCGTTTCCGTCTCCCCCCTTCCGGAGGACCGAAAGCGTCACGGCGGCCGTCGTGGCGCCGACATCCATGCCATGAACCGTAAAATAGGAATGGAGATCTCCGACGGGAGCCGCCTCGTGGAAGACCAGGGGCTCGCTGACGCCCAAAAGCCGATTGAGTCCCGCAGGGGGCAGGATCGCGTTCATGCGACCGCTATCGGTCTTCCGCGGAAAAAGTTGTCGTCAATGCGAGTGAACGCTAATGAGGCAACGACAAGACCGGGCAGTACTCGCCCTTCGCCTCGCGCCGCCACCAGGCCCCGTCGGCGGCCTTCGTCTCGGGGTCAGTGAAGCGATAGTCGTAGACGGTGGAACGGACGTAGAGCGGCGGCTTGTCGGGAAAGGGATTGATCTTCAGGAGATCCAAGACCGGCGGCGAGCCTTGGAGCAGTCGGTATTCGAAATTCGTGAACCACGGGTTCCGCTCGCAGCTCTCGAGCGCCGCGAACCACATCTGCCAATCGAGCCGGGGCTGGTGCGGCGCCACGAAACCCGGACGCCGCGCCGGATCTCCCGGTTTCCATTTGAACTCGTAGGGCTTCCACTCCGTTCCGTCCACGCTGCCTTCGACGATGATCTCCGGCCGGTCGGTCGTCATGACGGCGAAGAGGCCGTAACGGTTGATCGACCGGAACGGCGCGATCGCAACCAGCACGCTGCGTAAGGGCTCCTTGGTGACACGCCTTCCGATGATCTGCGAGACCCACTCCAACCCGCTGACGGCGACGATGAAGACCGCGAACGGAACGAAGAACACGAGAGGCAGGCGCGAACGCTTGGGCACCTTCACCACGCGCACGGCGCGGTTGTCGGGGGTGAGGATCTCCTGGACCGCCTTCCTCTCCTTGCGGAACCGGCCGAAGGCGTCGTCGTCCAGAAGAACGAATCCCAATACGAAGGTCAGGAGGTTGAAAAATCCGTAGTTGCCGGTCAGCGCGATGCCGATTTGAAAAAACAAAAACAGCCAAAAGGCGATCAAGCGGAAGCGTCTCGTTAAAAAGATGAAGAACGGAACGACGAGTTCGACGGCAAACATAACCCCCTGAAGAACCATGTGCGCCCAGGGCTTCAGGTGGTGCGCGTACCAGCCGATCCACGTCGGCAACGGCTGCGTCTCGAAGTGGTAATCGAGGGCGGTAAAAGAGGCCCAGGTCGGGTCGTGGCTCAAGAGCTTCACCAGCCCGGATTGCAGCATCAGCCGGAAGAGGAGCCAGCGCAGGAGCCACACCATGACCGTCGACGGCGGCGGGACGTTCGACAGCTTTTCCCGCCAACGGAACGGCGCGAAGAAAATCGCCAGGAAGCCGGTCTCGAGCAGGAGGTTGTCCCATTGGTACGAAAGGAATTCGCCGGAAACGCCGACGATCGAGAGATAGCAGGCCCAGAGGAGAAAGAAGACGAGCGGCTCGGCGAAACCCAGGAAGGCGACCGCGGCCAGGAAGATGCCGCCGCCGCAAACGAGGTAGAGAAAGCGGTCGCTGGAGGCGAACCAAAAAACCGTCGGCAAAAGGTCGAAGCGTCCCGGGATCGTGGATGACGCCTGATCCATCAGCTGGGACACCGGCAGGATGCCGCCGGCGCCGATCAGGCCGTCCAGTTGAAACCAAAGCGAGAGAAAGGCAAGAAAGTAGACGCCCGCCAGGAGACGTGAGAAGACCGCGCGCGTGAAAATCACGGAGTGAGATTACCGTATCACCGTCCTTCTCTCAACCACCGAGACGGCCCTCATTGACAACCGGCAAATAGATAGGCAAAATACAGACTCTATTTAAATATTAATTCTATATAATTAATTGTTTTTATTGAGTATAATTAAATTAAAAATGGGCAAAAAAATAGGCAAAAATGAATCCGTTTCTTTGATGGAACCGGTGATGCCCGAAGAGGCAACCGGGGCCTTGGAGGATTTGGCCGTCGAGTTGACGGAGAAGGCCCACCGGTTGGCCGGCCACATCCACCCGGTGGTCCGGCGATCGGTCGGAGACCTGGTCCGCTCGATGAATTGTTATTACAGCAATCTGATCGAAGGCCATGACACCCACCCGCGCGATATCGAAAAGGCCCTGGCCAAGGATTTTTCCGCCCAGCCGAAACAACGCGCTCTGCAACTGGAGGCCAGGGCCCACATCGAAGTTCAAAAGATGATCGACGAATCCCCGGCCGATCCGGGCCTGACGTCCGAGGATTTCATCCGTCGTCTGCATCGCGAGTTTTGCAGCCGGCTTCCCGCGGACATGCTGTGGGTGGAGGATCCGGACACAAAAAGAAAAATCAAAATGGCGCCCGGCGAATTGAGGAGCGAAACCGTCGCCGTCGGCCGTCATGTTCCGCCGCGCCCGGAGAATCTCTCGAAATTTCTGGCGCGGTTTGACGAGGCCTATCGACCGGACCGGCTCTCGAAAATAAGAAGGGTCTTGGCCGTGGCGGCCTCTCATCATCGTCTCTTGTGGATCCACCCCTTTTTCGACGGAAACGGGCGCGTCACCCGGCTGCTTTCTCATGCCTACTTGAAATTCACGGGCTTAAGCGGCGGACTCTGGTCCGTGTCGCGCGGGCTCGCCCGCACCGTCAACGAATACCGCGCGCGCCTCGAGGGAGCGGACACGCCGCGCTCCGGCGATCTGGACGGCCGGGGGAATCTTTCCGGAAAGGGCTTGCTCGAATTTTGCGAATACTTCCTGAAAACGTGCATCGATCAGGTGGAGTACATGGCGTCGCTTCTCGACCCCACCGAACTTTCCCGGCGCATGCAGCTCTACGCCGAAGAAGAGGAGCGCGCCGGACGGTTGCCCAAGCGGTCTTTCCCCTTGCTGCGCGAGGCGTGGCTCATGGGCGAGTTCGAAAGAGGGCGCGCCCAGGAACTGACGGGCTACGGCCAACGTCAGGCCAGAACGGTTTTGAATGAGTTGGTCAAAAGAAGTCTACTGATCTCGGAGACTCCGAAGGGGGCGGTGAGGTTGGGTTTTCCGATCAACATCGTGGAACGCTGGTTTCCCAAACTTTATCCTTCCGCTTAACGATTGACAGCGCCCTCCTCCAGCACCGTAGAAGGACCCGGTGAAACGCTCCGCGATTCTACTCGGCATCAGCCTCCTCACCCTTTGCGGTATCGTTCAGGCCGAAGAGCGATCGCTGGGTGATGTCCAAGTTCACGCCGGCGCGGAGACTCAATCAGGCCCCGGAGCGGCCGCCGATTACGACTCCATCGCATTCACCAGCGTCATTACCGCCGATGACTTAAAAGACCGAAAGACCGACCTTCCCGAAGTCTTAGAGGAACAGGCCGGCGTGGCCATCAAGCGCCGCGGCGGTTTGGACGATTTCGCCACCGTCTCCATCCGTGGGTCGACTTCGGAACAGGTCGCCGTCTATGTCGACGGCATTTTGCTGAATCAAGGCCAGGGCGGCGCGGTGAACGTGGCGACGATCCCCGTCGATCAGATCGAACGGATCGAAATCTACAAAGGCGCGGCGCCGGCCCGTTTCCAATCCTCGAGCATCGGCGGCGTGGTGAACATCGTCACGAAAAAGGCGGGCGCGGGCCGCACAACGACGCTCGGCGCCTCCTACGGCTCGTTCAATACGATCTCCGGCACCGCCCTCCAGGCCCAACGGTTTTCCACGACGGCCTATCAGGCCGGCTACACCTTCACCCACAGCGACGGCGACTTCACCTTCGAGAACGATCACGGCACGCCCTTCAATACGGCCGATGACACGGTCGACAAACGGGCCAACAACGACTTCAACCGCCACAACCTTTTTACGAAATTCGAATGGGCCCCCGTAGGGGCGCATGGCCATGCGCCCCTACACATATCATTCAACAACCAATTCTTCCGGGAAGACCGCGGCATCCCAGGCTTGGGCACGTTGACGTCCAACACCGCCAACCTCTCGACCACGCGTGACGCGGTTTCCCTGGAATTCAAGAAGCGGGAGATTTGGAAAAGCCTCGCCCTCTCGTTGATCCCCTTCTTTCAATACCAGAAGCAGCAATTCTCCGATCCCTTCGGCGAAATCGGCCTGGGCATCCAAGACAACGACGACGACACCTTCCAATACGGCTCGACCCTGCTCGGCGAATGGCTCTGGGGAACGCATCAGCGCTTCACGGCGGCGTTGGATTACCGCGGCGAGCAGTTCCTCCCGGAGGATTTTTCGAACACGCCTTCCTCCGGCCCGCACAGCCTCCGCAACACGGTGAGCTTCGCCCTTGAAGACGAAATCTATCTGGCGAACGAGTGTCTGGTCCTCAACCCCTCCATCCGCACCGAGCACATCTTCGACGAGCAGGGCGGCGCGCCGTCCACGGCGCATCACCCGCTGAGCGCGAAATTGGGCGTGAAGTACCTGCCGTGGGGCGCGGCGGGCTGGTTGACGATCAAATCCAACGTCTCGCGCTCCTTCCGCATCCCGAGCTTCTCGGAACTCTTCGGCGATCAAGGGACGTTCGTCGGCAATCCGAACTTGAAGCCGGAAACATCCTTTAATTGGGACATCGGCGCCATCTTGGTCAAAAAACCCGTGCGCTGGGAAATCTCCTACTACTTCAACAGCGTGGACGACTTGATCCAGCTGCTTCAGACCTCCCAATTCACGATCCAGGCCCAGAACCTTTCCAAGGCGCGCATCCAAGGCGTGGAGACGGCGGTCTCCGCCGATCTCTGGAATCATCTGAACTTAAGCGC
>DASUFF010000180.1:0-2605 GCA_036274695.1 bacterium | reverse complement strand
GACGGAGGCCTCACGGGCGTTTTTCTCGGGTAGGATAAGCGTCTTAATTCTTTTCTTTTTGGCCATGAGCGCGATGGAAAGGGCGCCGTGGATGGGCTTCACTTCCCCGTGGAGCGAAAGCTCGCCCAAGAAGAGATGCTCGGCCAAGGGCTCGCGCGGAATCAATTCGGAGGAGGCGAGGAGGCCGATGGCGATGGGGAGGTCGAAGGCGGTGCCTTCTTTTTTCACGTCGGCAGGGGCGAGGTTGATGGTGATGCGCCGTTTCTCGAAGGAATAGCCGGAGTTCTTGATCGCGGCGATGACCCGGTCCCGGCTTTCTTTCACGCTCGATTCGGGGAGGCCGACGGTGTTCCAATTGGCGAGGCCCTGGGCGATGTCGACTTCGACCTCGACCAAGTATCCGTCGATCCCTAACAGCCCGGCGCTTAAAACCTTCGACAACATGAAGGAGTGATTTAGCAATCGCCATGCCAACGATTCTGTGAGGGACTTGAGGACGAAAGGGTTCGGATTTAGAACGCGTGAGTATGAAAAACCCTCTCTTCGTCAAACAGGACCTGGACGGCTTCTTCGGTCTCGCCATCGATAATTTGATTCAGCTGCTGCTGATTCAGGCCCTGCTGACGGGTCTCTGCCACTTTCCGCCGGAGCTGGTGTACGGCCGCATCCTCCCCGGAGCGGCGCTTTCCGTCCTCTTCGGCAACTTTTTCTATTCCCGGCAGGCGAGGCAGTTGGCGAAAAAGACGGGACGGAGCGACGTCTGCGCCCTTCCTTACGGCATCAACACGGTCAGCCTCTTCGGGTTCGTCTTTTTCGTCATTCTGCCGGTCTATCAGCAGACGCAAAATCCGGAGCTGGCCTGGAAGGTCGGTTTGCTTGCCTGTTTCTTGAGCGCCGCCCTCGAGATCGTCGTCAGCCTCTTCGGGACCTGGGTGCGGAAGGTGACACCCCGCGCAGCCTTGCTCTCGGCCCTGGCAGGGATCGCCATCACCTTTATCTCCATGGACTTCGCCTTCAAGACCTTCGCGAGTCCCCTCTTGGCGATGGTTCCCTTGGCCATCATCCTCGTGACCTATTTTTCGGGGCGCCGACCGCCGTTCGGCATTCCGGGCGGGTTGTACGCCGTCGTCATCGGTTCGGCGATGGCCTGGATCGGCGGAATCATGTCGGCCGACAAGGTCCACGCGGCGCTTTCGGAGATTCGCTTTCACGCGCCGCAGCCGGCGATCGCCGAACTTTGGGAGATCTTGAGGAGCCCGTATCTCTTCGCCCATCTCTCCGTCATCGTCCCGATGGCGCTGTTCAATGTGGTCGGCTCCCTCCAGAACGTCGAATCCGCGGAAGCGGCGGGGGATTCCTATCCGACGCGGAGCTGCCTGATCGCCAACGGTGTCGGTTCCCTCGTGGCCGCATCGCTCGGCAGTTGTTTTCCGACCACGATCTATATCGGCCATCCCGGCTGGAAGGCGATGGGGGCGCGCTCCGGCTATTCGGTGCTGAATGGCGTCTTCATCCTGGCGATTTGCCTTTTCGGGGCGGTGAACTTGGTCTCGACGCTCATGCCCTTGGAGGCCGGCATTGCCATCGTCCTGTGGGTGGGCATCATCATCATGGCCCAGGCCTATCAGGCTGTGCCGCCGAAACACGCACCGGCGGTGGCGTTGGGGTTGGTGCCGGCGCTGGCGGCCTGGGCGCTCTTGCTGATCCAAGGGGCGTTGCAGGCGGGAGGTTCGAGTCTGTCCGCATTGGGGGAGAACGCCGTCGTGCAGGGCTACGCGTTGCCCGGCATCCTCGCGCTCAATCAGGGATTCATCTTAAGCTCGATGATCTGGGCGGCGATCGCCGTCTGTCTGATCGACGGCACCTTCGTAAAGGCGGCCCTTTGGGGACTGGCAGGTGCGGCGCTTTCGTTGGTCGGTGTCATCCACACGTATCGGATAGCGGGGAACGACGTTCTTCAACGCTACGGCTGGACGGTGGGGTGGCCCTATGCCGCCGGTTACGGCATGACGATGGTCCTATTCCTTCTGGCGACCCGGTTGAAGAAAAATGGGGTCGCTCATGGGTGATCTGAAGCTCGCGGATGTGGTTGACCGATTGCATTCCGCTTTGCGGGCTTCCGGCGGGACCTGGGACGCCCGTTTTTCGAGAGGCCCCGAGGCGTGGGTGACGAACGACGCGGCCCGGTTGGCTGAGGAAGAAAAGAAGCGTGCGGCGATCCAGCCTCCGCCTATCGAGGCCGCAACAGGCGCGGGTGGCTCTATCCGTTCCGGAAAGTCGTCGCCGCAGTGGATAGTTTCTCCGAATTTCAGCAAAAAAATGACAACGGCGGGTCGTCGCGGACGATGAGCGAAGCCTATGCTCCCTGTCCTCCCGTACTTTGGCTTAAATGGGTTTTGCATTGCGGGTGAAATGCCGTCGACGGTGGCCGGCAAGTCGCTGGAGTCCGTATTGACGGGCCTTTGGGACTCCACCTCCCATCACCCCAACCTCTGTACGGTGTCCGATGACAATTCCGGACGCGGCGGCGGGGTCGACCGGCGGAAACTCATTCCGCAAATTTTTGACCAACCGATTCGGGCGCCAGGCAAGGTGGAATTGTTTG
>DASUFF010000179.1:0-16401 GCA_036274695.1 bacterium | reverse complement strand
TCGCCCAGCCCAATCTGAACCCCTCGGACGTCCAGCGGCTCTACGGCGTCATGAACTATTACGCGACGCAGTGGCAGAACTCGGGCGCCGACCGGTCCGTTTGGGGAAGCGTTCAGGGGCTGTCGCTCCAGGACTTCCCCTCAACCAGCACCGACAATCCGCCGGACTTGATCCGCCGGGCGAACGCGGGAAACCTTACGCCCCAAGAATTCGCGGCCGTCCGTCAATTGCTCGCCATTCCCCACGACGCGGAAAAATACAATTTCGACGGCGCGGGCAGCGCAGCGCCCTTAAGGCCCGAAGAAATCGGATTGTTGGGCCAGGTCTTGAAAGGCGCCAACGGCCACACCTTCGCGGGCATGACGATCGTCTCCGGCGACGACGAAAAGGAATACTTCGCGCCCCGCAACGACGCCGCCCGGGCCTTTCAATCGGAGCTCAACGCGGCGCGGGGCGGTTTGAACGTCGAGCCGCCGGAGGGTGGATGGGTCGCCGGCGATAAGATCGTCGTCAACGGAGGGACGCCCATCGACGCCTCGTCCGCGGGAGCCCCCGGGCGCGCCGTCTCGCTCGCGCCGGAACAGTTCGACACCTCGGCAAACAACACCGTCCGGATCGTCCGAGCCGGGGCGGATTTGAAGACCATCGAACATACGGTGAAGGTCGACGCGGCGGCCCTGCAGAAGGCCTTCGCCAACGCGAACAAGACCTTCGCGCCCTTCGACAACGACCATCCGGAGCGCCTCTCGGCCTCCACCTTGCTGGCCCGCGCCTACGCCGGCGAATTGAACCCCGCCGAGCTGGCCTCGCTCCGCACCTGGATGAAGAAGGAGGCTCAGGATCAGGGCATGACGTGCAACGGCGCCCTGGATTGCCTCAAGGCCGGGGCCATGCGTTTCTTCCGTAACATCGCGCGCGACCCCGTCCATTTCTTCGGGAGAAACGGCGCCTTCCTGGCCGCTTCCTATCTCTACCGCCGCTTCATCCTGAAAAATTTGGTCGAGAAGCGCCTCACCGCGATGTGCGGCGGCGACGTCGCGAACCCCGGCCAAGCCTATCGCAACTACGAGAAATTCGTTCAGGATCAAATGAAGAGCGGAGGCTTCCTCAAAAGCCTTCCCCGGCGCCTTCTGGGCAATCCTTATCTGGGTCTCGCCGTCTTCAACCTGGCCATCGCCCCCGCCAAGGACACGGGAAATCTCGCCGTCGACATCGTAACCGACATGCCGCTGGTCCCCCTCTTCTTCAGCGCCTTCGAAACCTACGACGCCTTCAAGAGCCCGATGCTGCAGAAATTCGTCGACGCCAATCCCGGCCTCTGCAAGTCGAGCGAGGCCCCCGCTCCGGTGACCGTGCCCGCGCCCGAAGCCGTCACCGACGGCGAGACCGCCTCCGCGCGCTTCAACGCCGCGGACCTGAAGGATTTCACCGAATCGGATTTCCTCACCTATCTGCAACCGTTCGAGAACTTCGACGCCGCCATCACGTTCTCGAAGCCCGTTCCCGAGGCGCTGCAATTCCTCTTCGTCGGCTCCGAAGGCCGGACGGGAAACTGGTGGGGAGAGGCCTATGAAAAGATGGACGCCTTGGCCGCCCCGGACAAACTGGCGGACGTCGTGGCGTCGGTCTACGGAACGGACGCGGCCTCGCAGGCGCGCATCAAGCAGGACATGAACGACTTGCTCACGGCCTTTCCGACCGACGACCAAAGAATGCGGGTCGAATCCTTCCGCTGGGCGATGGGCCAATATATCCGGGGTCTGGAGACCGGGCGTCCGGTCAGCGGGTCCTACTTGGCCGACCTCACGCATGCCGGAGCGAACTACTCGGAGGAAGGCGGTCTGGCGCGGGTCTATTTCCAGATCAAGCTGTCGCAAAGCAAGCAGCACATCCCTTTCGAACTGGCCCAGCGCCAATTCTACGGAGAGGACATCTCGTCGATCGTCGAGATGATGGCCGTCCGACCCAACACCCTGCCCTCGGGATTCTCCTTCGTCGAAAACGATTTCGATCTGGCGGGCGGAAAGGCCAATTGGGAGGACCACCTGGCCATCAAGCGCGTGCTGCCGAACGCGGGCGAGCTCCTCGTGGCCAGCTATGCCGCCGACGATCCCGAATTGGCCGCGCGCATCCGGAGCGACATGAAGACCTTCGGCGAGATGTATGCGCTCTACGGCACGGACGCGCAGCCCATCACGGCGGCTTCCACCAACGCCTACAAATGGGCCTTGAAAAACTACGTCGACGCCTTGGGCGAAGGCCGCCTGATCGATCTGAGCACCCTGCGCGGAACCTTCGCTTCTCCGGGAAGCCCGATGCAGCTGAACTTCGCGATGAAAGAAAAGTTCGCCGTCCATCAGGAGCACCAGGACTTGGTGACCCGCCTAAGCAGCGATCCCCAATTCCGTCTCGAGTATGAGATCGGCGCCCAGAGACTGTATTGGGAGAACGAGAAGTTGGACCCGGCCTTCAAGTACCGCCACATCCTCTACGGCGGCACGGAGGTGATGCCGATGATCGAAGGAGTTCCCGCCCTGCCTTCCCTCTCGATGAAGATGCCCATGCGGATGCCCGTGAGGATTCCCCTGAGGTTCTCCTTCGCGCTTTAGTCTGATCGATCCTAAATAAAGAGATTGTCCGGCACGTTCGTCGCGGGCTGGGCGCCCTTGCGTGGGGACGCGGCGACGATCTCCGCTTCCTTGTCCAGGCAATCCTTCAGGAAGGTCCGGGCCAGGTCGATCCAGTCCTTCGCCGTCGTCTCCGAGACCGGCTTCGTCTTCAAGCCTTCCACGTTGTCCCGGAAGTCCTTCCACTGCGGCATGATACCCGTGCGCACAAAGTGGTTCTCGAACTCATGGATGCTCTCGACGTCCACGAAGGGCTGTACGAGCCGGTGGAAGAGCAGGCCGTTGGCCATTTTGGCGATGGCCTCATAGGCCTTGTGGCCGACGGAGTCGAACTGGCCGTGGCTCAAATGCGCCTCGGCCATTTGAAGCAAGGGCTCGCCATCGCGCACGTTCGGGACCACGTCCGCCACCACGGCGCCGGCGCATTCGCCGATGACGCCCTTCTGCAGCGCGAACTCCTTCTCGTCTTCCCAGTCTTTATAGAGGCCCGGGCGTTCCTCGAACGAATGGATCTTCAGGAGATCTGGCTCTTGATTGAGCAGCGCGATCACGCCCGCCTTGCCCAGCTTGCCGTAGAAGTCGTTGAAGGCTTCGCCTTTCTTCCTGTTGTCCGCATAGTGCGCCACGAGGCGTATCACCGCGTCCGGCACGTTCCGCGAGGGGATCTGCGTGGTCAACTGGCCGACGATCATGTCGCGCCCCGGATTGCCGCCCACGAAGAGCATGAAGGCCGGCATGGTCTTTCCATTCACCGGAAAACCGCCGCCGTGCAGGCCGATGTTGGCGATGTGGTGCTGTCCGCAGGAGTTCGGGCAGCCGCTGATCTTGATCTGGATGTCCTTGGCGACCTGGGAAACTTTTCCGTTCTCGGCGTAGAGACGCTTCTCCAGTTCGCGCGCCAATCCCATCGACGAAGAAATGCCCAAACGGCAGGTGTCCGTTCCCGGGCAGGCGAGCACGTCGTAAATCGTCTGCGGATCGGTCTTCACGAACTCGATCTTTTTCAGCTCGTCGTAGAGGGCCGGAAGGTCCTGATCGCGCACCCAGCGGAGCAGGAAATTCTGATGGACGAAGATCCGGCATTTCCCCCCGACGTAGCGGCGGAGAATGCCCGAGAAGGCGCGCATCTGGCGCGGATTCATGTCGCCGGTGGTCAGGCGGATCTCCACCATCGAGTAGCCCTTCTGCTTCTGGGGCGTCACGTTCGAGGCCTTCCACGTGCGGAATTCGGCGGTCTCCGAAACTTTCGGGATCGCCTTCTCGTCGACGGCGGGCGCTTCCTCCTGATACGAAGGCGCCTTTTTCAAATAATCGTTCCAAGACGGCTCCATCTTCACCGACTTCCTCTCCTTGGCGACCTCGCCCTTGAATTTGTCAAAGCCCCACTTGTCGATGAGGAACTTAATGCGGGCCTTCGAACGGATCTTCCGCTCGCCGTAACGGTCGAAGACCTGCAGGACGGCGTGTGTCCAGGGGATCAGCTCCTCCGCCGGCAGGAATTCGTGCAGGACCTTCGCGATGCGCGGGCTCGAGCCCAGGCCGCCGCCCACGTAGACCTTCCAGCCCCTCTTGCCGTTCTCGATCTTCGCCACCAGCCCTAAGTCGTGGAGCATCGGCAACGCCGTGATCCGGCCGCCGCCGTCGAAGGCGATTTTGAATTTGCGCGGGAGGTTCTGGTTAATCGGATTTCTTAAGAGATGATAGGCAACGCCGTGCGCGTAGGGAGTCACATCGAAGACCTCGTCGGGATCGACGCCGGCCGAGGGCGAGGCGGTCACGTTCCGAACCGTATTGCCGCAGGCCTCGCGGGTGGTGAGGCCCACTTCCGCGAGCTTCCGCATGAGCATCGGCGTGTTCTCGAGCTTCACGTAGTGGATCTGGATATCTTGACGGGTGGTCAGATGGCCGTTGTCGTGGGCGATGGTTTCCGCCAATCCCGCGATGCAATCGATCTGATCGGCGTCGATCATGCCAAGGGGGATCTTGATGCGAATCATCTGCACGCCGTCCTGCCGCTGGCCATAGACGCCGTGTTGCAGGCGGAAGCGCTGGAAGGTGTCCGGGCTGATCTCGCCCGACCGGAATTTTTCCACCATCTTGGAATATCGGTCGATTTCTTCAATAATTTCGGGATCGATGTTCGCGTTCGTCGTCATAGTGTTTTCATCATCTAAAATGGGTCGCCGGGTGTCAAGTAGGGGGCATCAATTGACTTATCTTCTTAAATGCCCTTAATTTACTTCTAGAGGTGTGAAACGTGGCGAACTTTCAAGAGCTCATTAAAAAGGTCAAATCCGAGATCAAGGAGATCCGTCCGGAAGAAGCCCAGAAGAAGGCCAAGGATCCCAACGTCGTCTTCGTGGACGTCCGCGAGCCCGATGAATGGGAGGGCGGCGTCGTTCCCGGCGCCATCGCCATTCCGCGCGGTTTGCTGGAGCTTCAGATCGAGGACGAGGTTCCCGACCGGAACAAGGAGATCATCGCCTACTGCGCCGGCGGCGTCCGCTCGGCCCTGGCCACGAAGGCGCTGAATCAGATGGGCTATGCGAAGGTGACCTCCATGTCCGGCGGCTTTAACGGCTGGAAGGACGCCGGTCTGCCTATCCAACAGAAAAAGAGCCTGACGCCCGCCCAGACCTCGCGCTACGCGCGGCACATCCTCCTCCCCGAGGTGCGGGAGGAAGGCCAGATCAAGCTGTTGGAATCGAAGGTGCTCCTGATCGGCGCCGGGGGCCTGGGTTGCCCGACGGCCCTTTATCTCGCCGCCGCGGGCGTGGGCACGCTCGGCATCATCGATTATGACGCCGTCGATCTTTCGAACCTCCAGAGGCAGATCCTGCACAGTGAGCAGGAGGTGGGTAACCCCAAGGCCGAATCCGCGGCGCGGCGTCTGAAGGGCATTAATTCGGACATCAAGATCGTTCCCATCTTGGAGCGCCTCTCGCGCGACAACGTCATGAAGATCATCGCCGATTACGACCTGATCGTGAACGGCTGCGACAACTTCCCGACGCGCTACCTGATCAACGACGCCTGCGTCTTCGCCAAAAAGCCTCTGGTGGATGGCAGCATCTTCCGCTTCGAGGGCCAGGTGACGGTCTTCGACACCGCCGCCGGCGGACCCTGCTATCGCTGCCTGTATCCCGAGCCGCCTCCGCCGGAGATGGCGCCGTCCTGCTCGGAGGCCGGCGTGCTCGGCATGCTCTGCGGCATCATCGGTTCCCTCCAGGCGGTGGAGTCCGTGAAGAAGTTGATCAAGATCGGCGATCCCCTGGTCGGGCGGCTCCTCATGTACGACGCCTTGAACGAGAAGTTCCGCGAGATGAAGATCCGCCGGGACCCGAATTGCCCCGTGTGCGGCGACAAGCCGACGATCAAGGAATTGATTGACTACGAATGGTTCTGCAGCCAACCTTCGGCGTCCCATTAACCAAAAAACCAAGGAGAATTTTATGATTCAAGTCGGACAAAAAGCCCCCGAATTCAAGGCCGAAGCGGCCCTAGGCAACGACGAGTTCAAAAATATTTCGCTCGCCGACTACAAGGGCAAGTGGCTGGTCCTCTTCTTCTACCCGCTCGATTTCACCTTCGTGTGTCCGACCGAGATCAACGCCTTCTCCGACGAGATCGACAAATTCAAAAAGGTCGGCGCCGAGGTCCTGGGCGTGTCGGTGGACAGCAAGTTCTCGCACAACGCCTGGGCCAAGACCCCACGCAAGGAAGGCGGCATCCAGGGATTGAAATATCCCCTGCTCGCGGACATCAATAAGCAGATCGCCCAAGACTACGGCGTCCTGCTGCCCGGCGGCGTCGCCCTTCGCGGCCTGTTCGTCATCGATCCGGACGGCGTGCTTCAGTACCAAACCGTCAACTTCTTAAACTTCGGCCGCTCCACCGACGAGACCCTCCGCGTGATCCAGGCCATGCAGATGGCCAAGACTTCCGGAGAGGTCTGTCCCGCCAACTGGAAGCCCGGCGACAAGACCATGAAGCCGGATCCCGTGAAGTCGAAAGAATTCTTCGCCGGCGTGAAATAATTCTTCCGCTTCGGATAAAAACTTAACCCAGGAAGCGCCTTCCCGAAGATCGGGCGAGGCGGCCCGGTCGCCTGCGCGGGATGTTCGCGAAAACAGCCAAAAAACCGGCGTTTCCGGTTTCCCGGACGTTTTTATTCTGTACGATTTCTCCCTTTGAGTTTTTAATGAAAGAAAGCTCGCACCCAAGAGGAGGATTCATGGCTCATGCGAAAAAAAACCATAAGACGACGCGGCCGAGAAAATCGTCCCGCTCGCCGCTCATCTGGCCGGTGCAATTGCGGCGAAAACTCGCCAGCGGCTGGAACACGATCAAGAAGGAATTGAAGATCCCCGACATCGAAGAGATCAAGGCCCTGCGGGAACGGGCCGAGTGGCTGGAAAAAAGGATCACGAACCTCGGTCGCTAGCCCGAACGTCCCCGGATTCCGTAACCTTTCATTTTATTGTAGAGGGTCTTGGGATCGACTCCCAGGAGCGAGGCGGCCTTGCCTTGGTGCCAGTGCGTCTTGTCCAGGGTCTCCAAGATCAGCTGCCTTTCCACCGCCTCCTTGGCCTTGACGGAGGCGTTCACCAGCGAAGGGCGGTTCGGCGCCGCGTCCTGGGTTTGAATGGCGGCCTCCAGAAGGTTCTTCAGCTCCGGCACGTCCACGGGCTTGGAAAGATAATGAAAGGCGCCCGACTTCATGGCCTTCACGGCCGTGGCGACCGTCTCGTAGCCCGTCAGGATGATCACCGGCAGGGCGGGATCGTTTTTGCGTATCCCCTCCAGGACCGTCAACCCTTCCGCATCGCGCAGTTGAAGATCCAAAAGCACGGCGGCGGGGCGGACCTTCCGGATGAGATCCTCGACGCCCTGGGCCTTCGTCGACCAGGCGACGTCGTACCCCTCTCCCGAAAGACGCTTGGAGATCAGCCGGCAAAAATCTTCGTCGTCGTCGACGAGGAGCAGGCGCTTTTCGAAAGCGTCCGATGCCGCGTAGCTTCCCATAGAATAGGGATACTATGATCGATTCCCGTCGTTTTTCAAGGCAGACGATCAAACTCTTCGAAGGTCTTCGCCCTTAACGTCGGATTGTGGCTGTTCTCGTAGCCGATGGAAGTCACCGGAATCACGCCGTAATCGTGGCCCGGATAGACCTTCGTGGACGGGTCCAGCCGCTTCAACCCGTCGAGGCTCTTGAAAAGGATGCGGGGATCGCCCCCCGGCAGGTCCGAACGCCCGCAATTGCCTTGAAAGAGGGTGTCTCCGGTAAAGAGATGGAGGATCGGGTCGTCCGGGGCCTTGACGAGGTAACAGGTCGACCCTGGGGTGTGGCCGGGGGTGTTCAAGGCGGTGACGGTCAGGTTGCCGATCCGGAGCTCCTGCCCGTCGGTCAATGAAACGAGCCTTCCTTTCCCCTTCTTCAGCGGACGCTCGTCGTTTGCGTTGATCAAAACTTCCGCACCGGTGGCCGCGACCACCGCCTCCACGCCCTCGATGTGGTCGAAGTGATTGTGGGTCAGAAGGATCTTCGTGATCTTGAAGCCCTCGTCCTTGGCGATCTTGAGCAGCCGGTCTGCCTCCCAGGCGGGATCGACGTAGGCGCACTCGCGCGTCGCGGGATCGCCGATCAGGTAGTTGAAGTTCTGCATTAGGCCGGTTTCGACCTGCTTGATGTAGAAGCCCTCACCCACAAAGTGCCCCCGCTAGATTCAATTCCCCTCTCCCGAATCGGGAGAGGGGCCCGGTTACCCCGGCAACAATTTGCGGGTGAGGGTTCACGGCGCGATCCTTCCCGCGAAGCCGTCGAAGGTGGCGCCGCTCGCGTCCGCGTTGGTGAAGACCGTGCCGTCGACGTCCACCGTCTTCCCCTTGTACCGTCCGCCCAGGGACAGATGCCCGAAGGCGTCGTGGGTGAGATCGACGGCGTCGTCGCCTTCGCTGGAAACCGGGAGGAGCCAGAGGAAGCTTCCGTCGGCGGGGTTCAGGCGGGCCGCGAAGGCGTCTTCCGTCGTTCCGGCCGCATCGACGTTGGTAAACGTATCGCCGCCCACGGAGAGGGTCGGGCTTTGGAAACGGCTCGTGACGTAGATCTTGCCCGTTGGAAAACTTCCCCCCGGCGACGTGGAGGAAAAATCGGCCGCGAGGAAGCCCGTGTCGTTGCCGGTTCCGGAAAAATGGAGGAGCCAACCGAGCGTGCCTTCAGAGGAGAATTGCGCGATGAACCCGTCGTTCGTCGTCCCGCCCGCGTCGGCGTTGGTCAGTGTCCTCCCGCCCACGGTCAGGGACGCTCCGGAGAAGACCCCGTCCACGTAGATGTGGTCGGCGTCCGTCGACGCCGTGAAGGAACCGAAAACGCCCCCGCTGAAGCCGGGACCGGTGAAGTGCGCGACCCAGGCGAGCGTTCCGTCCGGATCGATGCGCCCGAGGAAGTCGTCGGCCGTCGTCCCGCTCGCGTCCGCGTTCGTGAGGGGCCGGCCGGCGGCGTCGAAGGCGGCGCCTAGGAAAGACCCGCTGACGTAGGCGTGGCCCGTGCCGTCCGCCGCCATGCTGATCAAATCGGACTTGTCGCTCGCGAACCCCTTCAACCAATCGACCTTTCCGTCGGCGGGATCGAGGCCGGCGACGAAACCGTCGCCGGAGGCGGCACCGGCGTTGGGCAGCGTCTTCGTATCCGCCGTGAGAGTCGCCCCCTGGAATCCGCCGAAGGCGAAGAGCCGGCCCTCGGAATCCGGCAGGATCCTCGCAAAGTCGAAATCGGCGCTGGAGAAACCCGTGATCCACAGCAGATTGCCCGTGTCCGGATCCAGGCGCCCCACGAAGGCGTCGGTCGATCCCGGCGAGGCGTTGGTGAGCTTGCTCACCCCGTCGACGAACAATTCGAAACCGCTGAAGCCGCCGGACACGAAAACATTGCCGGCGGAATCGAACGTCGGGAAGAGGTCGTCATCCGCGTCGCTCCCGAAGTGGACGGTCCATAGAGGAGCGCCGGTGACCGGGTCGATCTTTTGAATGAACTTGTCGAAGGAGCCCGGAAAGCCGGAGTTGGTAACGGTTTCTCCGTTCGCGCTGACCGTCGCACCCGCGAATTGCCCGGTCGCGTAGAGGTTCCCCGAGGGATCGAACTGCGCGAAGGCCTGATCGAGCAGATTGCTGTTGAACGTGGCCAGCCAATCGACGGTCGCGTCGGGTTCCAGCCGCCCCGCGTAGGTGTCGGAGGTTGCCCCCGTGACGTCCACGTTCGTGATCGTCCGGTCAGGTAACATCGCCTGAGTCCCACGGTAATCGCCTGAGAAGACGATACGGCCCGCGGCGTCGAAGATCAGCGAGACCCCGTTGTCATCCGAGGTTCCGTTGCCCTGGAAGGGCTTCAACCAGGCGGCCTTGCCGTCGTCGCCGAACCGGGCCAAGGAACCGCGGCGAACCACGGGCGCGATCGTCGGCAAGGAGAGTCCTCCCGCCGTCACCGTCGTGCTGTCGGAATAGATCGCGCCGTAGCGGTTACCGGCGGAATCGGAACTCACGGTTACGAAGTCGTCCCCGTCGCCCGAGACGGACGCCAGGGCCGAGACGGTGCCCGCCTCCACACAACCCGAAGTGTCGAAACTCTTGCAGTCGGAGGCGCAAGCCAAGTCGCCCTCGGAAGAGAAGCCCTGCGATTCGCAGGTCTGTCCGTTCAGGGCGCCGCCGTCGCAAACTTCGCTGCCGCCCAAGACCCCGTCCCCGCACTGGGCTCCGCTGCCGCAACCCGACGAACCTCCCCAGCTCAAGGTCAAAAAGCCCGCAGCGACGGCGAAGCCGATGATCGACCTTTTCACGAAGAACCTCCGGATTTTAATGTTGTCCGTAAACGATCGGGAGCAATTTTAGCCCGAAATAGATGGTCACGGCGAGGGCAATCAGGTTGTACGTCGCCATCTTCTTAATGGCGTTCGCAAGGCGCTCCTGGCGCTCGATCGTGCCCTCGATCACGCCGTTGGCCATGCGCTGGAGCTTAAGCCCCATCCCGAAGCACTGTCCGCCGGCGATCAGGAAGATGAGCGTCGTGAGGCCGAATTTCCAGAGGAGAACGTGGCCGAGCGACGAATAGTAAAGCTGCCCGAAGTCGATCTTCAAGTCCGTCAGGCGGATGGCACCGGTCATGAAGACGGTGCAGATGCCCAAAAGGAAGATCGGATGAAAATACTGGATGGCCGCCGCCAACAGCTTCATGCGCTGCTGGCGGTCCTCGATGATTTTAAGGGCCGGGAAAAACACGAACACGAGAAAGAGCCCGGTCCCCAAGCTCACGGCGACGCCGGTAACGTGCAGCCAGCTTAAGACATGGCTCATAACTCCCCCTCCTTGGGGGGCGTTACCGCATCCAGCTGCCGCACCAAATCGTGCATGATCCCGTGCATCTTATAAATGAACATCAGGCAGAGGCAGAGCGTGAGCGCGACCAGTCCGACGCTGCCGAAGGCCCAGTAGAGATGGGACATGTAGAACAGCTGTTCCCCATGCGCGGCCAGGAGACCGGCGCGCATGGTCAGGCCCAGGGAAATCAGCGAGAGCGTGGACAAGACGAGGGCGATGAGGCGCATAGTTGGGATCGGCCCCGAGGAGTAGGACAGGGGCCGGTCAAAGTCAAATCGCGCGTCGTTCGGGCCTTTAAGTTGTGGTAGGCTTTCCGCCAGTTATGCCTCCTGTGTCCCGCCCCTTTTGGAAGACGTTCGCGTGGATACCCGTCGTCGCCGGCGTTTATTTCGCCGCGGGGCGCTTCGGGCTTTCTCTGTCGGCCCTGCACGCCAACGTCTCCTTCGTTTGGCCGGCCGCGGGACTCGCCCTGGCCTCTCTCCTCATCGGCGGCTACGGCCTGTGGCCCGGCGTCTTCCTGGGAGCGCTCCTCGTCAACGCCGCCACCGACGTCGGCTGGCCGGTGGCCCTGGGCATAGCGGCCGGCAACACGCTCGAAGCCATTCTCGGCGCCTTCCTTCTCCGTCGCCTCGCCGGTTTCCAGAACGGCATGGAGCGGTTGCGCGACGGCTTAAGCCTGATCGTCCTCGGAGGAGTCGCCGGCACCGCCGTCGCCGCCACCGTCGGCGTCGTCAGCCTTTGTCTCGGAGGAAGCGCCGCGTGGCCGTCCTTCGGCTCGCTTTGGCTGGAATGGTGGATCGGCGACATGCTGGGGGTCTTAGTCGTGGCGCCCTTCCTCCTGGCCTGGAGCCGCCCGCCTTCCCGGCCGATCGAGGGCCGTTCGTCGTCGTTAAAACGGTTGGAGGCCGCCGCCCTCTTCCTGCTCCTGATCCTCGTCGTACAGGCCCACTTCTTTCATCCCTACATGCTCTTTCCCCTCCTGATTTGGGCGGCCATCCGTTTCGGCCAGAAAGGCGCCGCGACGGCGAACGTGGTCGTCTCCATCGGCGCGGTTTGGGGCACCGCCCACGGACTCGGCCCCTTCGCCGGCGGAACGCCTTACGAAGGCCTGCTGTCCCTGCAGCTCTTCATGACGTCGGTGATCCCGACCACCCTGGTGCTGGCGGCGACGATCGCCGAAAGGAAGCGGAGCGAATCGGTCAAATCGGATTTCGCCTCGATGGTGTCCCACGAGCTCAGGACGCCGTTGAGCTCGATCAAGGCGGGCATCGAGGTGGTGCTGGACGGCATCGACGGGCCCGTCACCGACGCCCAGAGGGAGACGCTGGACATCGCCAAGAACAACGTCAACCGCTTGACCCGTCTCATCAACAACGTGCTGGACTACTCGAAGCTGGAATCGGGAAAACTGGAGATGGTCTTCGAGAAGACCGACGTCACCCAGATCCTCCGGGAGATCTACGATCTGATGAAGCCGGCCGTGCAGAACAAGGGCCTCGATTTCCTGCGCGAGTTCCCGGACGCGCCCTTTCTGGCCGTCTGCGACTCGGACAAGATCAAGCAGGTCCTGATCAACCTCCTCGACAACGCGATCAAGTTCACAGACGCGGGCGGAACGATCTCCCTGCACCTGCGCCGTTCCGACCGGCAGGTCCTGATCTCCGTGGAGGATACGGGCATCGGAATCCCGGAGGAGGATCAGGAGAGGATCTTCGAGATGTTCGGGCACGCCTCGGGAAGGAGTCAGCCGCGCGGCACGGGGATCGGGCTGTCGGTCTGCCGGCTCGTCGTCGGCCACCATCGCGGGCGGATCGACGTCGACAGCGCGCCCGGCGAAGGGACCCGACTCACCGTCGTTTTTCCCGATTCGCTGCCCGAGAGGATGAAGACCGTCACGCTGAGAGACAATCGTTGACCGTCGTCAGGAGCAATTCCGCGTCGAGGGGCTTGGCCAGGAAGCACTGGGCCCCCTCGCCGATGGCGTAGTCGACGATCTCCTTGTCGTCGTAGCCGCTCAAGACGATCACCGGAGGCAGCTTCTCGCCGGGCGCCAGCCACTCCTTCGCGCTTCTCAAAAAAGCCGTTCCGCTCGCGTCCGGCAGGCCCAGATCCAAAATGACCAGGCTTGGGTGCTCCTGCCGAAGCGCCTTCAAGGCGCTCTCGACGTTCAGCGCCGGAATGCACGAGTAGCCGTCCGCCTGCAGCTTTTTCTTGAGAAGGACCTGGAGGTCGCGGTCGTCCTCGACGACGAGGATTTGCTTTTTGGTGGCCATGTCAGTCTCCTTTTCCCAGGAGCCTCGAAAGGATGTCCCGGAACTCTTCGGGGTCGTAGGGTTTGCTGATGAATCCTTCGGCCCCGAGTTCGTTCAAGCAATAATCCTGCTGGGAGCTGTGGGCCGAGAAAAAAACAATCGGAATGTCTTCCAGGGATTTCTCCCCGCGGAGGATCCGATAGACGTCCGCCCCGGAGACGTCCGGCAGACGCATGTCCAACAGGATGAGGGAGGGACGTTCCTTTTGAACCGCATCGAGAACGGAACCCCCGTCGTAAAGACAGACGACCTCGTGCCCCCAAGACCGGATGCGCCGCGCCGCCAGGTGCGCGACGTCCTCTTCGTCGTCCACGATCATGACTTTCTTGGGGTCCTTCATTGAACTCGAATTTTACGCCCCTGAAAAAAGAAGCACAACCACCGAAGATTCCTGTATAAACGATTTCGATGCTCCTTATTAATACGCTTTATGTAGTTGCCCTCGTCGTGTGGATCGGCGGCATCGCCTTTTTCTCGTTCATCGCGGCCCCTTCGATCTTCCACAACCTTCCTCCGGAGTTCGCCGGCAAGGCCGTATCGTCCATTTTTCCGAAATATTACCCGTTGGGGTACGTGTCGGGGCTGGTGGCCTTCGCCTGTCTCGCGATTGCGGGGTTCAAGACCGGGAGCTGGTCCTGGGCCAAGATGCTGATCATCGCCTTCATGACCTTCATGACCGTCACCAACAGCCTGATCACGCACCCGAAGGCGCGGGCCTTGAAAGAAGAGATGCAGACGACTCAGAGCCAGACGGAGCTGGTGCACTTGAAGGAAGTCTTCGACCGGATCCACCGCTGGTCGGTGATCAACAACGGCATCGTTCTGGTTTTAGGTTTGATCGTAATCGTCCTGACGGCCCGTAACCTGATCCTTTAGGTGTTTTCCTTAATCCACGCCAGATAGGCCGCCGAACCGGCCTTGAGGGGCAAGACCACGAATTCCGGCAATTCATAGGGATGGATCTTCGCCACTTCCCTCTCCAAGATCTTCGTCTTCGAAGACTTCGTCTTCATCACCAGGAGAAACTCCGCATCCCGGCAGACCTTTCCCTTCCAACGGTAGTGAGAGGTCAAACCAGGAACGATCTGGACGCAGGCGGCCAGGCGCCGTTTCACCAGATGGGCGGCGATCCTTTCGGCGTCCCGCCTCTTTGCAACGGTTGTCAGGCAGACGGCGCACTTAGACGGGGGCATGGGAGACCTCCACGAGACCGATCAAGCCGTGGCACGAGGACACGGAGGCCATCGCCGCCCGGTGCGTCCCCGGCGCGCGCACGACGTCCCGGAATTTCAAAAATTCCTCCACGATGGCGCTCACCGGAATCGTTCCGACGCCCATCGCGTAATGGCGGCATTGAAAGATATGCAGCGAACCGGCCTTCGCCGTTTTCGTCAGATGCGTCTTGATGTCCCAATCCTTCGGCCCCCGCGTGTGCGGACAGGTGGGCGGCTCGATGCAGGAGGCGGGGCAGGTCCACGTCGCGAAGCTCAAGGCCCGCGTCCCCGCGGGCAACAACATGTCGACGGGCGTGCCGACCTCGGCCTCGAACGGCCGTCTTTCGAAGCGGAGCGAGGGGATCTCGCGCGCCGCTTCCTCGATGAAAAGCTCCATCAAGATATGCGGGGCGAAGGTGGGCGGGACGTACTGATCGGTCACCGTCTCCCCCGCTTCGCGACGCGCGATGCAGGTTTCGAAATACGGGATCAGGAAATCCTTCCAGTCTTGGATGTGATAGGCGATGCGCGCGGCGTCGCCGAAATCGCTCCGGACCCGGCACTCGGGGTCCTTGTCGACGACGTGGATCGTGCCGACCCCGAGGCGGTCGGCCCCGCGCAGGAGTTGCCGCGCGTAGAAGGAGCCAAAGCAGCCGCCTCCCAAAAGAATGAAATCCATTTAAGACCTGTAGGGGCGATTCATGAATCGCCCCTACACCTCGACGCAGACATCCGATCCTTCCACCTTGCAGGCGAAGGTCTTCACGGCGGCGGCGGGATTGACCGGGCTTTGGCCCGTCTTCACATCGAACTGCCAGCCGTGCCAGGGGCAGGTCACCAGCGTGCCTTCCAGGTCGCCCTCGCCGAGCGGCCCGCCGCGATGCGGGCAGACGTTGTTGATGGCGCAGAACTCGCCGTTCACGTTGAAGACGGCGATCTGGGCGCCGTCGACCTCGATGATCTTGGGCGTCTTGGGCGTGATCTCGGAGACGGGCGCGACTTTGACGGTTTTGGACATGGAATTTTCTCCTTCATAGTGTCGGGGAGACAGGATTTGACACCGACTCCGTCGGTGCTGCTTCGCTGACCTGCAACGCTTGCAGGTTCCCCTTTGTTGTCGGGGAGACAGGATTTGAACCTGCAACCCCCTGCTCCCAAAGCGTGTGTTCTACCAACTGGGGCCGTTCCCCGACGCTTGCTACAGATCGAGATATAATTGATGCAAGTGCTTGAAATCAATGGAATAGCACAAAATACATAACGGCCCCTTGAATGATCACCGATCGGTTTCGGATATCATTATGAGGTCATTATGGGCTCAAAGCCACCTCCTCCGTGGAATAGGAGTGGAATAAAAACTCTGATCAGACTGACACGAAATGGAAAACCCAGACTCTCGGGGATAAGCCTTGGGAGTCTGGGTTTTTTCTTTGGATCGATGATGGATGTCGGGGCGATAGGATTTGAACCTACGACCCCCTGGTCCCAAACCAGGTGCTCTACCAGGCTGAGCTACGCCCCGAACAAGACAACAATTGTGCGATGAACTGCAAAGAATTCGACCCCAACTATGAATCAAATTGTCAGTTTCGCAAGAAAATTACTTTGCCTCGTTTAGCTCTCGCACATTTCCTGTCTCTCTTGAATGCCGAGGATGACGCTTTATCCAGTCATTCATGTTCCATTCGACCAGGGCGACGTGGGAGATACCGGCGTATTTCAGAGAGTACTCCAGTCCGTCCTGGAGGCACTTGTTGATCCCCAGGCGGGCCGAATCAAAGAGGATGACGTTCAATTCGTCCTGGAAGTCGAAACAAAGGCTGATGAGTTCTCGCTCGTCCTCGGCCACAACGACATCGAAGCCTTGGTTTAGGA
>DASUFF010000178.1:0-2863 GCA_036274695.1 bacterium | reverse complement strand
CAGCACGTTACGATGCCGAGGGAGAACCCCTCGCTGTAGCCTCTCTTCTTAAGAATGGGATAGAGCAGGCCTCCCAAAGCGATGATCGTGACCCCGGAAGCGCCCGTGAAGGCCGTGAAGAAGGCGCACGCGATGAGCGTCACGATGGCCAGTCCGCCGGGCATCCAGCCGAACAACGCCTGGGAAACGGCGACGAGCCGCTCCGGCGTTTTGCTCTCCGCCATCATGTAGCCGGCGAACGTAAAGAGCGGGATGGCTACCAGGGCCGGAGCGGAAACCAGTTGCGTCATCTGGATGATGACGGCCTCGGTATTGACTCCCGATGTATGAAATCCGAACAGCGCCGCGGCCCCGAAAATGGAAAAGAGAGGGGCTCCGAGGGTCGCCATCAAAATGATGCCGATGACGGCGAGCGTGGTCATTTCGTTTTCCCCTTTAGAAAATAGCCGACGTCCTTGACGATGCTGACCAGCAGATGAAAAGGGATCAATACGAAGGCGATTTCGATGATGGAGAGCGAATACCAGGACGGAAAAAGATGAAGGAATTTTTCGCCCGTGGACCGCTCGTTGGCCAAAAACTTAAAGGTCGCCTGCAGGAGGAAAAAGCAAACGACGATGGCGAAGGCCTTGACCACCGCGGACGCGGCATGGCGCGCCCTTTCCGGCATGTACTTGGTCAGGACTTCCAAAGTCAGGTTTTGATCGAGTTTGGTGGCAAGCGCGGCGCCCAGCAGTCCCACCCACAGGACCAGCGTCCGGACGACCGTATCCGCCCAGGGAAGGCCGGCGTTGAAGACGTCCCTCATCACGACCTGCAGGAAGGCGAGCACGATCATGGAGAAAAGGAAAAGGCAGAGGAAGAAAGCCTCGACCTTGCCGACGGCGTCATTGAGTTTCAGCAGGAGCTTCATGATGTCAAAAAGCCCCGCCTCCCAAGGCGAGGGAGACGGGGCTTTAGCACGGGTTTTACCCGAACGAAATAGTTTTCTGCAAAGAAGCCTACTGCTGAACGGCCGCCAATAGATCCGCGGAATACAGCTTGCCCACGAGCGACTGGCCGACCTGCTTGGAGATGGCCATCATCGCCTGCTTGTCGGCGTCGGCGACTTCCACCTTCTGAAGGCCCAGCTTCTCGAGCGAGGCCAAGGCGGCGTCGTTGTCCCGGCGGGTCTGCTCGACGATCTGGCGGCAATACTTCTGTCCGACTTCCTTCAGCGTCTTCTGCTGGTCCGGCGTCAACTTGTCGAATTCGGACTTGGCCACCACCAGCGCGCCGATCGAGTTCACGATCGGGAGATTGGTGATGTACTTGACCTTCGAGGCCCACTGGAGGGCGACGGCGCCCATCGGAGGCGCGTACACGCCCTCGATCATGCCGGTCTGCAGCGACGTCAAAACGTCCGCGATGCTCAATTGCACGGGCGTCACTCCCATGGCGCTGTACATGGCCTCGGCGACGGGGTCGCCTTCCCACTGCCACATCTTCACGCCCTTCAGGTCATCCAGCTTCTTGATGGGCTTGTTGGACATGATGTAGACGAAGCCCGCCTCGGCCCATCCCAACAGCTCCACGGGAGGATTGCCGGCCTTGAGCGCCGCTTCCAGCTTCGGCGTGACGGAAGAGGTCTTGGAATCGATCTCGCCCGCGCTCTTGAAGAGGAACGGGACTTCGAGGACGCGCACCGCCGGGGCGATCTTGCCCAGGCCGAATCCCGTCAGACCGCCGCAACCCAACTGGCCGCTGCGGATCTTCTGCACGACGGCCGTCTCGTCGCCCTGCACGCCGCCGGAATAAATCTTGAAGGCGACCTGGCCGCCCGTCTTGGACTTGAGCTCGTTGTTCATCGCCGTGAAGATCTTGTCCCACGCGGATCCCGCCGGGGCGATCGTGGCGCACTTGATTTCCTTCGGCTCCGCGCTTGCGGATTGCGAGGCAAATGCCGCCGCGCAAAAAGCCGCCGCCAGTGCCGCGATTTTCAGACCGTTCTGTCTACGCATAGTGAAATTCCTCCCTTGAAGGTTGGAGTGTTTACCATAGGACACGCCGAACCTGTAAAGCGGTTCTTGCCGAATTGAGGATTTTTTTGACGAAAATGAGAAAAAGTTAATTGAAATAATGCGACGCGTTATCCTGGAGGTACTTGGCGCGCTGTTTCGCGAGGGCGCCGGCCAAACGCTGCTCCGGAAGGGCCTCGATGTTGCCGGAGTTGATCTTGGATAACATTTCATCGAAGAGGCCGCGGTCCATCGTTTGAACGGCCAAGAATTGCGCCTCCAGAGCGTAGACCATCAGATTCCGGCCCTGCGTCACCTGGGCGGCCTTTTCGAAATTCTCCAGGGCCGCCTTGGGATTGCCGCCCAGCATCGCGGGACGGCTGGCGTAGTAGACGCCGTAGAACATGTACGGGGCGCCGAAATAGAAGCCCGGCTGGATCTCCACGATGCGCGCCATGAGGGCTTCGACGATCGGCAGGTCGGCCACCACGGTGATGTCGTCCTTGGACAGGTTGATGTAGCTGCCCCAGTTGAACGCCGTCCAAAAGACCGGCTCGATGTCGTGCCTCTCGTAACCGTGGATTTTCTTGCGCACCTGATCGAGGTTCTTGGACATGGCCTTCACGAGCCCCTCGTCCTTGCGGCGCAGGAGGTCCATGCCGTAGGCCTTGCCCTTTTTGTAAAAGCCCTTCGCCCGATCCACATACAGGTTGTACTTGTCGGGGTCGCTGAACTGGTACTGCACCATGCGCGTCTCGAAGAAGCCGAAGGCGTACGTCGCATAGGAACGCGCCAGCAGGTTCAGGTAATTCTTGTTGGACGGGTTCTGGAAATTGAAGACCTCGAGGGTCTTGATCATCGCGAGC
>DASUFF010000177.1:0-3638 GCA_036274695.1 bacterium | reverse complement strand
AGGGCCCTTCTGGGGTCCATCGGATTGACGGCGGCGGCCCTCTTTGTCATCGGGGCCTCGCTGACGCTCTTTACCGGCAAAAACGCGCTTTGGGGAGGCCTACGCATGTTGGGAATCGGCAGTGCGGCCGGAGGAGTGACTTATTTAATCGGTCGCCTGATGGGTGTCAGCCTGAATTAACGAATGGAAGCTAGGAACTGCCCTTCGCGGGACGGAACAGGGCCAGCGCTTTTTCAAAGCGTCCCAAGGTGCTTTGCGGCCCCCATTGGGTATGTTGGCCGCGCAGACGATCCAAGAGCTCTTCGGCCGCAGACCGCAATTCCTGGCTCGCCGCCAACAGCTCGGGCAGGGCCTGGAACTCCTCGGCGTGCTCGGAATGGACGGTGGCGATCACTTCCCCGCTTTGATTCTTCAGCGCATAGAGATGGGGGAACTCGCGGAGGGGAATGAGCTGCCAGGAGGCGGGCAGCGATCGGAGCAATGACCGTGTGGGATTGTCGGCCATGATGAGGAAAATCTCATACTCAATCTCACGTTCCGGTCAACCCTCAATTTGCAACATTTCCCCGACTTTTTCAGGAAATGGGGTGCGGCCACCTCACTTCGTATTGGCCGGCTTCCGGAGCATCTTCTCGACCTCGGCGGCGTGCGCCTCCTCGGCCACGATCATGTTCCGGGCATACTCTTCCAGCACCAGGTGCTTGCCTTCCACTTGGTTTAAAAGGCTTTTGTAGAGTTCGAGGGCCTCGCGCTCGGCCTCCAGGGACTCTTTCAGGATCGAGTCGATGTCGTGCTTGTGGGTCTCCAGCAGGGGCCCGATCTTCAGGGAGGGGTGGTCCCCGTAGGTCGTCAGGAGCTCTCCGGCCTTTTCGGCATGGGTCAGGGCCTCTTTGGCCTGGTCGCGGAACCACGACACGATGGGGATGCGGTTGTAGCCGTAGATCATGAGGGAATAATGGGTGTAGCGGACCACGCCCGCCAGCTCGCGCTCCAAAATCTGGTTCATGGTTTCGATCACTTTTTTATCGAGGGGGGAAGTGGGCATAAGGGCTCCTTATTTGATTTGGATATGGCTTAAATAGGCCTTCAGTTCGGCGATGGATTCGTGGATGTCGTCCAAGGCCCGGTGCTTGTTCTTCTTCTCATACTTCACGCCGTACTTCTGGCGGAAAACTTCCTTGAACGAGCTGACGTCGATCAGCCGGTAATGCAGGCGCTTGGCGAAGGCGGGCAGGTAACGGTCGATGAACCGGCGGTCGTTGCCGACGGAGTTGCCCGCCAAGACCACCTTGTCTTCCTTTTTTGGGAAATGCCGGTCGAGGAGGGCGATCAGTTCGCCTTCCACTTTTTCCAGCGGCTCGCCGACCGTCTTGACCTTCTCGGTCAAGCCGCTCGCCCCGTGCGTCTTCTTGCACCAGTCGTCCATGCGGTCCAACGCCTCTTGAGGTTGGCGGACGACGCGGTCGAACTCTTCCAGGATGTTGAAATCCAGGTCGGTGATGGCGGCGGCGACCTCCAAGATGACGTCCTTGACGTCGTCCAAACCGGTCATTTCCAAATCGATCCAGAAGAAGGGCATAAGGGAATCGTTTTTAAAGGATCAGCGGGAGGAAGGGAACAGGATTTCCGCGTCGAGCCCCCGGCCGGGGCGGTTGGCGAAGCGGAGCTTCATTCCGCCGATCTTGGCGATCTTCTGGCAGAGGTTGAGTCCCACGCCTGCGACGTCCAAGACGGGCTCATCGCGGTTCAAGGCGTTTAGGATTTCTTCCGGCAAGCCCGGGCCGTCGTCCGAGATGGTCAGCGTCGCGCGCGACGGATCGCCGGAGACCCTGAGTCGGCAGGGGCTCTCCGGGGCGTGCTTGCGGACGTTGCGGATCAGGTTGTCGATCAAATGGTTCGTGAGCCGCGGATCCATCCGGACTTGGGGGCTTTCGGCAGGCAGCGTGACGTCCAAAGGCTTGCCCAGGGTCTTCTCCCAGCGGGGATCGTTCTCGCGGATCCAGCCGGAAAGATCGCAGACCACCGGATCGGGACGGACCTCCGATCTCTCCCATTCGCCCACCTGAAGAACGCTGGCGACGATCTCCGACATGCGCTGGATCTCCTCCAACGAGCTTTTGAGGACGGTTTCGTAGTCCGTCTTCGTCGCCTGCGTCCGGGCGAGCGCCGTTTCGGCCTCTCCCTGCAGGATGGTGAGCGGCGTGCGGAGTTCGTGGGCGACGTAGCGCCCCATCTTGCGGATCTGGAGGACGGCGGCGCGCGTGCGGTCGCTGAGCGCGTTGATCCGGCGGACGATGGCTTCGAGATACGGACCGGCGTCCTTGAGGTTCAAGGGGCTCCAGTCCTCCACCCGCGTCGGGTCCATGCCTTCCAGGTGGGCGGCGATGAAATCCACCGGCCGGATCAGTCGGGCGGAAAGGCGGCGGGCCAGGTAGAAGGCGAGCCCCATCAGAAGGCCCAGCAAAAGAAGGCTTTGCCACCAAAGATGCTCGAAGATCTCGGCGTAGGAGGGCAGGGGTATGGCGATCTGCAGATAGAAGGGCTTGCGCTGGCCGAAGGTGACGTAAGGAATGACCAGGCTCTCGTAGTCTTGCCGCTTGCCCTCGACCTCCAGAAAGTAGGGCGTCGGCGTGAGCTTGGGCAGCACCGACGGCAGCTTGTCGTATTGAAGGCGCGCCGTGGAGAAGGCGAGCCTTCCGTTGCTGGTGTAGATGCGGATGATCTTGTCCACGCGCTCCATTTGAAGGGCTCCTTCGATGAAGCGGCTCAAGCCGTCGAAATTTTCGAGATCCTCGAAGTCGGAGATGCCCAAGGAAATCAGGGCGGAGGCCGTGGCCTCGAGCTGGCGGCGGACGGAATCTCGGTGGCTCCGGATCAAAAGGGCGCCGGTCAAAACGACGGCGGCGATGGTGCTCGCGGCCGTCATGATCCACATCGCCCGGGCGATTCGGCTTTGGAATGTTGATTTCAAGGCTCTCCGAGCCAATAACCCACGCCGCGCCGGTTGTGAATGAGAGGTTTGAACCCCTTGTCGACCTTGCCCCTCAAGCCCGCGATGGTGACCTCGACGACGTTGCTTTCCGGGAAATGGTTCATGTCCCAGACCTGATCCAGGAGATCCATCTTCGAAAAGACCTTGCCGGGATGCCGGGTCAGGGTGCACAGGAGGCGAAATTCCTTGCCCGATAGTTCGATCCGCTTTTCGGCGCGGAAGACGCGCTGGGTCTCCAGGTCGATCTTCAGGTCGTCGTAGGCGAGCGTGGTGTCCTTGGCCCCGCGCGATTCCGTGTCGGAGCGGCGTGCGAGCGACCTCAGCCGCGCGATCAATTCCGAGACGTGGAACGGTTTTCCCAAATAATCGTCGGCGCCGCCGGTCAAACCCTTCACCTTGTCCTCCACTTCGGACAGGGCGCTCAAGACCAGCACCTTCATTTGCGGCCTCAGATGGCGGATCTGCGGCAGGCGCTCCAGCGAGTCCCCGCCTTTCAACAGGCGGTCCAAGACCAGGGCTTCGTAGTCGTTGGTGCGCACGGCGGTCAAAAGCTCGTCCACGCTGGAGACGTCGTCCGCCACCATGCCGGCCTCTTGCACCGCCTTCTTCACGAAGTCGCGGACCTTGGGTTCGTCTTCGGCGATCA
>DASUFF010000176.1:0-22597 GCA_036274695.1 bacterium | reverse complement strand
CAAAGAATTGGCCAAGTCTCTCACGAAGCTGACGTCTTCCGATTACTATCAATTGAATAAGGCCTTCGATGAAAGCGTCGGTCGGGCCGAGGCTGTCGTGGAGCCGCTGACCTTCGAACTGACCAGCCGCCAGCTCCAGGCCGGCAAAGAGAAGCCCATCGACTTCCGCGTGCGCGTGAAGTCCTTGGACGAGTTGAACTTGGACGCCAACGATCCCGCCGGAAGCCTCGCGAAGCTCGACCCCAAGGAGTTGATCGTGGTCGAGGTCCGCACCACCGACGAGGCGCAAAAAAACGAGATCGAAAAGGCCATCAAGGACAAGGGTTGGGAAGATCTTCCAGTGACGGTGACCTCCGCCGAGGCGCCGGCCAAGACCCAGCCGTCCGCGACGTCCTCCTTTGCCGTCGCCGGTCCCGCCATGGGAGCCATGGGACTCTTCGAGCAGCTGTCGTCGTGGGGGCTTTCCCCTCTGGGCGCGGGCCTGCTGACGGGCGTCGCCGTCCTCGGTTCGACGGTCGCGATGGGCATGGCCTTCAACGGACGCTTCAACCGCGCGCCGGAGCCGCTGGAGATGAAGCAGGGCGGACTGCCCAAGACCTTGGGCCCCTCGCACGACGTCGTCGTGAAGTACCGTCCGGACGCCCCGGGCGGCGGCTCATTCGTTCTGATCAACGGTCCTGAAAACAACGGTCGCAAGAGCTCCACACCGGTCTTCGTGAACGGCCGGGACGTCTCCGGAAAGAAATTCCAGGTCCTGGGTCCTACGGCGGAAATCACCATCGGCGATCGCACCTATTCGTTCAAGGATATGACCCCGCCCTCGGCGAAGTCCTCCGAATACGTCACCGAGCGCCCCTATTTCGGCGAGCGCGCGACCGGCATCTTCCGGGTTTCGGGATCGAACACTGCCAAGAACGACGCCGCCTTCCGGACCGTCCAAACAGGCGACAGCGGCACCGTGACCTTCCTCGTTCAGGGGAAGGGCAAGACCGCCGCGCAACTGGGGGCGGTCTCGGAGGTGGATACGGCCATCGGGAACTCCGTTGAGGCGGGCATGAAGGTGGAGGACATCGTCAACGGAGCGCGCCCCCAAGCGCAGATGTTCGTGGCCATACCGACGTTGATGCCGAAGATCGACGTCATGGCCGTGGAGCTGAAGCCCAACGCAGACGACGCCACGAAGTTCGACCCGCGCTTCATCGCCAGCGGTCCGGACACCAGCAAGATGAACGACACCGGCCTGGAGGCCTGGGTCTTCCATCCGTCCAACACCAACGAGGCGATCTTCAAGGCCAGCGGGTACGTTTCCTCGCCGGACAAGCCCCTAGACACGGGCGACGTCATCATCTGCGGCCGCCTCTCGGAGATGTTCTCCGAAAAATTCCTCGGAGACGTCGTTGGCCGGTTGAGCCAGGGCGGACGCGTTCCCACCAACGTCGAGATCCAGGGCGCCCTGATCCAGGAAGCGCGGGTCCGGTCGAAGATGCTGGAGAACGCCGGGGGCAAAGACGTCGTCCTGACCCAGGCCGCCTACAACAAGGCGTTCACGGATCTCTACGGAAACGGAACGCCGCTGACCTACAAGGGGCTTTACTCGGGAGATGCCAACGCGCTCTCGGGGACTATCGAATACTACACCCTGAAGTCCGACGGTTCCGTCGTCGACTACCGCGGCAAAACAGTGGACCACTTTAAGGCGGAGTCCGAAGGCATCGGCTTCATGGTGCAGGTGGTCGGGTCGAAATAAGCGCCGGGGGGTAACAGGCCTCGTAACGATCCCGATAGGCCATCCCGAATCCCAGCAGCGACTCGCGGGTCAGGGGTTTGAGGAAACGGTAATCCCCCTTTCGCGCGCGCCACAGGATCTCATCCCCGTTCCCGCGCAGTTCGAAGGCGAAGTGATCTTCCTCCGTGAAAACGGCGGGCAGGGTCTCCTGATCGCGATGGTGGCGGTCTTCATGTATGACATGGGCCGCCACTTCGAAGAGGCGTTCGGCGGCGTCTAGGTCCCAGGGAATCGTCAGCGGGTAGGACCGCGCGTAGACCGTCGGCGGACCGCCTCGGAAATGCTTTGGGAAATAGATGGCGTCCTGACGGGACGTGTCGACGGGCGGCCGGTTTTCTTTTTGGACGCGCGCGGCGACGGCGGCTTCGTAATCGCCGTTCCTCAAGAGCTTCAAACCGTAGGACGTATCGATCCGGGCCGCGACGGCTGCCGACTCCGCGTCGCCCAACGCACTCAAGGCGCCGATTACATGGGCTTCTTTAAAATTGTCGCGCCAGGAGTCGGGGCCGGCCTCCCGCAAGGCGTCGCGGATCCTATCGAGGGAGTCTTTGTAAACCTCCAGCCGCGCGTCCTCGTCGCCCGTCAGAAAAGGGGCTTCCTCCTCGATCGTATCGATCAATTCTTGGGACTGCGGATCTCTTAAGTAGGCGTATTTTTGCCCCTCGAAGAGCTCGCCGGTCTCCGGGTCGGGGCGCAGGCGGAACCGGAAATCCTCGACCTCGGAGATCTTCGAGAACACGACGGAAACATCGGGACCGCGCAGCACCGCGTCCGCGCGGGCCTGCCTCCATTCCCGCAAAGGACTCCGCATCCAATCCAGGGCTCCGGGCGCGGCAGAGGCGCTCGGGAGGCGACGGCCCCGCAACAACGGCGCCGCGCGCGATTCCAAATCGCGCAGGGCTCCGCCCCGTTGAAAGAAGAGCAGGAGGGACGCCAACGCCTGCGGGTTCTCCGTCTTCGCCGCCTCGCGGAACGTCTCCCGCGTGATCCAGCCGGCGTAGGATCCCCGCGTGCCCCGGGAATCCACCGGTGCGATCAGGTTGGCGACTCGGCGGAGCGTGGCGTCGTCGTCGCCCAGGAACGGAGGAAGCCCGTCGAGAAGGGGACGCAGCCGCGTATCCGCAACGGTTCTTTCGATATCCTGAAGGGCCGCGGAAGCGGGCGTCGGAAAGCACGCCGGCAGGACAGGGGAAAGGCCGGAAGAAAAAGGGAGTATCGCCGAAGACATCCCGCCCTTATCGCCCCAAAACCCCCAAGGTTGCGAGCACTTACGCCAAGATCTGTTGACTGAAGTCCACGTACACTCACCAGATGCACAACTTGGACAAATTTTTTCCGATAAGGGGCCCATGTTCCTGGACCCCTCCCAGCTCAGCATCTCCCATTTAAGGTTGCTCTCGCAGCTCGATCAGCTTCAAAGCGTGGGCTATCTCCCCGGAAACCCAATCAATTTCGGCCGGGAGCTGGAGACGACCCTCTCAGCCGGTTATCAGGCCTTAACGGCGATGGGAGGCCGGGCGTCTCAGCCGCCGGCGGTGCGATTCGACGACATTTCCGGAGTGGAAGACCGTCTCCGAGCGACCCTGGATCAGGCGATTCGCTTTCGCCCGCTGGTCGCCCCGGACTTCCAACCTCTCCAAGGCCTCCTGACGCGGGGGCGCAAAGAACGGCTCTTTCCCGTCATCATCGAAAAGGCGACCTACGAGCAGGCTCGCGCCGTGGGAGATTTTCCGGCCGCTCGCGGCTACCTTGACGAATTCGCGTTCTTAAACGACGTCGGCGACATGGATCCCCTGGTCTTTCTCCTGCGCGATTGGTCCGGCCGTCTGCACGCGATGGCCATCGCCGCCCTGGCCCCCGAGGCCGGCGCGTTGACGATGTACTGTTGCCGCGACGTCAAGTTCGACCGCAACATCCGCACCGCCTTTCGCGGCGCGGGGGCGATACTGACGCTGGCGCGCCTCATCTATATGAAGACCAACGGCCATTGGATGGACGAGGCGCCGATCCTCAAGGACTTCTATCCGAAGGTGCTCGCCTCCTACCGCAAGCGTCTTTCCCTTCCGCCTTCGTTGCCGATTCCGAAAGGGGAGTGGCACATCGGCCGCGCCGAGGCCGACTACCTCATCCGTTCCTCTCCCTTCGAGCTCGTGCATTTGCCGGCGTCCCGCCCGTCTTAAACCTAGGGGAATCCCCCACCCGAAAACCCTGTCTCCCCCCATAGTGCCGCGCTGGGACCTCCGATAACCTTGTCCTCGAACGGCAAGGGAGAAAGGGGTGTACCCATGCCCAAATGCGAAGACGTCATGACGGCGATGCCCATGTGCTGTCTCCCGGGCGACGAGATCGAAAAGGCGGTGACCATCATGAGGCTGGCGGACGTCGGTTCGGTGCCCGTGATCGACGACCACGAGACGAAGATACTGGTCGGCATCGTCACCGACCGCGACGTCGCCGTAAAGGCGGTGGCGGCGCCGATGGAATCGACGAGGACGGTGGCCGACATCATGTCGCGCCATCCGGTGGTCTGCCATCCCGGCGACGACGTGAAGGACGCCCTGCAGTCGATGGCGGAGGCGCAGGTCAGACGCATTCCCGTCGTCGACGATTCGGGTCGCCTGATCGGGATCATCGCGCAGGGGGACATCGCAACGAAGGTCGACAACAATAAGAAGACCGGCGAGGTGGTCAAAGAGATCTCCAAACCGGCTTGACGACAGCGGAAACGAAGCCACAAGGAGGGCTACGATGGAAAACAAAGCGACATGGAAGGCGGCGGCGTTCGGGGCCATTTTCGTCCTGACGGCGTCGTGGCTGTACGCCGGGGTCGGCGAGTTGCGTTGGAAGGGCACCAACAGCTGGATCTACAACGACGAGATCGCCGGCGACAAACCGGGCGACCAGTGGGACACGCAAAAAACCGACCAGGTAGCCAACCCCGTGAAGTGGGTGTTGGGCAAGATGGGCGCAAACCCCGTCATCTGGCTGCGCGTGGACGACACGGTCTCCACCAGCGATCCCGCCCAGCTGCAACAGTACCTGAAGACGGACTACGCGGCCCGCGGCATCTCGGTGAACACCATCGAGATCAAGGAGATCGGCGGCATGAAAGTCTACTTCGTCAGCGGCCTGGATAAGGCGAAGGACGCCCGCTACCAAGAGGCCGTCTTCCCGCGCTCCGGGACGAAGCGCGCCTACCACGTCGAGCTGACGGCGGGGGCGAAGGACTTCGCCACCTACGAGCCCGCTTTCCGGGGCATGGTCCAAACCATCCGCATCCTGCCGACGCCTACGGCGAGCAAGTAACCGTAGGTTTTGGGGGAAGCGAAAAGGCCCTGTACCGTACGGTACAGGGCCTTTTTTATTTTTTTTCCAACGGGGATTATCGAATCAGCGAGCACCCGCCCGAATCGCCGGAGCCTCCCGTCGTTCCGCCGGCGGTGGTACCGCCCGTCGCCGTCCCTCCGGTCGTGCCTCCCGTCGTTCCGGCGGCGGGTTCCGTGCAGTCGTTTCGGCACGCGTCGTCGTCGACGTCGTTGCCGTCGTCGCATTCCTCCGCGTCGTCGAGAAAGCCGTCGCCGCAGGCGGGCGCGGCGGCGCCGAACTCGAAGGCGCCGATGTCGCAGCGGGCGGCCGCGTCGCCGTTTCCGTCGATGGGGCGGTTGAATCCGCGCTGGTCTTTGGTTTCGCAGGCTCCGCCTCCGCCGCCGGGGGCCGCCGGGTTCCCCGCGTCGATGGCGGGGCTCCCTGACGCCAAGGCGTGCGTCGGCGTGGATCCGCCGTTGTCGGCCAGGGTCGTGTCGAGGACCTGGGCGAGCGTGAAGGTCGCGTCGAAGATCTTGTCGACCTGGTCTCCGGTTGCCGGCGTGAAGGAGCAATTGGTGTCGTCGCCGATGAAGTTGTATCCATCGGAGGTGATCGTCCCGGTTCCGAAACAGTCCGGGGCGTCCGAGCCCCCGTCGGTGTTGCCGGCGACGATCGAATTAGCGAGCGTCAGGGAATTTCCGGTTTGAACGACGAATCCTCCTCCGTCGGTGTTGGCATGGTTGCCCGTCATCGTGACGTTCGAGAGGACGACGCTTCCGTTGGAGACTTCGATGCCCCCGCCGAAACCGTTGGCGGTGTTTGCGCTGATGGTCGTGTTGATCACGCGGATGACGGCCGACGACGTGAAGGGGTTGACGCGCAGGCCGCCGCCGTGGCCGCCCGAATCGTTGTGATGGATGGCGCAGTCGCGGATCGTCACGTCGCCTCCGATCGGGTTGATCCCGCCGCCGAAGCCGCCGACGTTGCCGGTGATGACGCAGTCGCTTAAGTTCAGGGTGTCGTTCTTGGAGTTCTTAAGCCCGCTGTCGCTGCCTCCGGTGATCGTCAGGCTCGAAACCGTCAGCGTCTGATCGCCGGCCGGGCTGTTGATCAGGAGAACCGTTCCATGCGCATTGCCGTCGACGGTCAAAAGGCCCGGTCCGGGGCCGGTGATCGTCAGCGTCTCGGTGACGGTCGGGAGGGCGCTCGCCAGTTCGATGATCCCGGTCACGCCGTCGAAGGTGATCTCATCGGGACCCGAATCCGTGTTGGCTTTCGTGATCGCCTGGCGCAACGACCCGGTCCCCGCGTCGTCGTCGTTGTTGACGATGATGAGGGCGCATCCTCCGGAGCCGGAGTCGCCGGAACCGCCCGTCGTGCCGCCGCCGGTGGTCGCGCCGCCCGTCGTTCCGGGCCCGGATACCGTGCAGTCGCTTCGGCACGCGTCGCCGTCGGCGGTGTTCCCGTCGTCGCAGTCCTCGCCGGACGCCTCGTTCAGGACGCCGTCCCCGCAGGCGGCCGCCGTGCAATCGTCGTCGCAGCCGATCGATTCGCCGCCGTCGTCGCAGTCCTCGCCGGCCTGGACGATTTCGTCGCCGCATGCGGCGTTTTGGCAACTATTGGAGCAGGCGTCGTCGTCGACGGAGTTGCCGTCGTCGCACGCCTCGACGCCGGTCCGCAGGAATCCGTCGCCGCAGGAGGCGGCGTCGCAGGTGTTGAGGCAGGCGTCGGTGTTGCTGGAGTTGCCGTCGTCGCAGTCCTCGCCCGAGTCTTTCACCCCGTCGCCGCAGGAGGGATTGACGCAGTCGGTGCGACAGTCGTCGGGCGTCGTGTCGCTGTTGGCCCCGCCGTCGTCGCATTCTTCCGCACCCGCCTGGGTGAACCCGTCGCCGCAGGTGGCTTCGAGGCAGGCGTTCGTGCAGTCGTCGGTATTGCTCGAGTTTCCGTCGTCGCACTCCTCGTCGCCGGCGGGAATCCCGTCACCGCAGGTCGTGACGCACACGGAAGGGGCGGAGGACCCGCAATCCCAGCCCGGCTCCACGTGGCAGAGTCCGTCGCAGCCGTCCTCGGCCCCGTTGTTGCCGTCGTCGCAGTCTTCGCCGCTTGCGATGACGCCGTCGCCGCATTCCAGGTGGCAGGTGGCGTCGCAGCCGTCGCCGGGAGTCGTGCCCCCGTCGTCGCAGGCTTCCGTGAAATCGAGGACCCCGTCCCCGCAGAGCCCCACCTCGTACGCGCCTTTGTCGCAGCTAACCCCGACGGTGCGGGGAAACCCGCGTTGGTCGGTCGTTAAAACGGTTCCGTTATCGTCCTTGCAGCCGGCGGGATCGCCGCCGTCGAAGGCATTGCTCGCTACGTCCGCGATCCTGTGGGTCAGGGTGGGGCCGCCGTTGTCCGCCAGGGGGGCGAGGATGGGATCGAGGCCGATGATGTCGCCGGTCTGATTAAAGGAAGAACCGCAGCCGCCTAATCCGCTTCGCAGGAGGTTGTAGCCCTGGGACGTGATCGTCGAGGTGGTCACCTTGCAGTCCGGCGCTTCTCCTCCGGTGTCGGTATTGAAAGTGATCAAGCTGTTGGCGACGTCCATCACCGAGCCCGTACTGATGTTCACGCCGCCTCCGTCGTCGGCGGTTGTCGTGTTCCCGGTGATGGTCGCGTTCCTGAGGACGAGCGTCCCGGCCGAGACCTGGACGCCGCCGCCGCCCGCGCCCCCGCTGTTGCCGCTGATCGTCGAGTTCACAAAGACGACCGTCCCGCCGCTCCCGATTTTGCTGACGCCGCCGTTGCCGTTGGTGCTGGTGTTTCCGCTGATCGTGCTGTTGAGGACCTTCACCGTCGCCCCGCTGGCCAGGAAAAGGGAAAAGCCGCCGGGCCCGCCGGTGGACGTGTTGCCGGAGATCGTCGAGTCCTCGATCAGCAGATCGTTTCCCCGGAACTCGAAGCCGCCGCCGGAAAGGGCGGAGTTCCCGGAAATCTTGGACGAGCGGAGAATCATCGTGTCATCCGCGTCATCCACGTCGAACGCGCCGCCGTTCGAACCCGGTACGGAGCCGCCCGTGAGTTGAAGCCCCTGGATGAGATAGGTGGCGCC
The DNA here is from genome assembly GCA_036274695.1 of bacterium. Lineage (GTDB taxonomy): Bacteria > UBA10199 > UBA10199 > JACPAL01 > DASUFF01. Next base: position 14,417 of record DASUFF010000176.1, on the reverse strand, counting down.
GGAGGGCCAGTCCGCGTCGTTGCTGTCGAATTTGAGGACGGAGGACGCATCTTGCCGCTGCAGGGCCAATTGCGAAACGCCGGGGCCGTAGAAGCCGACGGAGTCGGTGACGAGCATGAAGGCCCCGGTGATGGCCAGCGAGCCGCCCACGTTGAAGTTGACGGCCTGCGGTCCAGGCAGGGCGTTGGTCTCCTGGACGGCGGCGTGGAGCGAGCATTGCTGGCCGCCCGTTACGCCGTCGATGTCGCAGAGCCCGTCGCCGGCGCTCGTGTCGCTCGTTCCGGTGCTGGTGACTAGGTTGACGGTGATCGCCTGCAATTCGAAGGCGCCGATGTCGATGCCGTTCGCCGTCCCGTCGCCGTCGGCGTCCACGCAGCGCGCGAAACCCGACCCGCGCTGGTCCTCCGAGCCCACGTCCGTGTCCGAGCAGGCCGCCGCCACGCCCGCGTCCACCGCCGGGCTGCCCGGGAGGAGGGCGAAGGTCGTCGTGACTCCGCCGTTGTCGTTCAAGAGATCGAGCCTGGGGTCGATCGGGCTCGCCGCGTCGCCCACCTGGTCGCCCGCCGCGCTCGTGAACGAGCAGCCCGTGTCCTCGGAGATCAGATTTCCCCCGCCCGAACCGACGGCTCCCGCGCATTCCGGGGCCTCGCCGCCGGCGCTTGCGTCCGTGTTGCCCGCGACGATGGTGTTGGTGAGCGTCAATGCGCCCGCGTTGACGGCGACGCCGCCGCCGTCCCCGACGCCCGTGGGGGCGTTGGAGTCGGCCGTGTTGCCGGTGATCGTCACATTCTTGACCGCCGCATCCGTGGAGGCCCCGGCTACGCCCAGCCCGCCGGCGCTTTCCCCGGCCGAGTTGCCGTTGATGGTGGAATTGGAAACGGTCCCGTCCGCGGAGAGGAGGATGCCGCCCGCCGCGTTGGAGGCCGTGTTCCCCGAAATCCGCCCGTTTAAGAATTTGAAGGTCCCGGAGTTGTGATGCAGCCCTCCGCCGTTCACGGCGGTGTTGCCGGTGACGACGCATTCATCGACGGTCAGGTCCCCGCCCGCGTTCAGAATCCCGCCGCCGCCGGCCGCTCCGCCGTTGCCGTTGGCCACGGTCATGCCGCTTAAAGCGACGGTTCCCCCGGTGACGTGGAAGACGCGGTCCAAACTATTGGCGTCCACGGTGAGCTGGCCCGCTCCCGGCCCCGTAATGGCGACGGAGGCGGTGACGTCCAGATCCCCCGTGGCCGAGGCGTTTTCCCCGGATCCCGCAATCGCCAGGGTGATGGTGCACGGACAAATCAGTCCGGTGAAATTGATCGCGTCGTTGACGCTGTCCCCCGCGGCGCATTCCCCGCCCGCCGCTCCCGAGACCGCATCCGTATTGGCGGCGATGACCGCCTCGCGCAGGGTGCAGACGCCGTCGTTGGCGATGACGTCGGAGGTGGAGTTGACGACGATGGTCGCGCCCCAGGCCGTTGATGAAAGTAAAAGAAAAGCCAGGACGCCGGTGATGGAAAGATGCCTCATGATTCCCCTCCAGGAAGGACGCACTTCTTAATGGAATGAGGCCCTAAGGTACCTCCGGAACGGGGCTGAAACAACCCGGAAAATCAGGATTTCATCCGCTCGACGTCGATGTCGTCCTCGTTGATCCATTTGTGAATGGTGACGCGCGAAACCCCGAGCGCCTTGGCGGCGTGGGAGATGTTTCCGTTGAGGGCCTTGAGCGTCTCCTTGAGGGAGCGGCGTTTTTGTTGGCGGAGTTCTGTGGCGCGCGGGGTTTCTCCGTCTGAGTTTGCGGGAAGGGAAGGGCGGGTTTCGATTTCGAAGTCGTCGAGCGATGCCGTCTCCGCTCCGCGCCCGATGGCGTTGGTGACCGCCCGCCTTACGGCGCGGTTCAACTCGCGGATGTTCCCGGGCCAAGGGAGGCGCTGCAGGACGGCCAACGTCTCTTCGCCGACTTTGAGAGGAGAGGGCGCGTGTCTTTGCAGGAAGTAGCGAATCAGGTGAGGGATGTCCTCACGCCGGTCCCGCAGCGGCGGAATCTTCACGACCCACTGAAAGCGCTGAAAGAGGTCGTCGCGAAACTTTCCATCGCTGCGGTTCCCATCCAAATCGCGGTTGGTGGCGAAAATCAGGCGAACGTCCAGGGAGATTTCGCGGGCGCCGCCGACCGGACGGACATAGCCGTCTTCGATGACGCGCAGCAAACGGGCCTGGCTCTCCATGGGGAGATCGCCGATCTCATCGAGGAAGAGAGTGCCCCTGTTCGCTTCCTGAAAAAAACCCTTGTGATCGGACACCGCCCCGGAAAAGGCGCCTCGAACGTGTCCGAAAAGCTGGCTGTCGGCCAACGTTTGCGGGATCGCCGCGCAGTTGACCGGAACGAAGGCCTGGGTCTTTCGCTTGGGATTCATGGCATGAAGGTACTGGGCGATCAGGTCCTTACCGGCGCCGGTTTCACCCAAAAGAAGGACGGCGTCGGGCGTGGGGGCGATCTTTTTAAGCTTTTCGACGAGGGCTGAAAACGCTTTTGAGGATCCGACCAACATTCGATCGCCTTCGCCGGCCCTTATTCCCGGGATCGTGACTCCCGGAATTTCAATATCGACGGGATCCCTTCCGGTTTCTATCTGATAGGGAACGTTCAGTTTGCCCAGACGTATCGTCCCTTCCTTGGGCAACACACGTTCCGTAACCCTCAGATCGTTCAAGAAGGTCCCGTTTCTGCTGTGGAGATCCCTCAGGCGGTACTCGCCGTCGTGAAAAAAGATTTCGGCGTGTTGGGAAGAAACGTAGCCATTGTCGATCTGGAGATCGGCGCTGGATGCGCGACCGATCAGGAGCCGGCTTCTGCGAAAGCGCGTTTTTTCGGGCGCCAAAAAATGGATGACGGGAAGAGAGCGTTTGGACCCCTTGCCGGACTCGGGAGAAGAAGTGACGGTCTTGTCCGCAGCGGGACTCAAGACGGACCGCGTAGCCTCGAAGAACTGGCAGCGATATCCGCCCAAGTCGAACAGATCGCCGTCCGAAAGGGCACGTGAGGCCATCAAGCGTTCGCCATTCAGATAGACCGCGCCGTCCTTGGGAGCCAAAACGACGTTGCCGTCGAAAACCTCGAGTCGCGCGTGAAACGGAGCGACCCCGTCCAGAAGACTGACGTCGTTGTCGCGATGGCGCCCGATGCTCAATCCTCTTTCAAGACTTTCCCGTAAAAGCGGGTTCCCCTGGTGAAAGACGATCAGGTCGGCCATGTTTGGGCCCTCCTCGGTAGGGCCTCTCCCTAAACGAAGACTGTAAACAGGGACAAGAGAAATCGATCAGTAAGTGTAAATATTTACAAAAGCAGACTCCTATCCCCTGGGAAAACGTTGGCACGCGTTTTGATGAGGTCAAAGGCCATGAAGCGGTTCTTCCTCATCGTCGGCGTCCTCATCATGGTCCTTCTTAAAGCGGGCTGGACCCTTGCTTCCCCGGATTACGTCTCCGAAGGGACCAAGCGGCTCGACGAGGGGCGGTTCGGCGAGGCGATTCAATGCGCAAACGCGATCCTGGAGCGCCGTCCGGGCCATCTGGAAGCGCTGAAAATCAGGGCCTTGGCCGAGAGCGGCCTGGGCCGGTTCGACGAGGCGGTCGCAGACTACGAGAGCCTGTTGGACAAAAACCCTTCGGACGCTCCGATCCATCGTGATCTGGGAATGCTCCTGGTCTTCAAGAAGAAGGAAACGCGTCATGCCTTGCTGCATTTGGATCGTTACCTGTCGTTGACGAATCGATCCTTCGATTCCCCCGAGGTCGAGCGGACAGCGAGACTGATGCAAACATTAGATAGGCCACACACGGCCATGGAAGTCCGGGCGATGAAGGATCTTCTGGATATGGCGCGGTCCTTCGAGCGCGCCGGAAACGCCCATGTGGCGGTGGAAACTTACGAAAGGATCTTGAAGATCAGTCCCACATGCAGCGCGTGTCATGAAGCATTGGGACGTTTATTGGATAACAAGGGGCGCTCCTCGGAAGAAGCGAAGGTGCACCGCGAGAAAGCGCAGCTGTTCGGAGTCAATGGATAATATTTTGTCCAGAATTTTTGAGGTTGCGATGAGCTATTTTATTGAAAGCTTTCAGAAAGACGGCGTAAACAGCGCCTCCAAAGCAACCTTTCCCTGCGGTGTTCGAAGGTATGCCTTCGTGAGACGTTATCAAATTGCGATCAGTCGTTTCCTGCTGTTGACTCTCGCTGCACAGTGGTTGCTGTGGCCGGGGACGGCGTCTGCCTATGACCTCTCTCATTCCACAATCAAGAAATCCCCCAAGGCCCCGTTTTCCGTCGCCTTGGTTCCTTTTGCGGAAGCGCGGACGCGTTCTCTGAATAATTTGATTGACCGGATGCATTCGGAGCTTGGCAAGGAAAAGGGCCTCCGCGTCATGGAGCAAGCGGATACCGAGGAAATCCTTCGTTACTACTTGAATTACGTCAACAAGACTTCCGAGGACGATTCCGCTCAAAGATCGTTGACCGATGCTCGTCAATCCCTCCTGGCGGGAAATTACTCTGAGGCCGACAAGTTGCTGACGGATGCCGAACGCAAGATTCAGGCGAAGGCATCCTCGGGCGGCACGAACGAGGGGCTCTATCAAATCTACCTTCTGCGCGCGAAGGTGCATCACGCCAATGGGCGCAAAACAGGAGTCGCGCAAGAATACGACCGACTCGTTCACTTGGTTCCGCGCATGGAACTTGATGCGAATCTCTACAGCAATTGGGAGAGAAGCTCGCTTGAAGACGCCCGCAAGCGGCTGACGAACGAGAGCGCTGCCTCCGTGCGCGTGACGGCGAACCCCCAAGGCAGCGAGGTTTTCTTAAACGGCGTGCATCAGGGAATCGCTCCGATGACCCTCGAAGATTTGCCGGCGGGTATGCACGTCATCGAGGTCAAGACCGTTCATCACGCGCCCTTCCTCCAACAGGTGAATCTGAAGGCTGGCGACTCGGTCGCCGTCAGCGCGAAGCTGAGCCGGACCGCCGTCGCCGGCGGGGAGGCTTCGCCGGGTGCCGTGACGATCCGCCCGTCGCTGTACAAGACGGATCTGGAGATTTCGCGCCTGATTTCGACGCTGGGGTACCACTTGGGCGTCGATCGCATCATCCTCGTTTCCGACAAAAAATCGGGCGGCGTGGATTCTCTCCTCTACCGCATCGGCGACACGGGCCTGGGCAGCGTTCAGAGGGAGCATCAGGTCGCCGTCTCCTCCGGCAGCGCGGCGCAAGGCGTCTCCGGGATGGTCGGCGCGGTGCATCAGGAACTGAAGACCGACATCCTGAAAAATCCGTCTAAATACGCCGATCAAAGCGTCGGGAGCGTGAAGCTTCACGAGAAACGCAGGAAACCGCTCTACAAGAAGCCGCTTTTCTGGGTCCTGACCGCTGCCGCGGCCGGTACCGCAGGAGCTCTTGCCGCCGTGCTTGGTCCGGCGGCCGCGACGGGCGGGATCATCATCGGATTCTAGGAATTTTTAGGAGCCAAAGGGGACAGCATGAAACTCGAACGTATCTTTCTGATAAGCGCCGCTCTCGCCTTCGCGGCGTCCTTCGCCTCCGGGTGCGCGAGCGGCCGCGCGGTCGTAAAGCGGACGACGGAAACCCAGCCGGCGACGGAACGCCACGAGGTCTTTTTCGAGTTCAACAAGTCGGAAATCCGGTCGGAGGACAGGGACCTTCTGGGCGACGTCGCGAATAAGATCGAAAACGATCCCAAGGCGGTCGCCATCCTGGAAGGCCATGCCGATCAGATCGGCGAGGCAGACTACAACGAAATTCTGGCGGAGAGCCGCGCGCGATCGGTGCGCGTTTACCTGCGCGATTTGGGCGCCGATCCCAGAAGGCTGACCATCACCTCGAAAGGGGAACGGGAGCCGCTGGTGGAGGGCAGGAGCCAAACCGCCTTGGAGCGCAACCGCCGGGTGGAAATCTTTCTGACCTTGACGGGAGCGTCCCATGATTAACCGCTTTTCCCTGTTGGCCGTCGTAACGCTGGCGTCGGCCGCCGCGCTTTGGGGCGCCGGATGCGGAAGTCCCAGCAGGACCTCCGTGAACGCCAGCATCGCCGTCCCGTTCGAGCTGTTGACCATCGATTCTTATCAGGTGGAATTGATCCTCTTCGACGCCGCGGAGACGACGACCTTGAGAGGTCCCGTCGCGCTGACCCACAACGCCGACAACGAGCTGTGGACCGGCGATCTCGAGGATGTCGACGACCAGGAGTTCGTGGCGGTCGTCGATGTCGTTGCGCCGCTGGCCGACGGTACCGACGTCCTGCTGGCGCGCGCAAGCCGGAAGATCACCGTGCCCAAGGGCGCGCCGTTCGCCACGCTCACCTTCAAGCCTTTGGATTTCGACACGAACTTGGACGACGACGGCGACACTTTGACCAATGCCACCGAATACGCCAACGACCTCAATCCCGAGGCGGCGGATTCGGACGGCGATGGGGTTTCGGATGCCGAGGAACTGGGAGGTACGGAATGAAAACCACAACGGTTCAGAGGGTTCTTGGAATCGCTTTGGCACTCACCTTTGCCACCCTGGCAGCGGCGTGCGGTGGGGACAAGCTCCAGACCACATTATCTCTGGAGAATGCCTATTGCCCGGCCGGCAAGCTGGGCACGAGTGTCCTCCCGGAAGTTCTGAAGATCGATTCGTATCGTGTGACGATCTCGGGCGAGGGCTTCGATCCCATCACGGTTGAGTTTGACGGTAAGACGGCCTCCACGCCGGTGGAAGGAATTCCCAAGGGCGAGAATCGGACGCTTCTTATCGAAGCCATCAACAATCGTGGACAGGTCATCTGTCGACGGGAATTGACTGGAATCGAAGTGAAGGGCGGCAAAATCGCTTTGGTGGAAATCTCTCTTCTGGCGGTTCCCTTCATCGCCAACATCTCAGAAGGCAATATCGTCACCCAAACCCGTCTGACCTTCGAAGGCTACGGCGAGCCGGATGGCGCCATCGAGATCGTCGATACCTTCAGCGGCGCGGATACGACGCTGACCGACCTGGATACGAATGCCCCGCAAGTCTCTCCCTCTGCGGATGACGCCACTTTCAAGTTCAAACCGGCCGTATTGCCGATCGGGGAGCATCTCTTCACGGTGAGGGACTTTCAGACCGGCGAGCAGAGCCAGGTGAAGGTAACGCTGGTGGCGCCGGGGCGGACGCCCGGGACGGGATTGAGTGTGGCCGGCAAGGTTGGAACGACCGGAGTTCAAACGGTGGGGCGCAACGACGTGTTCGTCGAGGCGTTGGAAGCGTTGTCGAAATAACGAAGATTCAAACAAATGAAGGAGCGCACTATGAAATTCTCTCACAAGATCCTAGTCCTGACGAGTCTGCTGGCCTCCCTGACGCCGATGCTGGCGACAGCGGCAACGAACGTGCCGAAGTACGTGAACTTCCAGTCGGTGCTGCGGGACGATGCGGGCAACCTGGTGGAGGACGGTTTTATCGACATACAGTTCCGGATCTTGGATCAGGATCAGGATGTCGTTTACGAAGAGACACAACCGGGCGTGCAAGTGGTGCGGAGTGCGATCAGCGTGATGATCGGGGAGGGGATTGTCCCCGGCAGCAGCCCGAGCCAGCCAACAGGAGGCGTTCCGGCGAGTGATTTGGATCCCGCGAAAGGGAATCACTTCCTGCAGGTGCAGTTTGGTTCGAACCAGCCGAGCGATCCGATGGAGTTGGGATCGGTGCCTTATGCGATGTATGCGGATGTGGCACTTGGCCTGTCGCCGACGATCACTGAAGCCGAAATCCCGCCTGCTTTTGTAAGTCAGGGAGAATTAACAACATTCAGCACTGACTCGGATGCAAAGTACGTAAATGTGACGGGAGACATGATGACGGGTAATTTGACGATGAATGGCGGGAATATTGTCATGACCGGCACTGAAACAGTGGATGGTGTGGATGTGAGCGTATTAGCGTCGACTGTGGCGGGGCATACGACATCGATTAATAATCTCAATACCACTGTCTCGGGTCATACGACGTCGATTAACAATTTGAATTCGACGGTTTCAGATCATGAGGCGAGGTTGGATAATTTGGAGACAGGGCAGATGGTAACTTGCTCTAAGTCAATATATTCAGATACGATCGACGGGTCGACAGCAGATGTCATTTCAGATGCGTGCGAATGTCGAATTTATGGCTTGGCTGTCGATTTTGGGTCAGGTGCGACTGCAATGTCGGGCTTGGTATCAGTTACAAATATTCAGGATGATGGTGTGAGTGAGAAGGAGGATCAGAACAATGTAATTGCTGTGCATGATGACACGCCGAACAAGATGCTGTTTTTACTTGCGCATTCTTGTGACAGTAATCCTTCAATTGGAGGGATGGCTATAGGATTAGTACCCGGCGCATCTTGTCCTGGTTCTTCTGAACAGACTGGAGCCAATCTTACATTTATAAAGAACAAAGGGGTTAAGCCAAAGGGTCAATGTATTGTTGATCCTGGATTGGACATACCGGATGCAAGATCCACTTTATGATCAATTACTGTAAGTGGCCTCACAAGTCGTGCCATCAACTGTGCAAGTTAGTGGAAGGGTGATGTCTTCGTTATCAACACCTTCAATAATTGCAGTCGAGGAACATTCAATATCCTGGCCACTTTCTGTCGTTCCAGCAAATTGGATCTTAGCATTTTTATCAGTTGTGCCTTCACATCGCAAAATCGTTTCGAAGGTGTCAATATTAGCAATGCCGACAGTTAGCTGATTTGAAGTTTGATCGATGCCGATTCCTATCCTGTCTCCGAAGAGCGTTAAGCATTCATCTGAAACATCACCAACCAAGCGATAGCTTCCCCCTAATAATGGAAATCCATCATCTGTAGTTGTTTGGACGCTACTCCCACATCCACCAACTCCCCAGCTAGCAAGCCCAAGTCCGCACGAAATTGAGATGAATGCCAAGATTCGTTTCATTGCCGCCGCTCCTTCGGAAAACGTTTTCACTTTTCAATATCAGCAGGTCAAGAACTTAAAGAAGGGAATTGACCGAAATCGGGCAACATCAATTAGTTTTCAGGATAAGGTTTTATCCGTAGAGATCGTTTGAATTCCAGTCGTACCAATCCATCCACTCGGTCGATTTTGGGAGACTGTGTGCTTGCAACTGCTGGCATGGCGTTTGCTGTCATATCGATGAGGAGGCAGTTCCCATGAACCGCTACAAACATCTTCTCATCCACGGCATCTGCGCAACGCTCATGACCGTATTACAGTTCCGCTTCGGTTTCATTTCCCAGGAAACGATCGGAAGCGGAATTCTTTCATCGCCCGATCTGACCTGGGAGACGATCCACCATTTCATGGCCAACGCCTTTTTCGTGTTCTTTCTCGTGATCCCTTTAGGATTCATTCTTCAATATGCCTATTTTCGGATTCTTTGCCGCGAACCGTTGGCGAATACTTACAGCGATAGGGATGCGAGTCTCAGCTCTCTATACGTCTCCGCGGCCTTGATGGCCGTCTTTCTTCTCAGCTTTCTCCCGCCGGCCCATGCCGAGGACCCGAAGGCGTCCAAGGCCTTGGCGCTTTACGGCGTCGAAATCCTGAGGCAGCCCATGATCGGCGTCGAAGAGTTCGAGGACTATGCAAAGAAGAACCCTCAAGCCGGCTCTGTCCTGTGGAAATACCCGGGCGTCCAATACAAAGGGACCGGCAACGTCGTCCTGGCGGGCTATTTCCTCGATCGAAAACAGGCGGAAGCGCGGAAAGACGCCCTCGGAGGCGGGTCGAAGATTTTGGACATCACGGTGGATCCCTTCTTCGCCGCCGGCCGGAAGCCCGTCTTTCTCTACCGGTTCCCCAAGGGAGGCGACGAGGACATGGTGCGCGGAGACGTCTGGATTAGGTCCGGCGGACGCGACCGTCTGCTCGAAAGGGATGTTCTATTAGGATACTACGACCCGGCCAATACCACCGTTTTCAAGGCGACCGGTCTCTCCAAGGAGGGGCATGAGCTGCTCTATTGCCGGGGGGGCTGTTTCCGCTATAACCTCAAGACGGATCAGAAGGTCGCTGACCCCCATCTGAAAATTCCGGTTCCTGGTCATTGATTCCTGTTTGACGAGAGAAGAAAGACTGCATTACTACGAGGCGGCAATGAAGAAGAAATACGAATCTGTTCTTCTTGAGGACATGCGCGGGCAGTTCAAGGCCTTCGGCGAAGCCTTGGAGATGACTCGTGATAGCCTCCAGACCAAGATGGATGAGATGCGGTCCGAACTCAAACAGGAGATGTCCGATCTCAGATTGGGACTGACATCAAGAATGGACCGGCTTGAGCTTCGTCTCGACCGGATCGATTCTCGTCTTGATGTTTATGGGAACGACATCCATCGGCTCAATACTTTGGTTCATTAATATCGCCCTAAAATCTTTACAGGTTTTCTAAGACCCACTAGATTGCTGCCTTCGAAAAGAGAGGGGCGCTCTTCGTGGAGTCAAAGCGAGTCGGCCGCTATGCCTTGGTGAAATTGATCGGCCGCGGCGGCATGGCGGACGTTTGGATCGGCAAGGCGTTCGGGGCGAGCGGGTTCGAGAAGATCGTCGCGATCAAGCTGCTGGCTCCTTACAACGTCGACAGAGAAGACTTCCAACGCGCACTTACGGATGAAGCGCGTATTCTCGTCAACCTCAAGCATCCCAATATCGTCGACGTCTATGATCTGAACTTCGAGGCGGAGAATCCGTACCTCGTGATGGAGTTTGTGGAAGGGACGGAGCTTCGTGATTTGTTGCGCGCGCTGCGAGCGAAGAAGCAGACGTTGCCTTTGCCGCTCGCCAATTACATTATCTCCGAAGTGTCGAAAGCGCTCTCGCATGCCCACGAGCGTAAGGACCCCCAGACCGGCCGGCCTCTTAAGATCGTTCATCGCGACATTTCTCCATCTAACATTTTGATTTCCTCTCAAGGCGACGTGAAGTTGTCGGATTTCGGAATCGCCAAATCGTCGCTTCAGTCCGGACAGACTCAAGTGGGTTTGATCAAAGGGAAGTTTCGCTACATGAGCCCGGAGCATGCGGAAGGAAAGGCTCTGGACGGTCGGGCGGACATGTTTTCGCTCGGTCTCGTCTATTATGAATGCCTCTTCGGTGAGCCGGCTTACGACGGCTCGAGCGACGTGGGCATTTTTCAAATGGCGCGAACGGGCGTCGTCAAAATTCCCACAAATTGTCCTAATTCCGTCGGCAGTGGTTTGGCCAAATTGGTTGCAACAAGGCCTCAGGACCGATTTGTCGATCTCGCTTCCTTTCGTCGGACGCATTTCGAGGAAATGGCCAGGCAAGGATTGATGGGCGATCGCGAAGCGCTGGCCGAATTTCTGGAGACGCTCAATCTTCCTCAACTTCAGAAGGCGAGCGAGATTCGGCGGCAGGCGGAGGACTGGGATCCGCAGCCGACGTCTCAGATCCTGACGGACCAAGGGACGATCCAAACGTTAGCGGAGGAGATGCACAAGTCGCGGCGGTGGTGGATGTATGGGGCGGGTGGCGCGGGAATCGCGGCAATTGCCTTGCTGACTTTTTGGACGTTGAATCGTTCTCCGACGGTTTCCGACGTTGTCTCTCCGGAAACGAGGCCGGTGGCCGTTGCGCTTCCCGAAACCGCTCCGTCCGTCCCCGCCGCGCCGGCGCCTTCTTCGACGGCTCCGGTCAAGGCCCAAGGGTCTCTTTCGGTGGAGACCGTGCCTTCCGATGCGAGCGTGCAAGTTGCCTACGGCGATAAGAAGTTCACGCAAGCACCGCCTATTGCCTTGAGCGATCTGCCTTTCGGAGTGCCCGTGACGGTGACGGCCAGCAAGAAGGGATTCAAAACCACTTCACGAAAACTTATTTTTTCTGCCGACAAAGCGGAAGAGAAGCTCGCTCTGACGCTTTCCGAGATCAAAGACATTCAAGTCCGCTTTGTGGCCGAGCCTTACGCGGCCGTGACGATTCCCGGCTACATGTCCGGGGTGGAGACGCCGATCGCCAAAAAATCTCTGCCCCCGGGAGACTACGATGTGACCTTCGCGCATGCGCCTTCGGGACACCGCGTGGTTGCCAAACTACGCGGAAGAGAAGGGGGAAGCTTCCTTTGTTCAGCGGATATGGGGGTGGGGGAGAATGAGGCTGTTAAAGCATTTTGTAGAGTTCGATAGATTTATTCTCAATCTGAAATTCTAAGCCACTGAAATTATTAATTATTTTTATCTGGCATCTTAATTGAAGATGCATGGCTATTTCATCGAACCCATAGAAAAGATTGCACTTTTCTGAATTTGGACTAGCAACATTTGCCTTAGCCTTCCGATGAGGCCAAGGCTATGAGTTCTCCGAGCTTAATCACAAGTTTTCATGCAATTTCTTTAGCGCTGCAGCCGCAGGCGGAAGCCTCCCGTAATGGTGTTTCGTGGGGCGGCACAGCCACCGTCGAACTCAATGGGGTACACGTCCCGCATATCGAAAGAATCCGCCTTAGCGGATTGCCTGCCATACACCTCAATGTTCTCGATCGCTTGGTCCGCGGGGAAGAAGTTCCGCTGGCGGAGATAGCGAATCTACATAGCGTACTGGTATACGCTCAGAGTCTCCTTCAACAGTCTTCGCCGGCTGATCAGGCAGGTTCTCAAAATGGGGCCACTCCGCATCAGCGCTTAACACGTGTTACTGGTCAGCTTCGGGGCTCCATAGTCCCTCCTTCGCTGCGTGCGGACTCTTTGGCAGCAATGGCTGCGGCTTACGGTAAACCCATTGAGGCTGCGGATGTCCCCACCAAACATGTCAGAGCCGCCATCTTGTTCACCGACTTTTCCCAGTTTTCTAGGCAAAGCAAAGGCGCTCAATCGAAATATATCATCGATCGTCTCAATCGCTATTTTGAAGCGCTGATCCCAATCGCCCAGAAGATGGGAGGGGTCGTTAACAAACTCGTCGGTGATGCCATCATGGCGTTTTGGTATGACGCCAGTAACAATTCATTGAAGGCCGTCCAAGCTGCGTTGGCGATGCAAGAGGCCACAAGAAATATTGTTGAAGATCTCATGAAGGAGGCTTCTCATCATGATCTTTTCGGAGAGAAGCTAGCTCAGAGGGGGCTAACCTTCGATACTTTGTCGCATGAGGACTATTTACAAATTGCACGTGAGATCGATCCCCTCATTCCTGTGATGAAAGTAGGGATTAATACCGGTTGGGTTTCCTACGGCAAACTAGGCGCCAAGGCTCCTTATTACAGTGAGATTACGGTAATCGGCGACGCCGTTAATACGGCTGCGAGGATGGAAGCAAATTGTGAACCGGGACAGATCTGTATCAGCCAAGCGACGCAAAGCGATCTTCCTGAAGGGATGTTTGACCTTTCCGATTTGGGGCCCGTTGAGGCGAAGAATATTGGAATGGTTCAAGCTTTTAGCGTGTTGAGAGAGAATCGCCTTTTCGCCGTTAACGGCAACACACACAAGAGCGCGAAGATCATTCATGGCCGCGACTCTGAGATCGAAATGCTGACCGATATGTTTTTGGACGCCGTTGAAAAAACCTCGCCAAGAATGGCCATGTTGATCGGAAATCCCGGTGAAGGAAAGAGCACGATAGCAAATCATTTCCTGGGACGTGTTAAGAGCGAGGATTTTGAACTGGGCGATGTTGATATTGTTTACGCGCGTGGAGAAGATCAGCCTGAATTCGAGCCATATCAAGTCATTGCGGATGCTCTACGTATACGCGCAGGTGTCGAATTGGGTGGTAACCAGGAAGGCAGTGAGCAGCGAAGGCAACGGCGGATCGAAAATGAAATGAAGGTGCGGGCGTTTATCGAATCCGCATTCACCGGAACAACTAAAGACCGTGGTTTGGCATCCGAAATTTTAGGGCATTTCCTAGATACTCCTTTTGAAAAGCGTTCGGACCAGATGGAATATTTGCTCAAAAACCATGCTGATCTGAATAGCCAAACGGTCGAAGCGATCATTGAGATTTTCGAAGGACTTTCCCGTCGGCGGCCCGTTATTTTGGTCGTAGACGATATGCAATGGACGGATTCTGGTACCCGTAATTTGATGCACACCTTGCTTTCAAGGTTGACCAAGAGTCCCTTAATGATTCTGGGAATGCGGAGGCCGGAAGCGACTGACCCTCTCCCCGCTGATGAGCCGGATTGGTTGGTCGAAAACGTGGATATCATCCAGCTGAATCCGTTGAAAGATGGAGACCTTGGTCAGATTGTGAGAGAGACATTAGGACCAGCTGTTGATCCTTCGGTAGTCCGGGATATCTTAGAACGTGCTGCTTATAATCCTCTCTTTGTGCATGAGATCGCGACAGAAATGAAGAACGGCATGAGTTTGGACAACATGCCTACGACGGTTCAGAATTTA
>DASUFF010000175.1:0-10475 GCA_036274695.1 bacterium | reverse complement strand
GCGGGAGCGGCGATCGGAGCGATCGCCGGGGACGCCGGCGAGGGGGCAGCTATCGGCGCCGCGGCCGGAGGAATGCGGGGCGGATCCCAACGCCGACAGGCCCGGAGGGCCGACCAAGCCGCCCAGGACAATTCAAACGCTTCGAAGGACAAGTACGACCAAACCTACGCCGGTTGCATGGCGGGCAAAGGGTACACGGTGAAATAAATGGCCGAAAAGGATTCCATCGCCCTCGATGCCAACTCGCTCGCCGTCGAACGCACGCGGCTCGCGCACGACCGCACGCTCATGGCCTGGGTGCGGACGTCCACGTCCCTCATCTCGTTCGGGTTCACGATCTACAAATTCTTCCAGTTCATGATCCAAGTGGGGCACGTCAGCAGGATCCCCCAGAGGCTCGGTCCCCGGCAATTCGGCTCGATGATGATCCTTCTGGGGATGTTCGCGCTGGTTGGAGCGACCATTCAGTATCGATATGCCATCAAGCCGCTCCGCAAGGCGGGGGTTAAATCCGGAATCGCCCTTGCGGAAGTCGTGTCCGGGCTGCTTCTGGCGTTCGGGCTTTTGCTTTTGATCGTGACGATTCTCAATCAATGACCGTCGAAATCGGCGGCGCTTTGTTTTTGCTCCCGCTGGATCGCCAGGACGGGCTTCGGGGAAAGCCTGCGGAGGAAGGTTGAAAACATGATCCTGAGGTTCGTCCCCGGCTACACGGTCCGGGCGGTCTTGTTCGGAAAGCCTTAGATAAGGTATGAGTCGGCACTCACGTTGTGGGGGAATAATTTATGACTCTTCGATTCGGATGGACCGTCCTGGCGGTTTTGATACTTGGAGTCACGGGACCGGCGGTTGAGGCTTACGAAGTCAACGACGTCCACTTCCACATCACGAATTACGTCCAGGAAGGGACCGAGATTCACAAATTCCTGGAATTCATGGGCGACAAGGTCGGTCGGGTGGCCCTGTTCGGCATCCCCTTGCAACAGACCTGGGACTACGACAATTCCGGGAATTACGCGCCGACTTACTACCTGCATTCGGACGCGCCGCTCTACTACTACTCCTTCACCGATGCCGTCACCGCGATGACTTACAAATCCCTGACGCCGGAGGAGCAGGCCCGGTTCGACCCGATGATCACCGGCTTCAATCCGGCCGACATGTACGGCGTCGACCACATCAAGAGGGTCTTAAAGACCTTCCCGGGCGTCTTCGAGGGCATCGGGGAATTCACCATCCACAAGGAATTCGTGTCCTCGAAGACGGCGGGCGGCCCGGCCAGCCTCATCGACCCCGCCATCGACCGCATCTTCAAGTTCGCCGAGGAGTCCGGCCTGCTCGTCTTAATACACAGCGACATCGACAGGCCCTTCGCCAAGAAGGGCGACGAGCCGGTTTATCTCAATCAGATGAAGAGCCTCCTGAAGCGGCATCGGGGCGCCAAGATCATCTGGGCCCATATGGGGTTGGGGCGTGTCGTGCATCCGGTGGAGGCGTCCGAGAAAGGGCCCGACCACTTCGACATCGTCAGAGCCATGCTGAACGACGGCTCTCTCAAACACGTCTCCTTCGACATTTCGTGGGACGAGGTGGCGAAATACATCCTGGCCACGCCCGAGGCGACGAAGCGCATGGCCGACCTGATCAACCGCTCCCCGGACCGCTTCCTCTTCGGCAGCGACGTCGTCGCCCCCACGAGCCAAAAACAGTATCTCGAGGTCTACGACATGTACGCCCCCCTTTGGAGCCTGCTCACGCCCGAGGCGAGCGAGAAGGTGCGGAAGAAAAACTACGAGAGACTCTTCGACGAGGCGAGGCGCAAGGTGCGGGCGTGGGAGAAGGCCCATCTCAAGTAGGATCAGCGTCCGAGCTGGGCCTCGATCTTGCCGGAGCGGACGGCGCGCTTGAACAAAGCGTAGTCCCGTTCGTTCTGATCCGCGTAAGCCACCGCAAAGTCGGCGATGGCTTCGTCAAAAACGTCGCTCTTTCCCATGTATCCGGCGAGCCTCGCCGCGGATCCTGAGCGGGAATGGGCCCGGGCGAGGGCCCACCCGCAGGCCACGCCGTACTCCGCCAGATGCTGGGCCTCGAAGGTCTCCACCAGGGCCGACACTTTCGCATCGCGCAATTGGCGAAAATAAAACTGCCTGGCATTATCCCCCTGGGCCCATCCGAGGAAGATATCGCTGGCGGCCTGCATGATCCGTTGCCCGACCACCACCCGCTGCCCCTGGTTTTTGTAGAGACTCTTGGCCGTATAAGGTTCCAAGACGGAGGGGCCCGCCTCCTTGATCTGCAGAAAAAGAGGGTCTCCCACCCCGGAAAGAAACAAGGCGGCGAAACACAGGGTGCCGACGCTGCCGACCCCCACCACTTTGATGGCGATGTCGGCCAGGGAATAGCGATCGAAAAGCACGCGGCGCTCATGCGGGAGAGAGTCACGGTAGCGATTCAGGGCATTGACGACCCGACGGGAAAAGCCCGGGTCCTTTCGCTCGTCGATGTGATAAATCAAGGGAGGGTTTTCCCGGATCGTGGGGCGCCCGTTCCGTTGCTCCACCAATTTGGAAAAATCCAACGCGGGCGAGTTCTTGCTCATCAATTTTTTCATGCGCTTGCGGCGCGTCTTCAGCAACTCGGGATCTTTGGTGGTTTCGATCAGAGCTTTCAGGTCGATGTAGGAATACCAAGCCTCGAGGACATGCATCTCGGAGATCTCGGCCATGTGCTCGCGGTACGAGCGGACCGCCGCGGCCGCGGCCTCGCGGCAGTCGACGGCCTTCAGATTGTTGTTGCGCCCTGCGATCACAAAGCTCGCCGCGAGGCGTTTGACGTCCCATTCCCAAGGAGCCGGATGCGTTTCGTCGAAATCGTTGATGTCGAAGATCACGCGGCGTTCCGGAGTGGCGAAACCTCCGAAGTTCATGAGATGGCAATCGCCGCAGGCCTGCACGACGATTCCGTTGTCGGGCGTGTGGACCAGATCCGCCGCCATGATATCCGCGGCCCCGCGGTAGAACGTAAAAGGAGAAGGAAGCATGCGGCCGTAGCGGATGGGGATCAACTGAGCGAGGCGTCCCTTGCTCGAAGCGACCAACAAGCGAACGGGGTCGAAGCGGCCTGCCGGGCGATTGAAAGCCGCATGGGATTTTCGAGGGGTCTTTGCACGCAGCGCCTTGCCGGCGGCGTAAAAATCCTCGCGCGTGGTCATCGTCTGCTTTTCCTGCGCCGCCTGTTTCTTTGCGACCGCCATATTTTGCGCCCCCCCTAAGTCAGAAGAATCGGAAGAATCGAACCGTTATTATAGATTGATTGATCCTCACCGTCATGATTTTTTGATCCGGCCGGTTCTCATGAAGAAAATCCGCCTCACAACGCTGTTTCTCGCTTTTTGGCTCGCCCTGAACCCGGCGTTTGCGGGGGAGGGTGTAAAATCTCAGGACGACGCTACGGACCTGGCGGAATTGGACGAGAATCCGGTCGCCAAGCTGATCCGCCTGCAGATCGAGGACAACGTGCAGTTCGGTTTCGGTCCGGACAACGGGACGCTGAATTTTTTAAGGATCGAACCGACCGTCGCCTTCAATTTGAGCAAGCGCTTGAGCCTCGTCACGCGGGCGATCTTCCCCATCGTCCACCAACCCTTCCCGCAGCCGGCGGACGGGGTGGGAGAGATCGGCCTGCAGCTCTTTTTGGCGCCGAGGAAGAAAAGTAATTTATTTTGGGGCTTCGGGCCGGCCTTCGTCTTTCCTTCGGCCACGAAGGAAATTCTCGGGACCGAAAAGTGGTCCGCGGGACCGTCGGCGGTGCTGGGATACCGGGCGGGACGATGGGTCTTCGGAACGATCGTCAATCAACTCTGGTCCTACGCCGGGGCTGATGACCGGAAGGACGTCAATGCCATGACTCTGCGGCCGTTCGTCTATTTTAACTTTTCTCATGGCTGGTTCCTGGTCAGCTCGCCCAGCATCGTCGCGAGCTGGAACGCGGATGATGCCAACCACCTGTGGCTGATCCCGGTCGGCGGCGGCGTGGGAAAACTCTTCAAGTTGGGTTCCAAGGGCAAGGGGATCAAGACCTCCATCGAGGCCTACGACCACGTCAAGGCCCCGGCAATCGGGCCGGATTGGCAATTGAGATTCCAGCTCACCTTCCTCTTTCCAAGATGATAGATCTCTCGTACGCCGCCGTTGAAAATTTCAGTCTTTCCGGATTTTTCAACTTGTCGACGTCTCTCACCATGACCACGTCTCGACCTTCCTTTTGAGCCCTCGCCCAAGCGTCGTTGGCAAGCACGACGGCCAAACGTTGGAAGTCCGATCGAGAATAACCGATATATTCATTCAACATCCCGGAGTTATAAGGATATTCGTATGCACAGCAATCTTCCCTAAATCGGCAATCGTGGGATACCTGCCAGGCGAAACTCCCCATGATCGCGGCGGCTTTCCTGGTAATCCGCCTCTTGTCGCTCTTCGGATCTTTCCCGAGAGCGTATAACAAACCGGCCATGCCCTGAGGCGTCGGCGTTATATCGATCGTCAAGCTTCCGCGAAGCGAAGAGGCGAGCGGACCGTTCTCCCGCCAAATAAAATCCTGCATTCCAAGGACAAGGCGAATCCCGCACGCCATCATCTCCTCCAAAAGAGGAGGGGGGACGACTTCCGTGACCTCATCCAAGAGCAGGATACCTCTCTCATCGCCGTAGCGCTGGATGAGACGGGAACGGGATCTGTCGGAATGAGCCTCGAGGATTTCTCTTCGGAGGTATTTTCTAATTTGAGCGGGTGTCGCTTGATAGCTCAGATCGGAAAACGTCGTTAAGGCGCCTTTGCGATCGAGCTCACTGGCCATATATCTCAATGTGGACGTTTTACCCGATCCGAAAGGACCGATGACGACGACCGGACTCTTCTGCAACTCGACGGCGGCTTTTTGGGCCAATGGAAA
The DNA here is from genome assembly GCA_036274695.1 of bacterium. GTDB lineage: Bacteria > UBA10199 > UBA10199 > JACPAL01 > DASUFF01. The sequence goes on along the minus strand of DASUFF010000175.1, from coordinate 5,525 downwards.
ATGAGGTCTTGGAACGAGGAAAGACGAACCAAGAACGCCGAAGGGACAAATATCCATAAAGAACGTCATCGGAACTTCGACGGGAATGTTGCTACTGAATGGGGTCGGGCTCGCCTTTCAGTAATGCGCTTCGACGTTCGTCATGAAGATGGGGCCGTTGGCGCCGACGGCGAGGGGATAGGCGTTGTACCCGCTGGGAGAGCGGTGGGCGTAATCGAGTTCCAAATTCACGCGGAACTCCTTGGTGCTCTTGAGAGGGAAGATGTTGACGCCGCCGCCGGCCTCCCAAGGCGTGCCGAACTGGCCCAGAATCCCCGAGTGGAAGCCGTAAAGCTGCAACCGGCGGCGGATCACCATGTACGAGGCCTGGGCCTGATACCCATGGTCGAAGAAACTCGTCTTCGAACCCGCGGGCAGGGCGCCGGTGATGTCCAGGTCGGTGATCCACCGGAAGAAATAATCGACGTTGAAGTCGAAGCCCTTGTATTTGACGCCGGCGTCGGCGGTGGTCATCTGATAGCGGGCCTTCTCGACCTGGGTTCCGGGGCCCAAGGCGTCGAGATCGAAGATCGACGTTCCGTCCGAAAGGCGGATTTGGGTGTTCTCGGGATCGTTCTTACCCGGCTGCGTTTGTTTCGTCTCGCGGCTGTGCGTGTAAGCCGCTCCGAAGGTGAACGCCGGCTTTTCGTGAATCTCGTAGTCGCCCATGCCCTCGAAGGCCCCGAAATTTTTCGAGGTCCACCACAGCGAGGTCGCCACCGTGTTGAGCCCCTCGTCCAACTGGGCCTGGCTGACGCCCAACTGGCTCATGTTGTTTCCGATCATGGTCTTGTAATGAAGGCCTCCGATGATGTCGCCCCAGGCGTAAATGCCCGTCGTATACGAGGCCCGGAAGTATTCGTCGGACAAGGGACGGGCGTCCACCCGCAGCCAGAACGGGAACGTGCCCCGCGTGCTCCGCGTGGACGGAAGGGCCGCGATGCCGAGACCCAGGTTGAAATGAGGATCGAAGAGATAGCTTAAGTTGCCGCCGACCACGACCTGCGCGCCCTCTCCCATGCTGGTGTTGGAGGTCCACGTGTAAAGATAATAACGGAACTTCGGCGTTCCCAGCCAGCCCTTGAACTGGAGCATGACCTTCCCCAACTGAAAGCTGTTCTGTCGGGGAACGTCGAAGGTCCTTCCGAAGGAATCGGTTCGGGTGTCGTCGATCCCTTTCTGATTGATATACCGGACGTAGGCGTAGGGAGTGAACTTGAGCTCGACCCAGTTGTTCTTGAATAATTTGACGCCGCTGTAAGGCACGTGCTCTTCGAGTGTCTTCGCTTCCTTCTCCACTTTCGCTTGCGCGGGAGAGGGATTGGCGCCCTCCGACTCCTCTTTCAGGGCAGGTTCGGAGGAGGCCGGAACCGTTGTCACTACCGGGGCACTGGTGTCTTTTTTATCCTTCTTGCCCTTCTTCTTACCTTCCAATTGCGCCTCAAGGTCTTGGATGCGCTCATCCTTGACCCTCACCTCTTCCTCCAACCGCTCTTGATTCCGCTCCAGACGCTCCAGACGTTCTTGGATTTCCTTCGGAGTCAGGTCGCGCGCGAAGGAGATCGCCGGGAAAAGGCACAGAAGAAGGATAACGAATGAAAGATTTTTTCTGATTTTCGAGTCATGCCAAAATCGGCGGGAATAGGCAATGAAAGACGATCGCTTCGGAACCGCGAGTGGACGCCTGCTGCGAAATGTGGTAAAGATCTGCGTTAAACACACATAAAACGAGGTGCCCCCGATGAAATTTCCCCAGGCGTTGCGGTTTTCCGCCCTCTTCCTGCTCTTCTCCTTGATCGGCTCGTCCAAGGCGTTATCGGCCGACACCGGGGGCTTCATTCAGCTCTATGAGAAGAAGGAGCTCAAAGGAAGCGCGGTCACGATCAAGTCCGGGACCGACGTCCCCGACATGAAGAAGATCGCCACGGACGACGGGAAAAATGGATTCGACAACAAGGCGGCTTCGGCGAAATACCATGTCCCCGCCGGCTGGCAGGCGGTCCTCTACGAAGATGCCAATTTCCAGAAAAGGATCTCTGTCTACATAGGCACCGGTGACACAAAGGACATGGATAAGTTCGCCGGCAAGTGCTCCTCGCTGCGCTGGGAATCCACCGGCGACCAGAAGCCGGCCGCGGCTCCTCCTGCGGCCTCTCCGACGACCGCTCCCACAAAATGACCGATATTCGTGCGACGCTTACACTCACTCGCACCTTGATCCTGTTGCTCGCCCTTTCCTTGATCCTCCTGCCGGGCGCGGCAGCGGGGGCGGCGCCGGGCCGGTCCGTTCCCATCACAGGCCCCACCGCCGGATCCGACGAGTTCGATCTGACGAAGAACGAGTTCCGCACCGAAACCCGGTTCGGCTTCGTCATGAAAACAGGGAATTCTCAGAAAGAAACTTTGAGCGGCGGCTCCTATACGCTCTACCGTGTTCGTCGTTGGGAGAATAAATGGAAGCTTTACGTCCTCTTCGACCGTGTCTTTGACACAAGCGGCTCCATCGACACGTTCATTTACGGCATCTACCGAGTCGATTACTATCTGACCGACCGGCTGAGCTATTACATCGGCGGCGGCGGCTACACCGACGAGGTCAAGGGGATCGATCGCTCCGCCCTGGGGTTCAACGGAATCAGCTACTTTTTGGTACGGAACCCGAAGTTCTATCTCCGCGGTTCATTGGGATATCTTTACAGCTTCGAAGACCCGGTGGCGCCGAACCCGAACGACTCGATCCACTCGGCGGCCGAAGAATTGGAGTTTTCCTATAAGATCAATGATCACTTCAGCATCTTCGAGAGCGCCTCGTTCTATCAGAACGTCCAGCAGGACAGCGATTTGCGCATCCTCAGCGATACCGAAATCAAGGCGGGGCTCACGAAGCACTTCGCCCTCGTGCTCGCCTTTCGTATCCGCTTCGACAACAAACCGGTTCCCGGTTTCGAGAAGCTCGATACCATCACGGATGCCTCGGTGGCCGTGACGTTCTAAACTGTTCTAATCATTAATTATTTGGCCAATCGACGGAAATCATGCTAGCGTAGCCAAAAATTAAAAATCGAAGCACCCGGGGGGGATGCCATGGACTCACAGAGCTTGGGAAACCAAAGGGCTGCGATTTTGAAATTGTTCGCGACTCTGGTCGCATTCCTTTCCTTCACGAGCGCCGCCTTCGCCCAACCGGCGAAGGCCGACATCGAGAAGGCGATGAATGAAGCCTATGCGAAGTACAAGGGACTCACGGAAGGCAAGAACGCCGACTACATCCCGGCCCTCGCCAAAGTCCCCTCCGGCCTCTTCGGCATCGCGCTCGTCACCGTCGACGGCCAAATCTCCACGATCGGCGATATCTCCGAATTGTTCTCCATCCAGTCCATCTCCAAGGTCTTTACGCTGGCCGAGGTGCTTCAGGAGAGCGGGGAGGACTCGGTCGAGAACACCGTCGGCGTCGACGCCACCGGCCAGGTGTTCAACTCGATCGTCGCCGTCGAGCAGTACAAAGGCCAGGAGATGAACTCGTTCGTGAATCCCGGCGCCATCGCCACCACGAGCATGGTGAAGGGGAAGGACGACGCGGAAATCTGGTCAAAGATCCTCGGCATTCACAGCGATTTCGCCGGACGGCCGCTCGAAGTGAACCAAGAGGTCTACAAGTCGGAGTCGGACACCAACCAGCGCAACCAGGCCATCGGGATGCTGATGTACGCCTACGGGCGGATCAAGGACAACCCGGCGCGGGCGACCGATCTCTACACGCGGCAGTGCTCGATCAACGTAAACGCCAAGGACCTGGCCATCATGGCCGCCACCCTGGCCAACGGGGGTAAAAATCCCGTCACAAAGAAGCAGGTGATCGCTCCCGAACACGTCTCGAAGATTCTGGCCGTCATGGCGACCGCCGGCCTCTACGACGATTCCGGCAAATGGCTCTTCCACACCGGGCTTCCGGCGAAGAGCGGCGTGGGCGGCGGCATCATCGCCGTCTCGCCCGGCAAGTTCGGCATCGCCGCCTTCTCGCCGCCCCTCGACGCGGCGGGCAACAGCGTGCGGTCCCAAAAGGCGATCCTCGACGTCTCTAACGCCGTTGGCGGTAATCCTTACGCCGTTTCACCGAAGTAGAAACCAAGGAGCCGGAAAAATATGACCAAAAAAATCGTCGCCGCTTTTGCCATGGTCTTCATGGTCTTCGGAGGCCTGCACGCAGCCTCGGCCCGCCAGAAGACCCAGAAGACAAAGACCCCGCCGGCGGATCAGAGTTCATCCACGGCGAAGCCCGACTCGGGAGAAGCCCCTGCTCCCATTGAAGAGGAGGAGGCCGAACTGAACCAAAAGTGGAGGAGCCAGGAGAGCCCGGTTTCTTACCGGAGACAGTTCGACGACAAGCAGGACGCGGCGGTCCGTCCGGGCGATTACACGCTCGATCCCAAATTCCGCGGCTTCATCCCGATCCCCCACACGGTCTTCATGGTCAAATTCAACCCGAAGCCCCGTATCGACCTGACCCTGGACAATAACAATTCCGGCGACGACTTCCGCTTCGTGCCGGCCTTGATCCCCGTGGACGGCGATCCGACCAAGGGAGGCGGCGCGCGGTTCAACGCCAACGGCAACGGGACCCAGCTTCGCGTCGACATCCGCGCCCCCGCGGCCAAGGGGAATCTGCGCTTTTATTACCAGAACGATTTCTTCGGCTCGGACACGGCGAACTTCCGGTACCGTCTCCAGCACGCCTACGGCTCGGGTTACGGCGTCGTCGCCGGATTCACCTACGGCGTCTTCGAGGACCCGGACGCTTGGCCGGACACCCTCGATTACGAGGGTCCCAACGCCACCAATTTCGCGAGAAGGCCGCTGCTGCACTACACCGCCCTCTTCAACGACAGCTGGAACATGACCTTCGGCCTGGAGGACCCCGACTTCTTCCTCGACAATTCCGGCAACCCCGACGCCACGACGCAAAAGCGCATGCCCGACATCGGATTCAACGCCCGCTGGGAGCCCAAGGGCTTGGGGCACATGCAGTTGTCCACGATCTTCCGCATGGTCGGCGCGCAGGGAGGCATCTTTCCGAACGACAGCGATTTCGGCTGGGGTCTGAATTTGAGCGGCGCCTTTGACGTCACGAAAAAGGACATGCTGCTCTTCCTGGGCAATTTCGGCTACGGCATCGGCGGGATGGGCAACGACACGAGCTTCGTCAACAGCGATGCCGCCTTCGACGCCGCCGGCAATTTGGTCGCCCTCCGTTATTTCAGCGGTCTGTTCGGCTATACCCATAAATGGACGCCGCGCTGGCGCTCCACGGCCACCTACGGCTACGCCAATCTTCAGAACACGGATGGGCAACCGGGCGAAGCCTATCACTTCACGCACTACGCGAGCGGGAATCTGGTCTATCAGCTCTTTAAACGGTTGAGCATCGGGGCCGAGGGATTGTTCGGCTTCAAAGAAGTGAAGGACGGCAGCAACGGCGACGTCTTCCG
>DASUFF010000174.1:0-12512 GCA_036274695.1 bacterium | reverse complement strand
ATAGCTTCAAGCTTCTTTGACCTTGATCCGGTGCCCCTTGATCTCGGTCTTGTTGAGCTTCGCGATCACGTCTTTTGCGTGCAGGTTCGTGACGTCCACGAAAAGATGACGGTCGCGCAGGTCGATCGTTCCGACGATCTTTCCGGGAAGGCCCGTGGCGCCGGTGATGGCGTTGACGATGTCCAGCGGGACGACTTCCATCTCTTTTCCGATGCTCATCCAAAGCCTCGTTTTTCCCTTCGGCACCGAGCGGCTTAATTTTTCAGGCGCGGCGGGTTGGGGCTTGGCCTGCGGCGCGCGCGAAGCGTGCGCGGGGCGAGGGGCCGGACGTTGAAATTTTACGGGTGACGGAGTCTGAGGGGCTGCGGCTTTGACCGGAGCCGCAAAGACGGCGGGTTTTGCTCCCGACTTCGGCGGCGCCTCGCCGCCCTGCAAATGATGGAGCAGGGCGGAGGCGATGTCGGTGGAGGCGAAGCCTTCTTCCAACAGGCGCTCGATCAGGTGGTCCTGGCGCTTGTAGTCGCCGGCGTTCAGCGTCGCGCGGAGCTTGTCCAAGGTGGCGTTCGTGCGCGCCTCGGTGACCTCGCCGGCCGTCGGCGGGCGGCCGCGTTGAATCTGCTTCTTCGTGTACTTTTCGATATTGCGGATCAGGAAGAGCTCGCGGCCGGAGGCGAAGGAGATGGCGCGCCCGCTGCGTCCCTTGCGGCCGGTGCGGCCGATGCGATGGACGTAGTCCTCGCCGTCGTAGGGCAGGTCGTAGTTGAAGACGACTTCGACGTCGTCCACGTCGATGCCGCGCGCGGCGACGTCGGTGGCCACCAGGAATTCCAGGCCGGATTTCCGGAACTTTTGCATGACCTTGTCGCGCTGGGCCTGGTTCATGTCGCCGTGCAGGCGGTCGGCGGAGTAGCCGCGCGCGTTCAGGTGCTCCACCAACTCGTCCACCATGTTCTTGGTGTTGCAGAAGATCACGCCCAGCTTGAAATCGTGGAAGTCGATCAGCCTCGTGAGCAGCTCGATTTTGTAGCGGCGGTCCACCTCGTAATAGAATTGCTCGACGGTCGGGACGGTCCGGGCCGTCTGCTCGATGCGCACCTGCTGCGGGTTCTTGGCGTGCTTTTCGATCAATTCTTGGATGGGCCGGGGGATCGTCGCGGAGAAGACGACCGTCTGCCGGTCCTTCGGCGTCGTCTGCAAGATCGCCTCGATATCTTCCCGGAAGCCCATGTTGAGCATGACGTCGACCTCGTCCAAGACCGCCATCTTCACATTGTCCAGCCGCAGCGTGCCGCGGCGCATGTGGTCCATCACCCGGCCGGGCGTGCCGATGACGATGTGCACGCCCTGGCGCAGGCCTTGGAGCTGGCGGTCGTAGGATTGCCCGCCGTAGACGGGCAGCACGTGCAGGCCGCGTTTGAAGAGGGCGAGTTTGTGGATCTCTTCCGAGACCTGCACGGCCAGCTCGCGCGTGGGGCACAGGACCAGCACCTGCACGGCGCGCTTGGCGGGGTCTACCTTTTCGATGGCCGGGATGCCGAAGGCGGCGGTCTTGCCGGAGCCGGTCTGGGATTGGCCGACCACGTCCTTGCCCTGCATCAGCACGGGGATGGCGGCCGCCTGGATGGGGGTGGCCTGCTCGTAGCCGAGTTTATCGATGGCCTTCAGGACGTCCGCGGAGAGGCCCAGGTCGGAAAAGAGCTTGGTCTGCATAAGGGAGCGTGCTTTATACGATCGCCATGACACAATCCACCGAATCTTCCATCGCCGTCTTCATCGATTTCGAGAACTTCGCCCTGGGCTTCGAGCGTTCCCGGAAAAAGTTCGAGATCCAGAAGGTGCTCGAGCGCCTGCTGGAAAAGGGCAAAATCATCGTCAAGCGGGCGTATTCCGACTGGACGCGCTACGGGGAATACAAGAAGCAATTGCACGAAGCGGCCATCGAGCTGATCGAAGTGCCCAAGCGCGGCGCGGCCGGGAAGAACTCGGCGGACATCCGCATGTGCGTCGACGCCATCGACCTGGCCCACTCCAAGGCCCACATCGACACCTTCGCCATCTTAACCGGCGACAGCGACTTCTCCCCGCTCGTCTCGAAGCTGAAGGAGAACGGCAAGCGCGTGATCGGTTTAGGCATGAAGGACTCCACCTCCATGCTGCTCGTCGATAACTGCGACGAGTTCATCTATTACGAAGATCTGGAGCGCTCCAGCTCGTCCACGGCGCCGGAGATTAAGGAGAGCTTGCCGAAGCTTAAGAAGGACGCCTTCCAAATGGTGTTGGACACGATCCTCGCCCTCAAGCGCGAGAACCGCGACACCCTCTATTCCTCCCTCATCAAGGACACCTTGAAGCGCAAAAAACCCCAGTTCAACGAGTCCTATCACGGCTACCGCACCTGGCAGGACCTGCTCGAGGACATGGAAGACAACGGCATCGTCCGCCTGACCATGGACCCGCGGAGCGGCACCTACGTGGTGTCGGGTTTCGGCAAGAAAAAGTAGCCCGAAAATAGAAGAGGCCCCCGCGGGCGCAGGGGCCTCCTCGTCGAGGGGACCGCACGGACTCCTTACAAATCGAAATCCAAAATCGTGTCCGATCCGGCCGTCACCGTCGTCGCCGCCGACTGCGTCGTCGCTCCGAAGGAGGAGCCGACCACCGTCGCGCCGCCTTCCGGCAGGGGCACGGAGTAGGTTCCGCCGTTGGCCACGTTGCGCGAGGCGAGCTCGATCTGCTCCGCGTCGCCGTCGATCGTCGCATCCTGACGGAAACTTAAGGTGACGAAGGCCTCGGGATCGCCGCCGGCGATGGCCGTCGTGCCGGAGACGGTTCCGGTCGAAGCCGCCTCCAAAGACACGTCCTGCGTGGCCGTTTCTCCCGCCGCGACCGTGATCCGCGTCGCCGCCGCCTGGAAGCCTTCCTTATAAACGACCAAGTTGTACGCGCCCGGCGAGAGGAAGAGCGCATAGCGGCCGTCGGCGTCGGTCACCGTGGCGGCTTGGATGACGACGGCGTCCTTGGGGTCCGCGGCCGAGCCGTCGTAGATCTGGGCGGAAACGACGGCTCCCTCCACGGCGCCGTCGTCCGAAGCGGCGGTGACCGTGCCGTCGATGATCGAGGCGTCCTTCGCATCCAACACCTTGATCGTGGGCTTGAGCAGGTATTGCCCGCTGTTGCCGGCGATCACCACCGAGGCGCCGGCGTCGAAGTCCAAGATCAGCTCCGTCGTCTCGTTCTCGTTGATGTCGAAGCCCTGGACGATCTTGATTCCGGTCTGGAAGCCGCTGGGGACTTTCAGCTCGTGCTCGAGGTCGTCCGTATCCACCGCGTAATTGGCGAACGGGTGGGCGTGGCTCAGGACGTTCACGCCGTCGTCGGGGTCGTCGCTTAAGATCAGCCTCATCTGCGTGTAGTGCCCGGCGTCCAGGTCCGCCAGACCCAGCGATTCGCGCACGCCGTTGACGAGCTGCAGGAGATCGTAGGTCTTGTTCGGAGTGCCGACGGTCTTCCAACTGTCCTCGCCGTCGCCCGATTTGTGGACCTGCACTTCCGCGATGGTCACGTAGACGGCCTTGTACTGGTCGGTCGCCGCGTCGGTCAGGCCCACGGACAGGGTGCCGGTGCCGCCGCCGCAGCCCCACAACGACAGCGCGCCGAAGGCGGCCGCCAGGAAGGTTTTAAGGGTTTTGTTCCAGGTCATACGTTCCTCCTTAGGGTTTACCGCGTTTTCCAACTCCAAGAGACGGCGGGTATCTCCGAGCCGTCCTCGCAGCGCACGCCCTCCAAGCGCGCGTCGTAAATCGTATCCGCCGAAAAGTCGGGATGGGCGCACCGCAGCAGCTTGCCCGTCCCGAGGACCGTAAAATCGCAACTCGAAATCGCGTCTGGATCGTCCTCCGGGAAAATCTCCAAGGTCGACGGCGTCAGCGTCGAAGGATCGATCGTGCACGAAAACCGGATGCGGACGTCCTTGTTCGTCTTGACCTTCGACCCATGGGCGCCGGTTCCCTCGCCGTTGCGCGGCGAAACCTCCGAGACCGCGCTGTCGGGCGCGCAGTCGGACGTCGCCGCGTCGAAATCGTCGATGATGCCGTCCAGGTCGCAATCGGCCTCGTCCTCGTCGGGGATGCCGTCGGCGTCGTCGTCCTGGTCGAAGAGGTCGGGGAGGCCGTTTCGGTCCTGGTCGCTCTGCGCCGAAGGCTCGGCCGACGGCGAGGCCTCGCCGTCGTAGAAGCTCACGCGGTCCAAAAAGATCGTATCGCCGCCCGAGAGGTTCATGGCCGGCGAGAGGAACCGCTTGGGAGAATTGTCGAAGGAGGCGGACGCCGCGGCCGTGCCGCCGGAAGTGAAATCCAGGAGCCAGGCCCCCGGCACCGGGAGATTCAGCTCGAAGGAGCAATCGGGCGCAATGACCGTAGAGACGGAGTTTCCGGCGGAATCGGTGGCGACGGCCCGGTCGGCCCCGCAGTCCGCATCCTGCAGCGATCCGATCACCAGCTGGCTGGGATTGCCCGCTTCCACGCCGCCGGCGCCGCCGCCGCAGCCCGACAGGGCGGCCAAAGCCAGAAAGCCCATGACTAAGAAAATATTTCGGTTCCGGATCATGACGGCGTCCCTCCCTCCTGCTTGGACGCGTCTTTGATCGAAAGAGGGAACATCTGGATGTCCAACTGCACCGCCGTGTCCGGATTGTCCTCGATGGAGGCGAACTTCAAAACTTCCTGGCGGAAGTCCTGGATCATTTTCTTAAGCCACGGCAGCCGGTCGCGCGCGATGCCGATGGTCATGGCGCTCACGTCCCGTTCCGGCGGCGGGAGCTGGTCCAGCGTCTCGCGGGCGAGCTGGAGGAGCCCGTAATGGTAGTTCATGAGGATCACCGACGAGACCTCCGGCCCCGTGCTCATCAGGCTGCTGGTCTGCTTCCACTTGTTGGACCCCGTTTTTTCGATCAGGCCCAGGTTTTTCAGGACCGTCATCGCCTTCTCGACCTGCTCCACGGTGACCTGGGGCTTGATGTGCGCCGCGATCCACTCCGGCGTCCCGTCGCAGTCCTTGAAGCACAAGAGTTCGCGGACGATGGGGTAGTACCAGGCCGACCAGAACTCGTACTGGCTCTTCTCGAAAGGCTTGAGCTGGCGGAATTTTCGGGATTGCAGCAGGCGGCGGTAATAGTGGTCCTTCTTTTCGTGCGTCGTGGCCTGGTTGAAGAGCACGAGGTTGTGGAAAAACTCCTGCTCCTGCTTGTTCAGCCCCAGCCCCTTCATGAATTTGGGGATCGAGTCCTCGGACAGGTTCCGGTCGCCGTCCATGACGAGCTTGAAGTAGTTGGGGGAGGTGAACCCCGCGCGTTGCGAGAACGCGCGCAGGGAAAAGGCCCCGCGGCGCGACTTGGCGCTCACATACCAGTCCCGCAGGAACTGCCGGTAGTCCTGATAGTGAAAGGCGCTGACGTTTTTGGGCGCTTTGAACATCGCCCGCACTGTAATTCCGCACCGCGGCAAAAAACAAGGCAGACTTGCATTTAACTGAATACTAATGAATTCATAAATCTAGTTAAATATATAATAAATAAAGATAAATTTAATTACTTGTCATTATACATCAATATTTTGTATTCAATACCCCATGAAAAAAACACTCAAAATGGCGCTTCTTCTGGCGGCGTCTTTTTTCGGCCAGATGACGGTTCCTGGGCTCCCCTCGATCGGCGTCGCCTTCGCCAAGCCGCCCGATTGGGCGCCGGCGCACGGGTATCGCCGCAAGCATCATGACCACGACTATGAGAATGACGACCAGGATCGCCGGAAGGTCGAGGTGCGCGAGATCGTCGTGAGCCGTTACGAGGAAATCTTCCGCCGCCTGGACAGCAACCGCGACGGCCGGATTTCCCGAAGCGAGTGGGAGGAGGGCGATTCGCTCTTCGACCGCCTGGACAAGAACCACGACGGCGTCCTCTCGCGGAACGAGTACGAAGGCGTCGACGAGGAGCGCGGCTTCCTGAGCGGCCTGCTCTACAAGGTCAAAGACAAGCTCGCGTCCCTTTGGGACAAGCTGTGGTGATTGCGGTCCGCAACGAAGTCCCGTCGGACGCGGCCGCGCTGCATCGTCTTCACAAGGAGGCCTTCGGGCGGGAGGAGGAGGCTCGGTTGGTCGAAACCCTCCGCTGGGACGGCGACCTCGTCCCCGGCTTGTCCTTCGTCGCGGAGTCGGAGGGCCGGATCGTCGGCCATCTCCTCTTCACGACCCTCTCCGCGCCCGCCCGTTCCCCTCTGGCCCTCGCCCTCGCTCCCTTGTCCGTTTCTCCGGAATTCCAAAAAAAAGGCATCGGCGCGCAATTGGTCTCCGCGGGCCTGAAGCGCGCAAGGAAGCTGGGTTTTCAGATCGCGGTCGTTTTGGGGGAGCCGAAGTATTACGGGCGCTTTGGGTTTTCGGTGGAGCTGGGAAAGAAGATCGTCTGTCCTTATTCGGGAGCCCACCTGATGGCGCTGGAGTTGGAAAAGGGCGCGCTCCGCCGCGTCGAGCGCTTAGAAGTCGCCTACCCGAAGGCTTTTGAGGTATCCTAAGCCGCAAATTCGAAGAAGGAGCGTGCCTATGGGAAACCGGCTTCAGTGTCTTCGGTTCGTCTTTACGGGCATTTTATTGACCTCTTTTGCCGCGGCGGCCCTTTTTGCGGGCGGAACCGGCGGTTGCGGCGGCGATTCTTCCGGCGGCGGGGGAGGGACCGCGGGGGGAGGAACCGGAGGAGGAACGGGTTCCGATACGCCGGTCCAGGGTGTCTTCCTCGACGCCCCCGTCCAGGGACTATCCTTCGAAACGGATACTCAGGCGGGCGTGACGGACGCCGAAGGCGCCTTCCTCTTTTTCCCGGACGAGACGGTCCGGTTCTTCCTCGGGGACATCGACTTCGGAGAAGCCGCCGGCGCGGAGACCTTGAGCCCCTTCGACCTCGCGGGCCTGGAGCCTCCCACGTCCGCCCGCGACCTTCGTCTCCTCTTCAACCTGGTACGCGCCCGGCGTCCTCATCCTTTTAACCGCGTGATCAACACCGCGGTGGTTCTGCAAAGCCTCGACGCCGACGGGGATCCCTCCAACGGCATCGTGTTGCCGGACGGCCTGGACGCGTTGGGAGTCGGGAAGTCCGTCGCCTTCGACACGCCCGACGGCTTAGACGGCTTCGTCCACAATCCCGGCTTTCGCGCCCTGATCCGGGACGGCGCGGCCGCCGGCCTCTGGAGTTCGGGTCCTCTCTTGCGGACGCCGGCCGCCGCCATGACGCATTTATACGACGGCCTGGGGCTGACGCCCGTCATCCTGCGCGAAAAGACCACCTTCAGCGACAGTAACGGCGACGGCACGGACGACGGCCGGGTCGACCTTCTCTACGACGAAAAGGGGCTGCCTCTCGGCTTCCAGGTGGACGGCAATTTGGACGGGACCCCCGATGCGATTTTCTCCGCGCACTTCGACGAGCAAGGGCGGTTCTTGGGCGTCGAGGCGGACACCAACGGCGACGGAACGCCCGAGTCGATCTCCAAGGAATTTTACGATGCGTTCGGTCAGTTGATCCGCAGCGAGTCCGATTCGAACGCGGACGGAACGGCCGATTCCGTCACGTCGAGGGAGTACGACGACCTGGGCAATCTGATCTCGGTCAAAGCCGACACCAATGCCGATGGAACGCCCGACCAGATAACGAGCCAGACCTTCGATGCCCTCAATCGGGTGACCTTCGTGGAAACTGACGTCGACGCGAACGGGACCGTGGATGTCTCCGCCCATCTGTTTCACGACACTCGCGGCAACCTTATCCGGACCGAAACCGATACCAACAACGACGGCGCCGTCGACAGCGTGTCCGTCACCACCTACAACGGCGACGATCAGCCCATCCGCAACGAGTTCGATACCGACAACAACGGCGTCCCGAACTCGATCGCGGTCTTCCAGTACGAGGGGGGCTATTTGGTCCGGCAGGATAACGACACGGACGCCGACGGCACCGTGAACTTTTCCATTTTCCAGGAATACGACGAGCTGGGAAACCGTGTGCTCACGGCGTTCGACAACGACGGCAACGGCACGGTCGACCAGAAATTCGAAACGGAGATCGACGCCGACGGTTATCCTTTCCGGACCAAGGCCGACACCAACAACGACGGCGTGATCGAAAGCGGCACGCGCATCGAGCACGAGCCCGGCACCTGGTTCGATTTCTTCGAGGCGGAAACTTAAGGCGAAGTAAGCCATCTTCGATGGCCTTCAGCTCCACCATTTACGTCTTCGACATCCGCCTCTCCGACGGCGACCGCCAGGTCTACGAAGCGCTTTCATTGCGCGTCGCGCGCCACCCGTCGGAAACCGCGGAATATCTTCTGACGCGCGTTCTCGCCTATTGCCGGGAATTCACCGAAGGCATCGCCTTCTCGAGCGGCGGCCTTTCCAATCCCGAAGAGCCCACGCTCTCCGTGCGCGACCTGACCGGCGCCTTGCAGGCCTGGATCGAAATCGGCGCCCCGGGCGCCGCCCGCTTGCACAAGGCCAGCAAGGCCGCCGCCCGCGTGGCCGTGTATTCGCACAAGGACGTGGCCGGATGGATGGGCAACCTGGCGGGGCAGCGCATCCATCGAGCCAAGTCCATCGCCGTCTACGCCGTGGACCGCGCCTGGCTGGCGGCCCTGGCCGCAAAACTCGAACGGCGCATGACCTTCGACCTGGCGATCGCCGAGGGCACGCTTTACGTCACGTTGGGGGGAGAGACTTTGACGGGAAGCCTCGAGCGGTATGAAGTCACGAACGTGAAGGATTAATCGGGGCAGGACAAAGCCACCCTCCGGTTACAAGATGAGTCTTTTTGAGCCGCAACCGTACATTTTGATCCCTCTTCCCAGAGTCGCTCAAAATAACCTTCAATGATTTAAATGAGATGGAAAGGCGCCTCCCTCCCTCTTTTTGGCATTCCGATTGCTCTAAGTCCTGTAGGGGGATTTATGAGTTCAAAAGGAATGACGGCCTTGGTCCTATTGGCGTTTGCCTTGTTGCTGGTGCCGCGGGGCGGCCGCGCGTCGGCGGTGTACGTCGATCGCTTGGCGGACGATCCGACCGAGGGCTGTTCGTTGCGCTCGGCCGTGGATTCGGTGAACGCCAACGAGTCCCGCGGCGGATGCAGCAAGATCGGCGAAGGGACCATCGATACCATCCGACTCCTTCCGGGCACTTACGAATTCGAGGCTTTTTATGACTTGTTCAGCGGTTTCAAGAAGGAGGATGACGCCAACGCCAACGGCGATCTGGACCTTTTGAAGAGCGCCAAGGTCCTCGGGGCCGGCCGGGAAGACACGGTTCTCAAGGTCTTGAACGGAACCCCCATGCGGCTCTTCCACGTCAATCCCAAGGGGGAGCCCGGCGTTTCGGTGGAGATCAGCGATCTGACCCTGGAAGACGGCACCGTTCAGGAGGTCACCGGTGGGGGCGGTTGCCTGCTCAATCACAAGGCCGATCTGAAGCTCACCCGCGTGGCGGTCAAGGGTTGCCGGTCTGCGGACGGGGTGGCTGGCGGAATTTACAACGTCGAAGGAAATCTGGTCATCGAGGATGCGACCATCTCCGGAAACGAAGCGACTTTGAGCGGAGGCGGTCTCTTGAACGCCAGCGGCACGGTTGCCATCCGAAGAGCCACGATTTCGGGCAATCGGACCTTGAGCGCGCGCGGCGGAGGCCTCTTCAACGCCAAGGGAACGATGACCCTGCTCAACGCCACCGTCTCCGGCAATACCGCCCTGTACACGGGCGGGGGCATCTACAATTTCGACGGAATCCTGTCCCTGACCAACGACACGATCGCCTTCAACCAAGCCGATTCCTCAAAATACATGTTGGGAGGCGGCGGCGGACTCGCCAATACCGAGGCGGGAACGGTCCGCATGGCCAACACGCTGCTCGCCAAGAACAAGGCCTGGAGCGATGAAGAGCCGGATTGCGTGGGTTCGATCCAGTCCCTGGGCCATAACCTTTTAGGTGACCTGGGCGCGAACGGCGCTTGTTCTATGACCGCGGCGGCCGGCGACCAAGTCGGGTCTTCCGGGGCCCCGGTGGAACCCAAGCTTCATCCCCTCAAAAAAGCGAGCGGCGGCAACGAAGTCCATCTCCTCCTGGAGGGAAGCCCCGCCTTGAATGTCGCCGACGCCTCCCTCTGCCCGGCGGAAGATGCGCGCGGCGTGGCCCGCCCTGAAGGGGACGGGTGCGACATCGGCGCGGTGGAACGCGCAAAATATGAACTCTTCGAGATGGCGACCGAGTTCTCCGCTCCCTTGCTTTCCGCTCCCCCGACGTTGAAGACCGTCGAAGGATTGGTGGCCGTACGCGCCCCGCGATGCGGAGACGGGAAAAAGGAAGGGGCCGAAACCTGCGACGACGGCAACACGGTCGGCGGCGACGGTTGCAGCGCGGTCTGCCAAAATGAGACCATACGCATCCTCGACGCCGTCAAATTCCTAAGCATGGACCGGGTCAAGCCCCTTGGAAAACCTTGAACCCTCGCTTCTCTCCGACTCGCCCAGAAGAGCCTGTCGGAGCTTTAGGTGTTTTATTCCAAGGTGTCCCAGTCTTCGATCATCCGATGCGCGACCCCTTTGTGGTTCCGAGGCAGGTCCTGCGGGAAGCCGGCGATAGAGATGGTGTTCATGGCGTTCCCTCCTTTGTTGGGGGAAATCTAGGATGGAAAGGGACGCGCGGCTATCGGGCGATCCCCGGTTTTGGGGTGGGGAAATTCCTGAGCTTTCACGCGCGATCGCGAGCTTAACAGCCGCAGTCGCCCTTCAAGCCCGAAAGAGGGATTTTCCCTTAACGTCCATCTCCTCGAGACCGCTCGATACCAAAAATTGATCCTTCGCGTCCGTGATGCTGCAGCCGTATCCGGACGAGAAATCCTTGTTGATCTCCAAACGCTCCAAACCGCCGGGCTCGGCCCAATTTGGCCCCTGAAACTTTGAGACTCTGAAACTCTATTCTGATATAAAAGCTCCATGGCTCTCTCCCTCGAAGACCTGAAAAACAAAACCTACTGGACCAAATGCAGCACCTGCAAAAAGGAGCTTCCTTTCGGAGGCGCTTACTACATCTGCTCCGTGTCCACCTGTCAGGGGAAGCGGACGGGACTGCATTTTTGCTCGGTGGAATGCTGGGACGCCCACTTGGGATTCGCGCGGCATCGGGACGCGGGGGCCTTGGATGCGGTGGCGCCCAAGCGGGAGGCGTATTTGGCGAGCCTCGAAGACGCGCCGGCGCCGGAGGCGGCGCGGAAGGTCCTCGTGCGGCCGACGGGCACGATGGCTTCGCCTTCCTCTCCCGCCGAGGTGGATACCTTGGTGGTCGTCTCGAAAGTGAAGCAGTTGATCCGCGATCAGTCGGACATGAGCACCAGCCAATGCGCCATCGACGCCCTCACGGGCAAGGTGGTCCAGGAATGCCGCAAGGCCATCGACAACGCGAGGGCGGCGGGACGGAAGACGGTGATGGGGCGGGACATCAAATAGGCGACTACTGATCGAACAGGCGCCTGTAGCGGAGTCGGTTCACGCTCTCGGGCCATGCGTCTTTCGTCCGCACGATCTGTTCATCGTAGCCGACATCCACCTTCAAATTCCCGATCCGGTATTCCGGGGGGCCCACTCGGGGGATGCGAACGAAAACGCCGGTCTTATAATCATAGACAAGGCCCTTCTCGGCTGCCGCTTCCTCCGCATCCACCTCGCTCTCCGGAGCCTCGCGCGCCTGCACCGCCGTCGTCGCGAACAAGACCCCCAAAAGAACCAAGAACAAACGGCACATGGCTCGGATTCGGCCAGTCATGGGAATCACCTCGAAACGTTGATTCTACGCCTTGTCCGTGAAGACTGTCCGATAAAAGGGAGTTTCTCCTATAATACGTGAGAAGCCGGCGTCCGGCACGAGTTGATGCAAAGCGGGAGCCAAGAGCCCCTCCCATGTGACCATTTGACCCGGCCCCCCGGACGACCTATCTTAAGGAGTGAAAGGGGGGCGAATTGGCTTCGACGGGAAGTTGGACGTCTTACGACGCAAGCCGAGGTTGCAAGATCCTCGTACTAAACCTTGCAAACTAAACCAAATGCCGAGCCTGAGCTCGCACTCGCGGCTTAATTGACCGCGACGTTTCTTGTGGGTTCTCCCACGATCTGCGGGAAACGAAACTTGTGGGATAGGTTCTTGGGCGTGTCTACGGCTTAAGGACCGAGATCAACAGAAGGCTGGTCTTCAGAATCCCTGTCTCGAGGGTCGTCTGGAGATGAGACACAAATCGGGGCTAAGCTTGTAGCTGGAGTGGACCGAAGGTTCCCGGACGCGGGTTCGATTCCCGCCGCCTCCACAAATTAATAGTCCGGTAGCATCCAGTAATGTCCAAAAGCCCGTTTAAAAGCGGGCTTTTGGCGTTTTTTCTTGTCCAGAAATATCCCGCATGATTCACTGACATCTGCCCCCAAACGGGGGCAACTGTAGGG
>DASUFF010000173.1:0-64167 GCA_036274695.1 bacterium | reverse complement strand
AGCTCCAGACCGATCTCTACGCCTTCAGCCTCTCCGCGGTCCGGCGCGCCCTCCAAGACGGCCAGGCCGTCGTCACCGACAACGCCGTGCTGGACCCCCTCTTCCGCGAAGCGCGCAGCGTCCATCTGCGCCAGCTGAAATCCATCGTCGCCCTCCCCGTCCCGGACGCCGGCGGGGCCCCGATGGGGGTTTTCTATCTGGACCACCGCTTCGAGACCGGCCTCTTCGGAGGTCCCCTTCTCGAGGCCTTGAAGGCCTTCGCGGCCCTGGCGGGGCTCGCCCTTCAGAAGGGACGGATGATCGAGGCCTTGAACGCGAACAACCGGGACCTCTCCCAGCGCCTCCAAGTCCAGAGCCGCGAGTTGAACCGCTCCCGCCTGATCTTGAAGAACGAGTACAGCGAGATCGTCGGACGGTCGCCTCAAATGACGGAGGTCCTCTCGCTCGTGGACCGCATCACGGACGCGAAGGTCCCGGTCTGGGTCTTCGGCGAGTCGGGCACCGGCAAGGAGTCCATCGCTCGGGCCCTTCATTTCAACAGCGCCCGCGCCAAGAAACCCTTCGTGACGGAGAATTGCAGCGCCCTGCCGGAGTCGCTCTTGGAGAGCGAGCTCTTCGGCCACAAGAAGGGCTCCTTCACCCATGCCACGGCCGACAAGAAAGGCATCCTTCAATACGCCGACGGGGGGACGATCTTTTTGGACGAAATCGCCGACATGAGTTTGAACCTCCAGGCCAAACTCCTGCGTTTCCTGCAGGAAGGGGAAATCCGGCCCATCGGCTCGACGGAGGTCGTGCGCGTCGACGTGCGCGTGGTGTCGGCCTCCAACAAGGACTTGGAAGGGCTCGTGGCCGCGGGGAAATTCCGCGAAGACCTCTTCTACCGCTTGAACGGCGTGACGGTGAGGCTCCCTCCCCTACGCGAGCGGATGGAGGACCTGGCGCTCCTGGCCGATCATTTTTTGAAAAAGAAGGACGTCCGCTTGAGCCCCGAGGCGCTTCGCGTGTTTCTCAATTACTCCTGGCCCGGCAACATCCGGGAGCTTCAGAACACGCTGGAAACGGCCTCTCTCTTCGCCGAGTCGGGCGTCCTCACGCCTCATTCGCTCCAATTCAAACCCGCCCTGTTCCGCGACCGCGTACCGGCGGGCCCGCGCCCCTCGACCCTCGGTGCTCAACCGCTCCCGTCCCCTTCTTCTCCCGCCGCCGTCGACCCCGTGCTGGAGGAAACGCTTCGGGCGATCCGGGACAACGCCTACCACAAGGGCTACGCGGCAAAAGCGTTGGGCATCACGCGCCGCGCCCTCTATGCCCGCCTGCAAAGGTTCGGGCTATCGACCGACGTCAAGGATTTGAAGATGAAGATCGAGGAATCCCTGCTCTAGCGGCAGGAGTGATCCGTGCCGCAGGTCATTCCCGAAGGGCAGGCGTGCGTTTCGTCGCAGCGGTACGGGGCCAGCTCGTAAGTTCGGGTATAAGGATAGACTTGAAGAGGCTCCCGATACGGCTGCACGGACACGGGTGGTGGGGGTGCCGCCTGCAGCATGAGGGGCAGACAGGCCGGGTAAGAGTCGTTGTCCACGTTGTCGGTGCCGTCCGGGTTGGCGTCGTTCAGGCGGCGCAGGCCCGTTCCGTCGGGGTTCATCACGTAGATCTTGCTGTAGGGATGATCGTCCGTCGAGGCGCGGAGCCCGTCGAACGAGAAGAAGATCTTTTTGGCGTCGTAGGACCAGCAGGGCCAGTCGTAGTTGCCGGTTAAGCTTTCGGGCTCGTGAAAGTCGGTGGTCACCATCTGCGCGTTGGCGCATTGGTAGCCGCCGCCCTCCCCCTCCGCGGGCTCCAGCGTGAGATCGCAGGTCCACAGGCGGTTCAATCCGTAGACGTTCCGGATGAACGCGAGTTTTTGGCCGTATTTGCCGGTGGCCGGCTCGCGTCCTTCCATGGCGACGTCCTGGTGCGCGTAATCCGACGGATCCTTCAAAGGATCGAGATCGCCGGAGGACGGGTCCAGCACGTACAGGCGATCGACGTCGTCCCTCCGGAACTGGCCGTTCTCGAAATAACTTCCGCGCCGGACCGAAACGACCAGCTTCTCATAGCCCGGTTGCGAGGCGTCCAGCGCGCCGATCCAAGAAATCCGGCCCAGGGTCCGCGTGTCGCCGGGGTCGTCCCGCAGAATGATGGGAGGCTCCTCGGCCGAATAGACGGAGAGGTTGCCGCGGCGAACGACCGCGTTCCGCCACTCCGTGTCCGTCGTGACCATGGCGAACCAGCCGTAGGGACCGTACGCCGGGAAGGATGGGAGGAAGCGATCGCGGAAGCCGTAGTAAGGCATGTCGCCGCCGCCCCTGCCGTTCCACGTCGTCAGATACGGGCGCGGACGCAGGGGGTCCGTCAAATCGATTGCGACGGCGGCCACTTCCGTGTAGATCATGCTGCTCGCCAGGCTGGAAAAGGAAATCCGGTTGGAGGTGTTGTTCGTCACCGAGCGCAGCTCCGGCGTGCAGGTGTTGGCGAAAAAGATGTTGTCGACGTTGCGATCCCGGCGGGAGACGAAGGCGTAATCGTAGCAAGGTTCGGGCGCGGGCATCCGGAAGCCGCCCTCCTTCGGAAATGCGGTGTCGACCGATCTTTTCAGCACGACGTTGCGGCCTTTGGGGCCCAGCGTCGTCTTCACCGCCTTCGACCAGATCCCCAAGGGAGCCGCGTCGAGAGCGGTAACGACGCCGAACAGCGCGAGCACGGCCAGAGTGACAGTCTTCATGCGAGGGCCTCCCTTACGTTCGAAGAACCTGCAGGAAAGATGCCAATAAATTCCGGAAGGAATGCCGCCTAAGTCATTGAAATACAATCTTTTCGGAGGCCGGCGCCGACGCGCCCTTCCTCTCAAATTGAGAATTCTATCAAAGTGAGAATTCAGCGCTTTTTAAGTTCCTCGGTTTCCGGCCTTTTCTCGGAGACGGTTTTTTCCGGCGCGGCCGCCTTGAAGTCGCGGGTGACGCGGTCGACTTGGCGGGGCTTCAGGCGGTCGACCGGGCGCGGGCCTTCGACCAAGGTTCGGTCATTTCCGATTTCTTCGTAGGCCGCCATGATTTCGGGGATGGTGGCGTCCACGGGCGTCTTGTCGTCCTCGCAGATGGGGTAGGCGCCGTTTCCCTGGGCGTCGACGATGTCGCCGCTGAAGACGCCGGTCGAAGGATCGTAGACGGGCGTCATGCCCCTCATCAGAAGATCGATGGTCCGGATATCGTCGCGCCCCGCCAGGACGTCGATGTATTCCAGAAGCCCCTGTTTGATCGAGGCCTCGAAAAGCGATCCGTTCTCCTGGAGGTCGGGGCTCGAGGCCTTCCGGTAGCGCTCGACCAAGTCGGCGAGTTCCGTCATTTGTGTCCTCCCCAGTTCCGGAAATCGGCTCGAGACGGCGAGCAGGATCTCCCTCATGCGATCGCCCGCCCTACCGGCCGCCTCGGCCGGCAATTCGATGATTTTCGTCTCGATCAGGTCCTCCGCGGACCGCGGATTTTGAGGCGCGTCCGTCTTCGATTCGCGGCGGTAGAGGAAATACACGCCCAGGGCGACCAACGAGAGACCGGCGAAAACGCTCAGGCCTAATTTGAGCCAGTCGACGTCGGACGTTTCCGGTGCGGCGGGCGTGACGGCCAAGGCGTCGGCGACGAGCTTGGTCGCGGCTTCGATCTCCCGGGGCGTCTTGGCCATCAGGCCGATGGTCGACGGGTGCGCCTCGGAGGTCGAACAGATGCGGAGCGGCGTTGCGGAGAAAGCCTTGTAGGCGTCCTCGATCTTTTTCAGATCCTCCGCCGTCCACGGCGCCTGTCCCGCCTTCTGAAAGGTCTGATAGGCCGCCCCGCAGTCGCCGTATTCCAGGCCCTTGAAATCGCCGTCGTCCAGGGTGCAAGCGCCGTTGGTTTTTTCTCCGATCTTGCAGCTCATAAATCGCTCCTTCGTCGTTATTTGAAAAGTTTTTCGCGGGCTTCCGGTTTTCCCCTTTTGGTCTGGAGCGCGTCTTCGGAGACTTTCCTCGCGCTTTCGCCTTTTTCGAAGGCCTTCGACCGGTCTTCGAAGCGGGGTTTGAGGCGGTCGGCGCCTCGTGGAGGCGCTTGAGGGGGAACCTTGTCGAAGACGTATTGAGCCGCTGCTTCCAGGGAGGAGGCCATGTCCTGATAAGAGCCCGCGGGCGCGTCCAGGAATTCCGCGACGCCCAACCAGCCCATGCGGGCGCTGAACTCGGACCTAAGCTCCGTTCGCAGCCGGTCGTGCAGGTCCACGATGCCCGCGAAGCCGTATTCGTTCCAAACGGAGTCGTATTTCGGGCGCTGCAACTCGGCGACGATCAATTCTTCGATCAGGACGTGAAGGTCCTTGAAGGCCGGGGCGATGTACGTGTCGACCGTCTTGATCCCGCCGCTTCCGGTATCCTCCGGGGCGATTTCATAATCCCCGTCCGGCGTGCAGATGCCTCCGAAGACGGGCGCGGACGGAACTATTTTCTTGTTATCGGGCATGGGAGTCTCCTTCGGTCTTCAAAAGTCCTTCGAGGATCGACAAAAGCAGAATGCGCCGCGAAAGGGCGGCGGCGTCGCCGTTTACGAAGGCGACCTGCCGGAAATAAAACGCCTCCGGCGAATCGGGGTTTTCGGCCGAAAAGCCGCCCTCTCCTTCGGCGCCGTCCGGAGCTTCGGGGGTTTTGAGGCGGACCCGGCCGTCCTCCTCTTCCACGACTTCCAGTTCCCAGGCCTTCGCCTCGAGATCCTTTTCCAGTTCCCGTCTCTCGAGGGCGAATTTGACGTAAAAATATTTTTTGAAGTCCTCCAGGTCGGCGATGTTTCCGTCCCGGTCCACCAGAGCGGTCAGGGTGAGGGCGTCCTTGAATCCCAGAAGCTCACGGTTTCCCTCGACGAAATCGTAGGCGGGACCCAGCTCCTTGTTGTCGCTCGAGTGATAGAACGCCTTGACGGAGCGACGGACGCCGTCCCAATCGACGGAGAAGCCGCCGGACGGGTCCTGCCGGATGTTTTGTGCGACGGCACCCGCCAGGTTCTGATCGAGGAATTTTCCGAGGGCGTCCGCCTGGGAGCGGATGGTTTCCATCTTCTGATCAAATTTGGCCTCGATCTTGGCGCGCATGGAGTCGGCGGCGTCCACCTTCCAGACATAGTCGCTCCAGAGGGAGACGATGGTGACGGAGGCGGCCGCGAGGTTGGGCAAATATTTGCCGAGGGCGAGTTCCTCCGAAACGGTTTCGTGAACACTGGCGACGCTCAAATCCCAAAGGCCCGTATCGAGGTCCGGGCGGTCGCTGGACAGGCCGAAGTAGAGCCGGGCGCCGTAGGTCACGCCGAGGCCGGAGGCGACGTCGATCAGCTTGACCTTCCCCAGCGCCGAAACCCAGACCCCCGGAGTGAGGAGCGTGGCCCCTTCCCCGAGTCCCAAGAGGCTCGCGGCCAAGGGCGACTGTTGGGCGAAAAAGAGAGGCGCCATGGAGGCGGCGTCGACGGCGGTTTCCGTGAACGCGTCCCTCGGAACTCCCAGGAGATCGAAGGCGACGGGATCTAGGAAGAGGCGGAGTCCCGTGAGCAGCGGCATCATCTTCAAGGCGCCCAAGGCGCCGACCGGGCTTAAGCCCCCGGCGCGGAGCAGTTCGGCCATGCCCAGGGAGCCGCCGAGGTTTACGAACGGAGCCGCTCCTTGAGGAAGAAGTCCGTTACGGACCAGCAGGTCCTGCGTGACGTATTTGTCGAAAAGTTTGGGCGCCAAAACGCTGGTCAAAAGGCCGGCGGTGATGCTGAACGCGCCCGGGACCTGAGGGCCCGCCGGCCCGCCCGTCCCCGCCACCGGCTCGAAGGTCGCCTTGGCGAAGCCGAACGGAGCGTCCGCCGTCACGGCGACCGAGCGCATGCCGAGGCCGCCGGCGTTTATGAGAGGATTGGGAAATAGGATCGAAGTGCCCATGGTGGAATTTCCTTTTCAATAAGCCGGAACGAGGATCGCCCCTCCCAAGGGCATTGCGACGGGGGCGATTAAGGTTTTCGCCGACGGCGCCGAACCGGCGGCGAAGTCGAGGGCGCCGGCGGACATCGGGTCGGCGTAAAGTTTT
This sequence comes from bacterium, assembly GCA_036274695.1. Taxonomy (GTDB): domain Bacteria; phylum UBA10199; class UBA10199; order JACPAL01; genus DASUFF01. The sequence continues at coordinate 58,052 of DASUFF010000173.1, read as the reverse complement.
TTAAAATCTTCGGCGGTGACGGTCGTCGTCGGAGTCTCGGAACTCAACCCCTGGCCGCCGCCCTTGTCGGTCGGCTTCCGGAAAATCCGGTCCAAGAGGATGGCGCCGGCGGCGAAGAAGATGCCCGTGCGCATTTCCCGGAACCATTCCCAGATCCAATGCTCCTTCTCGGGGGCATTCTCCTCGGCGGTCTTGTCGACGGCGTCGCACTTGGCCTTGTCCATGCCGGACGTCCCGCATTTTTGCCGAAAGAGCTTCAGGCTGGAGTCGTGCTGCTTGGCCAGGGCGTCCGGGGCGATGCCGAGGACGCCGCTGCGGTAGGAGTCGGTGCAAAGGGCGAAGGTGACGAGGGCGTTCGAGTTGGTGACACGGCTGATCGTCGCCAGATCCTCTTTCGTAAATGCCGCGTCTTGAACCTGGGCGAAGGCGTTCTTATCGCAGGAAAGGGCCTGGACGGTGAACCCGCCCTCCGGCGTGTCGAAGGCGCACACGTCCGGACCGCTGATTCCTCCCAAGGCGTCGCACTTGTCGTTTCCCATAATTGCTCCTTCCGGGAGGGTTAAAGAGCAATCAGGATGCCAAGCATAACTACTTGATTTTAAAAGAAGAGAGCCTTTTCGATGCCCTCATGTGAGTGTCACGGGCGATAGACACATTCACAGTTTGATAGTATCCTCTGCGGTGTGTGTGCCTGGACATCCCTGACGGCTTTGACCTCCGGCGGCATGGGCGAGGTCTTCGATGCGATCTCTCCGGAAGGCCGGCGTGTCGCCTTGAAGCTCCTGCCCAAGGGGCGTTCGTCCGCCGTCTTCGCGCATGAAGTGCGCGTCCTGACCCGTCTTCAAAATCCCTCGTTGGTGCCGGTCCTGGGGTTCGCCACCGACAGCCGCGAGATTTTCGGAGACGACCGCGGCCCCGCCTACTGGATGGAGTTCGTGGACGGGGACGGGATCCTGAACGCCGCGCGCGGCGCCGGCGCGGAAAAAATCCTCCACTGGTTCCTCGAAGGCCTGGACGCGCTGGACGCCCTCCACACGCAGGGCCTCCTCCACGGCGATCTCTCCCCCTCCAATCTTTTGATCGACCGCGAGGGACGGCTGCGCCTCGTGGACCTCTCCATCGGCTTCGGCGACGAGGCCCGCCTGGAGATGGCCACCCTCCCCTACATGGCGCCGGAGCGGATCGACGGGCATCGCCTGCCCTCGGGCGACCTGTTTTCGTACGCCACCGTTTTCTACGAAGCGCTGGCCGGGCGGCATCCGCGTCTCGGGTGCCGGAGCCTGCGGGATTTCCTCGAACGGCCGGCCGATCCTTTCCTCGAATCCGCCCCCGCGTTCGCCGCCGCTCATCCGCTCGCGGCGCGGGTGATCGAACGGATGCTGGCCGTCTCCCCTTCCGAGCGCTTTTCGGGCGCCCGCGAAATCCGGAACGCCCTGCAGACCGGGCGTTCCGACGGGGCCGCCGCCCTCTCGGAGTTCCATCCGGCGCGCATGATCGGCGCCGAGGACGCCTGGAAGAAAATCCAGGACGCACTTTCCCGCGCAGCCGCCTCGTCGTCGCCGCTCCTCCTGGCCGTTCACGGTCCCTCCGGCAGCGGCAAATCGCGGTTCGCGCGCGAGGTGTCTTTGGAAGGCCGGCTTCGCGATGTCCCGGTGGAGGTCTTCGACGGCGCGGAGTTCCTCGCCCCCGACGAGCTCTCCCGCCTCTATCACCGCCTTCGCGAACCCAAGCCGGGCTTGGTCCTCGTGACGTGGAGCGATGACGCCCAGCCGGAACCCTTCGCCCGCCTCGTCCGCGAGCTGCTGAAAAATCCGGAAACGATCGACGTCGCCTTGAGGGATCTGGACGGGGCCGAGACCGAATCGCTGATCGCCCTCGCCTTCGGCCCCCGGGCCGCGGCCGAGGCGGCGGCGACTCTCTTCGAGGATACGGCGGGAAATCCGGCGCGGCTCGTGGAGCGCATCCGCTTCCTCGCCCAAAAAAAACTGGTGCGCGAGGGCCGTCTGGCCGGCGAGTGGAGGAGTTTCTTGAGGGACCAGGCCTCGCGCGAGAGGCCCTTGGACGATCGCTTCGTCCCGCCCTCTCTGATTCGGGCCGTCGCATCGGGCGACGCCGACGCCGCCGGTCCCGAGGCGCGCGAGATCGCCGAAGACCTCCGCCGCCGGCGCCGCTACGCCCCGGCGCTGGCCTTGGTCGAGCGCGTCCTGCCCCTCGTTTCGAAGCCCGACGAAAAATCGCGCCTCTTAAGAATGAGGACCAACCTCTTGAACGACCTCGGACGCCGTGAAGAAGCGTTGACCTCCTGCGAGGACTGGTTTCACCTTCGCGCCGGCGATGAAACGGACGCCGTGCGCACCGCCAAGTACTGGCTGGTGACCGGCCAGGCCTGCCAGAACTTGGGAAGAAGCGACGAGGCCATCGAGAGGCTCAAGACCGGCGTCGGCTTGCCGGACGAGCGCGGCACGCGTCCCTTCCGCCTGAAGGCCCTCTCGCTGCTCGGACTCGAAGAGCTCCGGCGCGGGCGCCTGCCCGAGGCCGTCGCCTGTCTGGAAAAGATCGGGGTCTCGGACGCCGCTCCGGCGCTCAAGGCCGAGGCCTTGAGAACCCTGGCCACCCTCCGCTCGCGGGGCGGCGATTGGGAGGCGGCCCGCCGGCTGCTCGGCGAAGCGCGGGCGCTTTACGCCTCCGAGCATCATTTGGAAGGGCTTTTTTGGACGTCCCTCGAGGAGGGCAACCTCGCCCTCGATCACGGAAAGATCGAACCGGCGGCGTCGGCCTACGCGGCGGCGGAAGGCTTCGCGCGCGAAGCGGGCTCGGACCTGCGCCAGGCCGTCGCCCACAACAACCAGGGCGTGCTCGAGCGAGCCCGTGGCCATCTGGCCGCGTCCTGGGAATCGCTCCGGCGCGCGGGGGACGTCCTGCGTTTCATCGGCGGGATCGAGGAATGGATCCAGAACCGGAAGGAGCTGGCGGTGACGGAGGCCTCGCTCGGACGCTTCGCCAAGGCCGCGGAGGCCTTGAAGGAGATGGAAGCCGCGGGGCCCAACGGCCGCGCTCTCGCCGCCGAAACGTCCAAGAGGCTCGCGGCCCTGCGCGACGGGACCGACGCCCTCCCCGCCGACGTCCTCCAACGGATCTACGAGTCGTTGCCGACCGAATTCCAGGTGACGTTCGTGGAACGCGGGGATTGGAAAAACCGATCGGCCGTTCCCGCCGAGAAAAAACCGAAAGGAGACAGTCCCATGACCCAGGTCCTGCCCATTCTGATGGAACTCAATCAATCCCTCCTGAAAGAGGACGACATGCAGCGCGTGCTGGAGCGCCTGATGGACTCGGCGATGAGGATCGCGGGGGCCGAGAACGGATTTTTGGTCCTCCGCAGCGACGTTCCGAACGGCCCCATTCCGGGATTCGACATCGCGGTGGCGAGGAACGTCGCGAAGGAGGACCTCGGCACGGATCTCTACAGCTTCAGCCTTTCCGCGGTGCGCCGCGCCCTGCAGACGGGAGACGCCGTCGTCACCGACAACGCGATGATCGATCCGGCCTTTCGCGAGGCCAAGAGCGTCCAGCTCCTCCAGCTCAAATCCATCCTGGCCCTGCCGGTCACCGGTCCGGATGGCGTCCTGGGGGTCTTCTATCTCGACCACCGTTTCCAAAAGGGCCTCTTCGAGGGCGAGATTTTGGACGTGCTGAAGGCCTTCGCCGGGATCGCGGCCCTCGCGCTTCAAAAGGCGAAGATGATCGAGGGGCTTAAAAAACGGAACACCGAGATGGAGGTCAAGATCGGCGAACAGGAAGGCGAGGTGCAGAACCTCCAGAAAGAGGTCAACCGCACGCGGATGATCTTGAAGAAGGAATACGGCGACATCGTCGGGCGCTCGCCCAAGATGGTGGAGGTCCTCTCCGTCGTCGACCGCATCACCGACGCCAAGATCCCCGTCTGGATCTACGGCGAATCCGGCACCGGCAAGGAGGCCATCGCGCGCGCCCTGCACTTCAACAGCGGCCGCTCGAAGAAGGCCTTCGTCACCGAGAATTGCAGCGCTTTGCCCGAGTCCCTCTTGGAAAGCGAGCTCTTCGGCCATAAGAAAGGCGCCTTCACGCACGCCGTCTCCGACAAGAAAGGCCTCCTCCAATACGCCGACGGCGGCACGGTCTTTTTGGACGAGATCGCCGACATGAGCCTGAACCTCCAGGCCAAGCTCCTGCGTTTCTTGCAAGAGGGCGAGGTGCGTCCCATCGGCGCCGCCGAGCCCGTGCGCGTGGACGCCCGCGTGGTTTCGGCCTCCAACAAGGACCTGCGCGCGCTGGTGGCCGAAGGAAAATTCCGCGAAGATCTCTTCTACCGCTTGAACGGCATCACCGTGAAGCTCCCTCCCCTGCGCGAACGCCTGGAAGACCTGCCGCTCCTGGCGGAGCATTTTTTGAAAAGGATCGGCGGACGGGAGAGCAAGACGCCGGTGAAGCTCGAGCCCGGTGTCCTCCGGATCTTCATGGGCTATGCGTGGCCGGGTAATATTCGGGAACTTCAGAACACCCTGGAGACGGCCGTCCTGTTCGCGGAGAAAGGAACGATCACGCGGGCGTCGCTGTCGTTCAAGCCGGCCCTCTTCGAGGGGGGGACTTCGTCCCCTTCTTTTTCGGGGAGTGGCGGTTCCGCTTCGGTAGCGGTTTCGAAAGACTCTCTCCCTCCGATCGTCACGGAGACGCTCAAGGCGTTGCGCGACCAGTGCTACCACAAGGGCAAGGCGGCCAAGGCCTTGGGAATCTCGCGGCGGAGCCTCTACGCCCGCCTGGAGCGGGCGGGCATCGACCCGGGGGCGGCGTCGCTCAAGGAGATGATCGAGAAGGCTCTGGGTTAATCTCTAGTGCGGATTTCCGGTCGCGTAGCCGTAGATCACCTTGAAGGTGCCGACGTGGTGGACGTGCAGGGTGTCGTTGAGGAAATCGGTCAACTGGGACGGGTCGGCGAAGGGAATCAAATCCCCCTCGTGGTAATCGGCGGTGTGCGCCATCGCGTAGCTGCCCGTCTCGTCGTAAATCGGGTCTTCGAAGGAATAGATTTCGAGCGTTCCCTTGCCGAGGTCGAGATCGTTGAAGAGGAAATTCGGTCCGTCGGCGGCTTTGACCGGGGCGTTGAAGGCGTTCATCGGCCCGCCGTCCACATAAGTCGTCGGCTTGGTGATGACTTCCGGATAAAAGATCAAACGTATCTGCGAACCTTCCGGATAACCCTTCAGGAGCTGGCTGTTGGCGCTGAGGTAGCCGATCAAAAGCGGGAGATCGGTCGGCCCTTGCGGGTTGGCGGAGAGAAATCCCGTGGCGGGAGGGTCCGGCAGCTGGCCTTTCAGGTTGTGGCCGTAGCGGACCTTCCGGAACGTGATCGTCAGCCTCTCTTTGCCCGCGTCGGCCGTGTCGCCGGCCGCGGCGATCGTACCGCTGTTCGCATTGGAGGCGATGTCGCCGCCCTTGCCGTCTTGTTGGGAAGGAATCCCGAACGGGCCGCCGGAGGCCGGATTCGCGCCGTCCGCCGCAGGACCGGAAGGATCGACGACGGACGCCGGAGCCTCGCCGGAGTCCTCATTATTCCCGCCGCCGGGAGTTACGTTGGAATCCGCGCGGCTCGCGGCCAGAGGATTGGTGGGCGCAAAGGCGGCCGGACAGCCGGTCAGAAGAACGGAAGAGCCTAAGAGCGATAACGCCAAGAGGACGCTCAGAGATGAAAACGACCGCAAACGCATAGTTAAGCCCTTCTTCGGTTCTATTATCGACCAGTATAGGCAACGAGTTTCCAGAAGAAAATCGAAGACTTTGCATCGTCTTTTTCAACCGGAAAAGAGGAGACCCGCTGGGGGATGGGCAGTCGCCCCGCAATCACCATGATCGCGAGGTTGGGACTTAGCGGGTCTCCTCAAACTTTAAATTTTAAATCCTCATTCCCTGGAAAGCGCGCCGAGTCCGTCTTGGATTTTTTCGTTCGCACCGCCGGCTCTCAGGCTCGCCTCCTCGTTGAAGACGTGAAGGAGCAATCACGATGCCAATCTAATTGCTTGAAATCAGAGGCTAATTTTTATGGGGTTGTTAAAGTGTGAGTGTCAGGCATTCACAATCTATGCGAGTCCCCCGGTAGCGGGCTGAAAGAAAAGTTATACGTTGAAAAGTAGATAATTATAAATTATAACGTATAACCATGCCGACCTTGGACCTGGCCATTCGCAATCTCTTCGCGGAATTTCAGGAAGCGGTCTTCGTGCGTTTCGATCTCGAAAGGACGGAAGCGCAGGAAGAGACGCTCGTCCGGAAAACGGTAAAGGGGAAATCCTACTGGTACCGACAACGTTACGTGGAAGGTCAAGCCCGACAAACCTATGAAGGGCCTTCGGATGCGGCGTCCGACGCGCGCGCGGAGGCATATCGCAAAGCGCGGAGGGAGAGGAAAGAGCTGATCAAAAAAATGCGTTCCGACGAAGAAAGGCGTTCCGCCGCCTTAAGACGCGCCGGCCTTCCCTTCCCGGACGCCGATTCGAGCGCGGTTCTGGAGACGTTGTCCTCTCACGGCCTCATCGATCGCTCCGGCGTCTTGATCGGTTCCTACGCTTTCATGGCTTACGCCGGCGTTTTGGGTCGGCTGTTCGACAAAAACTCCGTTCGAACCCTCGATATCGACGTACTCGGAGACGCGCGACTCCATCCGAAAGACCGGCCCCTGAAGAAATCCAAAGAGGTCTTGCCCGAAGAGTTCCGGCCGATCCCTCCGCTTTCTTTGAAACAACTCGCCAGCCGTTTCGTCGCGCCGAACGGGCTTCGGATCGATTTCCTCGTCCCGCAACGAGGAAAGCCGAGACCTTCTTATAAAGCCGTGGGTATGGAGGACGTCGGAGCGGAGGCTCTTCCCTTCCTGGACTTTCTTCTCAAGGATCCCATCCGGGCGGTTCTCGTCGTCCCTTGGGGAGGCGTTCCGGTGACGGTCCCGGATCCCTGCCGTTTCGCCGCCCATAAGCTGACCGTCAGCCAGCGACGATCGGTGACGGAGGACGCGAAAAAGAAAAAGGACGTGGTTCAAGCCGAGCGTCTGATTACGGCGTGTGCGGACGAGCGCCCGATGGAATTGAAGAAGGCGTTTCAAGAGGCGCGCGAGGGGGGCAAACAGTGGAAAAAGGCGTTGGAGGCCGGGATCTCCCTTTTACCTCCGCAGGCCGCTTCGCTGGTTTCTCGCCGAATTTAAGCCCGCGGATGTTTCGATGCGACGCCCTTCAAATGGGCGAGGTTCAGGTGCGTGTAGATCTGCGTGGTGGAGATGTCGGCGTGTCCCAGCATGGCCTGGACGCTTCGGAGGTCGGCGCCCCTCTGGACCAAGTGCGTGGCAAAGGAATGGCGCAGGACGTGCGGGCTCAAATCCTTTTTGATGCCCGCCTTGCGGGCGAGGTCTTTCAAGAGTTTCCAGAACATCTGGCGGGACATCGCCTTGCCCAGCCGCGTGACGAACAGGGCCTGCGTCGACCGGCCTTTACGAAGCGTTTCGCGGGCGGTGGCGAGATAGAGCTGGAGGATTTGAATCGCCGACTTGCCCATCGGCACGATCCTCTCCTTCTTCCCCTTCCCCATTGTCTTGAGGAAACCTCGTTCCATGTGGAGGTCGTCGACGGTCAAGTTCACCAGCTCCGAGACGCGCAGGCCCGTGGCGTAGAGGAGCTCGATCATCGCCTCGTTCCGGACCCCTTCGGGTCCTTCCTGGGAGCGGCCGTGCGAGACGCTCAGAATTTTGTCGATCTCGTCCAATGTGAGAAAGTTCGGCAGTTTCCTGCCCGCCTTGGGAAGCTCCACCAGCGCGGTGGGATTTTTCTTCACCTCCCCTTCCTTCAGGAGGAATTTGTAGAGGCCGCGGATGGCGATGAGATGCCGCGCGAGAGAACGGGCCTTGAGCGACTTGCCGGAAGCCCTTCCGGTGCTGTCGACGCCATCCGAGAGCTTCATGACGTGCTCCAAGACGTCCTGAGAGGTAACATCGGCCCAGGTGGTCTTTTTACGGGTCTTCGCGAATTCGTGGAAGGCGTGCAGGTCGGTGCCGTAGGCGGCGAGCGTGTTCTTCGAGAGGCCCTTTTCGACCTTCAGGAAATCGAGGTAGCGCTGGAGGGGCTCGTCCACCGGACGACTGTTAGCAGGAACCGGGGCTAGAAGGAATCCGTAAAAAACTCGGGCGGGGCGATCTCGACATAGCGGGGCCCGCTGCTCTCCAGGGCGGCATGCTTCTGCTTGATCTGGGTCATTTTCTCGATGTGGTGGTTCTCTTCCGCGGACATTTGCTGGATGGCGTTCATCTTGGACACCTGCAGGTTGGTGTCGAGCTTTTCGAGACCCAATTCCAGGGCGGCGGCGTGTTGCATGTCCCGGTCGAGAGCCGACTGCTGCAAGGCGAATTCCATTCCCAGGATCTGGCCCATGGCGACGGTCTTGTTGTTGTCGGACATGTAATCGAAAGGCGAAATCGGTTGCTCCTGTCGATGGTCGTTGATCGTCGTGCCCATGTTTCTCTCCTCGGACTTTGGAATTGCAAAGGCCCGGCCAGGGAATTTCCCAGCTAAATCAGGGAGCCCGGAGCGTTTTTCGATGAAAAACGTTAACCTGGTTTAACAAAGCGGGGTCTTTGATGGGGCCTTGACGGATCGGGCGCGATTCCCGAAACTGTCCGGCTCATGAAGAAGCTTTTGGAAATCGGCCCCGGACGCGGGGATTTTTTGTTCCACCTGGCGGCTGAGAACCCGCTGGCCGCCGTCGTGGGCGTGGAGGTGAAGGAGAAGCGCTGCGAGAAGCTGGTCGCGCGGATCGAAAAGCGGGGTTTGACCAACATCGAGCTCGTCTGCATGGACGCCAAGGTCTTCCTGCAGCAATGCGCCGAGGCCGAATTCGAAAAGGTGTTCATCCTCTTTTCCGACCCCTGGCCCAAGAAGCGTCACGCCAAGAACCGTCTCTTTCAGGAAAAATTCGTGGGCGAGGTCCTTCGCGTGCTCAAGCCCGGCGGGAGGGTCTATGTGGCCCACGACGATCCGAACTATGTCGCGCAGATCCGGGAGGTCTTCGCTGCGTTCGCCGCTTCCTTCGTCTCCCATGACGATGGCGTCGAGTTTATGACGTTTTACGCCGACAAATGGAAAAAGGAAGGCCGCTCGCTGTGGTCTTTTTCCTACGAAAAAATAGACGCGTCCGACCGCGACAACATCTTAGGAGGCCCCTGTGAGTACCCAGCCGTCGAAAACGCTTGAGACCTTCCCCAATCCCGAGCCTGGTCGCGACTACGTCATCGACTCCGTCTGCCCCGAGTTCACCAGCCTCTGTCCCAAGACGGGCCAGCCGGACTTCGCGACGATCACCATCCGCTATGTGCCGGACAAGAGCTGCCTCGAGCTGAAGTCGCTCAAACTGTATTTGTGGTCCTTCCGGAACGAGGGCCATTTTTTCGAAAAGGTCACCAACTTGATCCTCAACGATTTGGTTGCCGCCTGCGCCCCGCGCTGGATGGAAGTGATCGGCGCTTTCAACGTGCGCGGCGGGATCACGACGACGGTGACGGCCACTCACGGGAAGCGTCCAGGATAATCTCCGGTTCCTGCAGATCTTTCCGTTCCTGCCGGGCATCGATTCGCTCCTGCTTGGCGGTCTGGCGCTCCAGCTGACGGAAATCCCTTTTGGCGCCTCTCTCGAGCTTGTTCAGCTCCCTGGCGCCCTTGTTCTTCTGCGCCGCCTGAGCGATGCCCGCCCCCGCAGCGCCCGCCAACGCCGCCCCTCCGAGACCCCCCGCGACGGCGGCCCCCGTCTGCCTGGGATTGCTTCCTGAGGCCGTCGCTACATGGCCGGGACTCGAGGAACCCGCCATCAAGCCGGTCAAGACGCCCATGATCTCCCGTCCGCCTTGGGCCTGGGCCTCGCCCGCGGCGATGATCTGCGCGATCTCCGAACCGCCCGTCTGAAAGCGCGACTGGATGTCATCGAGGACGGGGTCGTCGTCGACCGGCAGCCGGTGGGAAAAAGATATGTGGGACATGGTTGGCTCTCCTTCTCGGAGAGAAGCAAAAGCAAGGCTCATGCCACGGAGGCCTAAGGTTCAACCGGTTGATTTCGCACGTTTTTCACTCTCGGAACGGTAGCTGCGGGAGGAAGAAAGTCACAACTAACTGAGGTCAATTTTCCAAGAATTGTCTAATAAAATGAACAGAAGCGATTTTTATTCGAGAACGAAATCCCAACGGGACCGTACCGCCTCCGGCAACGGGGAGACGGTGAGTCTCCATTCGACGGTGAGGCGCTGCGCGTCCCTGGTCACGCGGAGATGCTCGCCGCCGGCGCGGTTGTGGAGGGCGCCGCCGAACCGGTCGGTCGATTTCAGCCAGCCTTCGAAGGCCGGATCCTTCGACAGCGATTCCCATGAAAGTTGCTTCATGGCGGCGTTGTCAAAGCCCTTCATGGTGAGCGTGCGCCGGCCGGATTCGGCCCGGCACGTCGGCGCGTCGGAACCGGGCAGGAAAGTCAGACATTGGACGGCCGTGAACAGTCCTTCGAAGGACGCCCGCGACCGGCGGATTTCCAATTGATTCGGCATCCACAGCGGGCGGCCGCCGTAAACCATTTCCACGCCGCCTAGAACGATTTTCGCCTGGAGGCACCCCGCTTCCGCCCTTTCGGGACGGAGCGACCACTTAGGGCCGATCCCGCCTTCGCGGTACGATGTCTCGACGCCCTTGCGCTTCCGCCCGCGTTCGGCTTCGTCGCGGATGAAGCGCAGAAGGTCGATGACGGGCGCCGGAACGTCCCTCCCGACGTGAACGACGGAGGTCCCGGCGCCGGGCGCGTCGAAGTAAACGCCCGGTTGCGACGGGGAAATCCGGTCGATGGACGACGGGCGAAAGCCGGCCAGCAGCGCGGGCGACAAGGAAGGTGAAGGGATGAGAGGCACGGGAGCTTAGCCCTTGATCAGCTTCATGAACTCTTCGCGGGTTTCCTGGCGGTTCCGGAAGGCGCCCAACATCGAGGACGTGACGACGCACGAATTCTGTTTCTGAACCCCGCGCATCTGCATGCAGAGATGCTCGGCCTCGACGACCACCGCCACGCCCTTGGGTTCCAAAACGCGCTGCATCGTTTCGGCGATCTGCTTGGTGAGCCGTTCTTGCACTTGCAGGCGCCGGGCGAAGACGTCCACGATGCGGGCGATTTTCGAAATACCGATGATCCTTTTGTTGGGGAGATAGGCCACATGGCATTTGCCGAAAAACGGCAGGAGATGGTGCTCGCAGAGGGAATAGATTTCGATGTCGCGCATCGTCACCATCTCGTCAGTCTCTTCGTTGAAGAGGGCGCCGTTGACGATGTCGTCGACGTTCTGCCGGTAGCCCTGGGTCAGAAACCGAAGCGCCTTGGCCACGCGCACGGGCGTGCGTTTCAGGCCCTCCCGGCGGGGGTCCTCCCCCAATTCCTGGAGGACAGCTTCGAAGGACGAGACGAGATTATCCTCCACGACGCCCTGGGACGCGATGGAGACGACTTTGTTTTTAGGGGGCTTCATGCGGACAAAACTATTCATAGTAGGGGCTTAAGTCAATCCACCCCTCGTGGCCGGCCGGCCATTTGCGGAGCCTGGCGGCCCGGGCCTTCTCGTCGGAGATGTGGTAGGCCAGCACGCGCGACGTATCGACGCCCAGGTGTTTTTGCAAAAATTCGAGGAAGGCGCGGGTCAGATCCGGCGCGGTGTGAAGCGGGGGAACGCCCGCCTCGATCAGAAAGACGGGCGGCACCTTCTGTGAGGCCCGCTGCGGGATCAGGAAGTAATGGCGCAGGACCTCGAAGGCCCGCTCGCGGGTCATATAATTTTTTTTTGTCGGCAAGAACTGCTCGAAGATCGCGGGATCGGCGAAGGTGTCTCCGCTGAAGTGCAATACCAAGTCCTTCTTGTTCCAGATCTCGAAACCCAGCGCGGGCAGCGAATGCAGGGTTTCGTGGAAGCGGAAGGTCATCCCATTGATCCGCAAATTCGTCCGCGGCCGGACTTCCGTGAAGCGCCTGTAGTTGAAATCCAGCCGCGAGGCGGCCTTGCCCAGGGACAGATCGAGCTGGCGGGCGAGATCGTCGAAAATCCTTCGCGAGGTGTAGATGCGCGTCTTGGGTCTTTTTTCCAAAATCCGGGGGACGGCGTCGGTGCAATGGTCCGTGTGGCCGTGACTGATGACGATTCCGTCCAGGCGGTCCAGCGGGATGCGGTGGGCCTCGAGATAGGCCGGCGTGCTCGACGGAGGATCGACCAGGACGAAGCGGCCCCGGTTCCAGATCATGAAGCCGCTCGTCTCCTCGCGGGTGGCGAAGCCGTTGGCGGTGCCGATGGGCCACACCCCGCTCCGCTTTTCCTCCACCGCCGCGCGCCGGACGCGCTCCGCCTTCTTGCCGCCCGCCTGGGCGCGGATGGGGCTGCGGGCCTCGGCGCGCGCGAAGGATTCCAAGTTCAGGACGCCGATCTCCTTCCCTCCCTCGGAGAGGCGATAAACGTTCGGGCGCAGGCGCGTCAGAAGCGTCCCCTCTTCCAGCGCCGCCGCGCCGCCTTCGTCGAACCAGACGATCTTGTGGAGCGTGTCGTGCCTGGGCGAGGGAAAGGCGCCGACGGCCTCGGGCTCCGTCGATTCGTAGGTCTGCCTGAGGAATTCGTCCAAGATCCGCGCCTGCGTCTCGCTCTCGACGACGAACGTGGGCACCTGGCCGGTGACGAAGAAATTGTTCCGAACGAACTCGGCGCCCATCAGGCCCACGTGCGGGGAGGCGCCGTCGAGGACGTGATACCGGGGCGTCGGCCGGCCCGCGGATTTCGCTAAAATGATGTCCTTATTAGACCACATGTTCCCGCCGAAGCGGATCGGGCCAGCCGCCGTGGTGAGTTCGAGGCCTCCGAAGGCCGGAAACGCAAGCCGGTCCAAGGGGATCAGAGGATCCTGAAAGAGACGGACGCCGGGGACGTTTTCCAGAGCGGGACCGGCGACGAAGCCGTGCCCCTGCAGGCAGCGGATGAGGGAGGAAACCGCCAGGGCGGACTGGGCCGGGGTCGCATCCCGGCCTTCGCGAATCCTATCGAGGACGGCGGTGTCGCGCTCGGAAAGACCCGGAAGATTCACGCCCGTCGGACAGAGACATTGAAGTCCTTGTTGAAGGGCGATCCCGGAGAGCGTGGAAAACGGAATTTCCATGACGCATTACGTCGTAAGTCCCTGAAATTAAGCCGATTTGACGCAGTCCTCGCGGGTGGACGGGAATGGTTGCCTAGTTTTTTAGCCAAGGTGGGCCAATATCACTGGATGTTGGTTAAGGCCTGGAGGGCGGAGAGCAGGCAGCGGCCTTCGAAGCCCTGCTCGTCACGGCTTAAATTGTGGCCCAGCTCGTACATCTCCCCTTCCAAAACAAACTGGAGATGCTCGGCGCTGGCCATGGTCCCGATCCGGCCGGCGCTTTCCAGGCGGCGGCACAAGGCGTCCATCAGGCAGCCGTCGATTTGGTAGTGGATGAGGAGGACGAAGCCTAAGAAGACGGAGATCCGCTGAACGAACTCGTCATGAAGGGAGCGGTAGGCGGCGTGGATCCGGCCGGCTTGGAGTTCGGTGGGATCCAGGTTGCCCTCCTCGTCTTCGGAGACGGTGACCGTCGGCCGGACGTCATCGCGCCGGAGGGCCAGCATGTCCCCCTGACGAAGGGCGAATTCCATAAAGGTGCCGTGCGTCGCGGTCAAATGATCGATGTCGTGGATCGTCGCGCCCGCGTTGCCCCGCTCCACGACGATCTTCTCCGCCACGCCCGTGCGGATTTGCTCGTGGGTCAGCAGGAAGGTTTTGAGCAAATCCAAGACGGGGAAAAGATTCTTCCGGCGCACGTCGACCGGCCTTCCATAAAGGGCGAGATCGTGGGGGTAGAGGAAATTTTCGGAATCCGGGCCGCCGTCGTGGCCGAGGTAGAGGCAGGCCGAAAGGAGGAGCTTCAGCGACGCCATCTGCCCCTTCACCGTCTGGAGGGCCGTGCTTTGCATCGGGTGGCTGTCCAGGACGGAGCGGTAGCGCAGCCAATCGTCTTCGATCCACGTCACGACGGACGACAGCCATGACGGACGGACGGCGGCTTCATAGAATCCCCGGGACGAATAGATGTTCAGCCGCGGGCTTTCGCAGACGAACCGGTCTTCATGCTTCTGGAGAAAGCGGTCCATGCCGCGGATGTCCACGTTGCGGACGCCGGTGTCGGTCATGCGGCCGTCCAGGGTCATCGGCAGCAGGACGTTGCCCGCCTCGGAGACGTAGCCCGGGATCTGGGGGCCCAGGAAAAGGCGCGGCTGGGCCAAAAGCGCCGGGACGTCGGGGTGGTAGCTGAGAGCGAAGGTCATTTCGGTCCTCTTCGGCGGATCCCCGGATTTGTTGCCCCCTAGAGACGTTTGGCGTCGATGAAATCCGCGATCCGATTGGCGAAGGCCATGATGGTCTCCTGGGGATTGACGCCCATGGAGGACGGAAAGATCGACCCGTCGGCGATGAAGAGATTTTTGACGCCGTGCACTTCCCCGTTCTCGTCGACGACGCCCCGCTCCGGATCGGCCGCCATCCGGCAGGTGCCGAGCGGATGGAAGGCGGAGATTTCCATATCGGTGCGCTTGATCGAGACCTTGTCGAAGTCCTTAAGCCCCGTCTCCGGCGTGACGACGGGCAAGGGCCGAAGCCCCGTGTAGATCTTCTTCACGCCCGCAGCCAAATAGACTTCGCAGAGAAAGCGGATGCCCTTCACGTACCGGTCCAGCTCGCGGCGGTGGATGCTGTAGTAGATGATCGGATCGCCGTTCGGCAGCCAGCGGATCCAGCCGCGGCTCTGGTCGGAGATCAGGAAGCCGAACGACGCGACGTGGTCGTAGCGCTCCATCGCTTCCTTGTGCTCGCGGGCCGGGAGGCTGATGTTGACCGCGCCCAACGACGGCGGCGTGAAGGCGCCCTCGAAGAGGATGCCGTCGGATTTCATCCCGCCGTAGCCGTAACCTTGAGGGACGCCTTCCCAGGCCCGGACGAGCTCGTCGAAGACGCCGATGATCTTGCCAGTGGGATGGATATTCAGGTGCCGTCCCACGTGGCGGTTGTGGAGGACGATCCGGTTCTTTCGAAGGAGATACGGCGTCTTCAACGTCCCCGCCGCCAGGACGACGGCATGCGCGGAAACGTGCAGGCGCTTGCCCGGCCGGCCTTCCTCGTCCACGAACCGTCCGATCACCTCGCCGCCGTGGGAGAGTTTCGGGATGACGGTTTCCACGCGGCAGCGCGCGAAGAGTTTCGCGCCCTTTTCCACGGCCCGCGGGACGTAGGAGAGTTGGACGGCCTGCTTGGCGTCGGTGGGGCATCCGAAGCAGCACATGCCGGAGCCGGCGCAGGTATCCGCGTTGCGCGGGAGGGGAAAGCCTTTCAGACCCATCGCCTCCAGCCCCCGCCGGAAGATTTTGGAGTTGTTGCCTAAGGTCTCTTCCGTCACGGGAGCGACGTGGAGATGCTTCTCCACGCGGTCGAAGTAAGGGGCCAGGGCTTCGGGCGTGAGTCCCGTCAGGCCGAACTCGGTTCGCCATTTTTCCAAAACCTGGTCGGAAGCGCGGAAGCAGGTGCCGGAGTTGATCACCGTCGTCCCGCCCACCGCCCGGCCCGTGGGAAGGAGGATGCAGGGCAGCCCCACCGTCGTCTGCGTGCCCCCGCCGTGATAGATGCGCTCGACGATCTCCACCGCCTCGCGTCCGAAATCCTTGGAGGTGTAGTAGGCGCCCTCCTCGATCAAGACCACCTTCCGCCCTTTTTCCGCCAATTCCTTAGCCACCACCGCCCCGCCGGCCCCGCTGCCCACCACGCAGACGTCGGCTTCCACATAAAGATCGCGGTCGGAGGCTTCGACGTGAATCGGCGCGGCCTTGCCGTTTTTGACGGGAGGCGGCTCGTAGCCCAGTTTTTTGGAAATTTCGGGGGTTGCGTAGTAGACGGCCAGGCAGTTCGCTTCCAGGAGTTTGAACAGAAGCCGCCGTCCGTAGATCCAGGATTTCTTCCATCCTTCCATGCTGACGGAGCGTTCGGCCTCGCTCAAGCGCGTGAACCGCGCGCCGCGGCGCAGGAGGGCGCCCCACTCCACCAGCCAGAGGCCCAGGCGGAACGCCGACCGGATGTTCGGCGGACAGAACGCCACGTGGCTCTCGACCCGGGAGATCAAATCCACATCGGCGGGCGTTTCGGCCAAAAGGGCCGTGGGCGGCAGCAAGGCCTCGCACAAGGCTTGGAGGATGCGGCGCTCGTAGGGGCGGAAGAAGGTCACCGTTTTTTCCGTTTACCACAGCGGCCCCCGGCTCGCGACGGGTTTTATCGGCCGGACACCTTCGTCCGCGTCGTTGGACGGACGAGACCCGCTCCAAGCTCAAATCCGAAGCTGGCACGTTTGCAATGACCTTCCGGCGTGGGAAGCGAAACGGCCACAACCTTGACGGACTGGACGCTGCCCTTGAGGCGGCGCGCCGACGAGTTTTTCCGGGAAGGGCGGCTGGAGGAAGCCGCCGCCCTGCTGGGACGTATCCGCTCCCTGTACCGGCATTCCGAACAACCCCGAAAGCCAGGAGGACACCATGAGCCAAATGCCAACGACCGTTCGCAGCGAGGAATCAAGATCTGAAGCGGTGCCCGAGTGGGAGCCGCATGTCATCGTTACCCCGGAGGGGGCCGGCGTCCGCATCGAAGAAATAGGTCCCGAGCCCGTCTGCCTGCCGAAGGCCTACGGCAACCTGATGCGGCTGGTCGACGGCCGTTCGGGGACCGTGTGCGTCCCCCTCTCCTCTTCGGGCGACATCCCGTCTCCCGCGGAATCATCCTGCACCGGCGGCCTCCCGACCGATCAGCTCCAAACCCTCTGGAATCAGGTGCTGGCCGATTCCACGCGCCAGGTGGCGAACCAGACGGCCGACCAGGCCAAGCGGGCCTCCGAGGAGAAGACGAAGAAGCTGGAGAAACTTTTGCGGATGGCGCTCGCCTCCGGCGACATCGACACCGCCATGCTCCTCTTCTCCGGACTGGAATCGCGCCAGGCGAATCAACTGGCGGCGAGCCTCATGAACCGGATGCAGGAGCTTCAGAAGCAAAGGCAGGGTTTGACCGCAAACCTGACGCAGAGCCAGAGCGGGGATCAAAAGCAGGACGCCCAGAGCGCGGCGAACATCAACTCCCAGGTGGGGGACATCAGCACCGAGCTCAATATGCTTCAGACCTTCCTTCAGGACGTAACCGAGCGCAAGAACGAGACCCAGCAGCTGGCGAGCAATTTCCTCAAGTCGCGCCACGATACGGCGCTGAGCATCATCCGGAATATGTCGTAGCTATTGCGTTTCGGCGGGAGAGGCCACCAGCACGTCGAGACGGGCCTTCAGCTCGGAGGCCGACAGCTTCTGTCCGATGAAGGACTGCAGGACTTTTCCGTCCGGGGAGAGGACCAGGAAGGTCGGCCAGCCCACGACACCGTATTTTTCGGTCATCGCCTTGCAGTCGGGCGTCTCGTCCGTGCAGTCCACCTTGATCGGCACGAAGTGCTCGGTCAGATATTTTTGAAGATTCTTGTCGGAGAACGTCCCGTTTTCCATCTCCACGCACGGGAGGCACCAAGACGCGAAAAAATCCAAAAAGACGGGCTTCGTCTGCGTTTGGGCGCTTTGGAAGCCCTCCGCGACGGAGCGGACCCAGAAGGCGTTGTGGGCGACCGGCCCCACCACCGCCTTGCCGGTGAATTGGGCGTAGACGATGGAGCCGTAGTAGAAGGCCGGAACGAGCAGGAGCACCGCGAAGACCCGCTTGATCCAAACGGTGAACGGCCCGCCGTGAACCTTCGACGCCAGCCGATGGTAGAAGGTGCCGACCACGAGGAAGAGGCTGCCCATCCCGAAGCCGTAGGCGAAGAGGAGCAGGAAACCGTGCGCGGCGTCCCTCTCCTTGGCGACGTAGAGGAGCAGCGAGGCGATCACCGGCCCCACGCAGGGCGCGGCGAGGAAACCGACGGTGAACCCCGAGAGAATCGACCCCACCACGCCGGATCCGCCCAACTTGGCCAGAAAATTCCTCATCCCCAAGGGCGCCTGGATTTCGAACAGGCCGAACAGCGACAGCGACATGGCGGCGTAGAGCAGGACGCCGAAGGACAGGAAATACGGGTTCTGGAACAGGAAGCCCAGGCTCTTCCCCACCAGCGAGGCGGCGAGCCCCATCGCCGCGTAGGTCAGCGACATGGAGAGGACCAAGAAGAGCGACAGGATGAAATTATGGGCGATCGTCGTCCCCTGTTTCCGCACGCCGATGAAGGCGAGCGTGATCGGGATGATCGGCAGGACGCACGGCGTGAAGGCGCTGCCCAAGCCGCCGAGGAAGGTGATCAGCAAGGCGACCAGCAGCCCCTTCTTCTTCAGGAGCGTCAACGGATCCTGAAACAAAGGCTCCGACGGGCCGGAAGACGGCATGCGGCCGAGCGTCACCGGGATGGCGATTTCCTTGCGGGTCAAACGGAAACACAGCTTGTCCGAGCAGCCTTGGTACTCGAGCTGTAGTTTGACCGTCGTTTCGCCCTCCGGCGCCCCCGCCTTGGGCCGAAGGTGGGTGTTCAAGACGGCCGTCTCGAAATAGACCTGCTCGTCCGCCCCGGTAAAAGGATCCTTCGTCACAGCCGCCGGCGATAAGACGATCGGCCCCAGCTCATAGCCCTCGCCCTCCAGGACCGTGAGCGCCATCTTGTCCTTATAAAGGTAGTGGCTCGGCGGGATCAGAAAGGTGATCTCGACGGGCGTCTCGCCGCCGCGGAAGACCGTTCGGGCCGATTGATCGACGGTGTACTGAAACGGATCGGGGACCTGGGCGAAGAGGACGCCCGGCACGAAGAAGAAAAATGCGATTTTTGCCAGTAAATTCATTGGGGAATGTTGCTATCATATTGGCAAAACTGCTAAAAGAGAAGTCTCGCGCATGAAACGAACCAATCAAGCCCTGCTCCAGGCCGCCTTCCGCATCGCGAAGTCCTGCAAGGCCAAGGCGATCTTGATCTTGCTCGATCCGTTGGGGGAGTTGCCGGAGAACTCGTCCCCTCCCAAGGGCTGCGAGATGATCTTCGTCACGCGCAAGAGCCGGGAGGATCTGGAAGGTTCCTTCTCCAACGGGGTCCCTTCCTCAAAACCTTTGATCATCCTGCCCAAGATCGACATGACGCGCATCGGCCTGATGAAGATGGCCGTCGTTTTGGGTATCTCGAACCGCCTGATCGAGCTCGGAGACAAGATCGTCTTCGTCGCCGGCCATCCGGATTTGAACACCTTGGACGCCATCCTCTTCATCGACACGGCCAAAGAATCCGAGATCTTGGCCACGCAGGGTTTGGAAGGCATCGCCGAGAGCGTCCAGCCGGAGGTCTTCCAGATCACCCTCTCCATCGCCCTGGAGCTCGCCAGCCGGGGGCGCGAGGGCAAGCCGGTGGGCACCATCTTCGTGATCGGCGACGAGGAAAAGGTCCTCCAGCTCTCCAAGCAGATGATCATCAACCCCTTCAAGGGTTACAACGACGACGAGCGGAACATCCTGAATCCCGCCCTGAAGGAGACCATCCGGGAGTTCTCCGCCCTAGACGGGGCCTTCGTGATCGGCCGAGACGGCCTGGTGCTGACGGCCGGCCGCTACCTGGGCGCCGCCGGGGACGAAGACACCATCCCCCGGGGACTCGGTTCCCGCCACATCGCGGCCGCCGGCATCACCTCCATGAGCCAAGCCATCGCCATCGTCATCTCCGAATCCACCGGGGACGTCCGCATCTTCAAGAGCGGAAAGGTCTTGATGGAGATCGAAAAGCCCATTAAGGTCCCGCAGCCTCACTAAGGCAGAACCGAGGAGAAGTTATGGAAAAGAAGGAAGTCATCACCCGTTTCGACTTCATCGACAACGACAAGCGCATCATCGACCAGAAGCTGCGCCGTCACGACATCTCGCAGCAGGAATTCCAGAGAATTCTGAAGAACGCGCCCGACGAGAAAGAGGTCTCGGACGACCTCCTCGTCTTCAAAGAGGCTGTCTCCGAGTAGGGACGGGGTAACCCCGCCCCGACACCATTATTCCGGTTGGTTCGAGTAGATCCCTTCCACCGACACGTTCGATTCGAAGACCCGGGCGACCTCCTCCAGCACCGATTGCTTGACCTCGCGCATGGACGGCGACCAGCCGATCTCGCGCTCGAGCGAGGTGACGTCGCGGTCCTTGATACCGCAGGGGTGGATGTGCGCGAACGGCGCCAGGTCGCAGGTGACGTTGAGCGAGAATCCGTGCGTGCTGATCCCCTTTTCGATGTGCAACCCCAGGGCGGCGATCTTCGAGCGGCCGACCCAGAGCCCGGGGTGGGCCGGGTCTCTTTCGGCGTCCAATTGAAACTTCGCCAGCGTTCTTAAGAGGCACTCCTCGATCTTCCAGACGAATCCGGGAACCGAGTCGTGGAGCTTGAAGATCAGGTAGCCCACCAGTTGGCCGGGGCCGTGGTAGGTCATGCGCCCGCCGCGGTCCGTCTTCACCACGTTCACGCCGCTGGATTTGAGGGTTTCCGGCTCGATCAAGAGGTCCGAGCCGGCGTCCCGGCGGCCCATCGTGTAGACGGGCGGGTGCTCGAGCAGCAGGAGCTGGTCGGCCACGAGGTCCTTGCGCCTTAGATCGGCGAGTTTCCTCTGCCAGGCCAGCGCTTCTTCATAGGGGACGATCCCCAGATCCGAGCAGGTGATCACGTTAGAGCTCCTGGATCATCTTATGACTCCCCTTCCATTCCCTCAAGTGGGGGGTGATCCGCCCCGGCGGATCGTATTCGAGGGCGACGTAGGTGAGTCTCACGATGCGGCCCAAGTCCGAGATTTCCAGCGAGATCTGCTCGTTCCACAGGCCCGTGTTCGCGTAGAACTTGCCGGGCGCGAACTCCTTCAAGACGGCGTGGTGCGTGTGGCCGAAGACGACGACCCGCGTATCCCGCTCCGAGAGCAGGATCTTTTTGGCCTCGCGATCCAGCTTGGGGCTGATCGGCACTTCTTTCAGGATCTGGAGGCTCTTGAGGAACGAGGATCGCCGGTGCGGGTCCGGGCGGAAACGGAGCCACACGAAGTAAAAGGCGATGCGGAGGATGGATTTGACCGCGAAGAACGTGTCGTGGATCAGCGCCCAGCGCAGGTACTGTTTGAACGGGTAGACCTTGTCGAAGTACGGTCTCTCCTTCTTCACCTTGCTCAAGTAGTGGATCACGAAAAAGCTGCCCCACGGCAGGTTCACCACCGGCGTGGGCAGGTTCTCCGTCAGGAAATAGGCCCGGGTGTCGTAGGCATTGTCGGCGAAGTACTGGTTGCCGTGCTCGATCAGGACGCCGTCGAAGCGGTAGCGGCCGATGACGACCTTCGTCCGCGGCCCCAGCCTTTCCTGCAGCAAGCGGTGCACGGCCCCGAAGAGCAGCCCCGGATCGTGATTGCCCAGGACGAAGGTGACCGACTTTTTGGGGTCCTCACCGAACCGCCGGAGGCTCGCGAAGAGCTCCGGATGTCCCTCCAAGATCTGCGTCGTGCGGAGGACGGCGGCGGCCTCGTCGATGATCTCGGGCGACGGATCTCCGGGATCGGTGTGGAGGTGATTGAAGAAATCGCCGTTGAAGACCAACTCGATCTCGCTCCCGGCGAAATCGGGACCCGTGTGATGCTCCAAAAACTCGATGAAGGCGGCGTCGTAATGGAAGTCCTCGAGGTAATTGAGGCTCCCGTTGGGCAGGTGCTTGCCCCGGCCCACGTGGAAATCGCTGACGACGAGTTTAAGTTTTTTAGTCGGCGCCATGTGCGGGACGCGCGGGACTCTTGGAGAGCATCTCCCATCCGATTCGGGTGTACTGGACGCTCGTGACCGCCGTGAGCAGAGCGGTCAGCCCCAGCGCGAACGTCCAAAGGGTATCATAGGGAGGCTGCGCGGCGCGAGCATAGCCCTGCGTGCGGATGAAGGCGCCGAAGACGGTCAAGATCTGCACGAGCGTGGTGAGCTTCGACAGGTAGGTCGGGCTGTAGACGATCTTCACCCCGCTTCTCTTGATGATGTAGAGGCCGACGGAGATCAGCAAGTCGCGGGCGAACACGAGGAGGGCCACCGGCAATGGCAGGAACCCTCCGATCGTCAAGGTTAGGAAGCTCGAGAACATGAGGGCCTTGTCGGCCACCGGATCCAGAAAGGCCCCCAGGCGCGTCCTCTGCCGCAGCAGCCGGGCGATGGTCCCGTCCACCAAGTCCGTCCCCGCCGCGGCCAAAAAGACGGGGAAGGCCAGATCCCACCGGCCCATGAACCCCAAATAGAGCAGCACGAGCGAAGCTCCCATGCGGAAGAACGTCAGGAGGTTGGGGATGGTGAAGAGACCCGCCGTCACACTTTGCGGCATAACATATCGGATCTAGGACTGGTAAGCCTTGAATTTGTTGTAGTGCTTCTCGTCCACGACCGCCTCGAGATGAACACCGTCGGCGCGGTCTTCCCGATTCAAGATCCGGCTGGTGCGGTATAAAACCGAAAGCTCGGCGCCTTTTTCGTAAGGGAGGGTCAAGGAGACGAAGCGGAAGGACTCGGAGAGCTTGTCCTCCAAGGTCATCAGCAAATTTTCGGTGCCTTCCCCTGTCAACGCCGAGATCTGCAAACCGTCGGCGTGCGGCGAGACCGGCCCCTCCCCCGTCCGCGCCGCGTCCACCTTGTTGAACACGCGGATCTGAGGCTTCCTGTGCAGGCCCAATTCCTCCAACACGCGGTCGACGGTCTCCATCTGGTGCAGAACTTCGGGATCGGAGCTGTCGATCAGGTGAATGAGCAGATCGGCGGCGGCGACCTCTTCGAACGTGGCTCGGAAGGCTTCGACCAATTGGTGAGGCAGCTTGTGGACGAAGCCGACGGTGTCGGAGAGCAGGATCTCGCGGCCCGAGGGAAGCTTCAGGCGCCGGACGGTCGGATCGAGCGTGGCGAAGAGCCTGTCCTCCACGAGGACGGAGGCGTCGGTTAAGCGGTTCATCAGCGTCGATTTGCCGGCATTGGTGTAGCCGACCAGAGCCACCGTCGGGATCGGAATCTCGCTGCGCCGGGTCCGATGGAGCTCGCGATGCGCCTGCACGCGCTTCAGTTCCCGGCTGACTAAGCTGATCCTCACCTTCGCCTTCCGGCGATCCATCTCCAGGCGCGTTTCGCCGGGGCCCCGCGTCCCGATGCCGCCGGCCAATTGGGAAAATTCGGTCCCGCGGCCGGTCAGCCGCGGCAGGAGGTAACGGAGTTGCGCGAGCTCGACTTGGAGCTTGCCCTCGCGGGTGCGGGCGCGCTTGGCGAAGATATCGAGGATCAAGCCGGTGCGGTCGATCACCTTGCGTTTGGAGATCGTTTCCAAATTTCGGTTCTGGGTGGGGCTCAGATCTTCGTCGAAGATGACGGTGCCCGCGCCCAAGCCTTCCGCCGAACGGCCCAAGGCCTCGGCCTTGCCCTGGCCCACGTAGGTGGCGGCATGCACGCCCTTCAGCTCGTGAAGCTCGGAGCCTAAGATCTCGGCGCCCGCGGTCTGGGTCAATCGCGTGAGTTCCGCAAGCGAGGTTTCCTGGCGATGGCGTTCGCGTTTCGAGGAATAGACGCCGACGAGAAGGGCCTTTTCGTGCCCGTCAGTGGAGTATGGTGACCGGTGACCCAAAGAGTTGATCGACCTCCCGCATCATGTCGTGGGAGGGGTTGACCTTCATCCCCTCCGGCAACACCAAGATAGTCTCACCCTTCTGGGCGTCCTTCAAGTGGATGAATGCGGGGGATTCGCCCAAATGGCGTGCCAAAAGCGTCTTCAAGGTCTGGAGCTGGTCGCGCGTCAGGCCCTCCGGCAGGTGGAAGTGGACTTCCTTCCGGCCGTTTCCCGAACCTTTTCCTGGGCTTTGAGGGGCGTTGTAGGGAGCCGACCCGTAGGAGGCCGGGTTCACGGCCATGAGGTCCTTAAGTCTGACGATCTCCCGAGCGATGATCTTGACGCTCTCCTCTTCCACGTCCACGGTGCCGCGGACGAAGAGAGGCTCCTCGGTCTGGAGCAGTCCGGCCGTACGGGCGTACAGATCGGAAAAAACGATGACCGGGATCGTCCCCTTCAAATCTTCGAGCGTCACGAAGCCCATCTTGTTGCCCTTCTTCGTGACCGTCTCGCGCAGCGAAGACACGATGCCGCCGAAGGCGATGTTCTTTTCCGAGTCCTCTTCCGTGAAATTCCGGATCGCCTCGGTGTCCAAGCTGGTCCTTTGCTTCAGCTCCGAGGCCACGTCGGCCAAGGGGTGGCCGGTGATGTAAAAGCCCAGAGATTCCTTTTCGAAAGAGAGCTTTTCCTTCTGGGGCCACTCCGGAATCTGAGGGAGAACGTCTTTGGCCGGTCCGTCGCCCGCTGCCGCGTCGAAGAGGCCCGATTGGCCGGTCGCCTTGGACTTTTGCTGGCGTGCCGCCGTCTCCATCTCGGTTTCGATGGCGGCGAAGATCCGGGCCCTCTCGACCCCCAAGGAGTCGAAGGCGCCGCACTTGACCAAGCTCTCTACCACGCGCCGGTTCACCTTGCGCCCGTCGATTTCTCCGCAGAACTGGCTGAAGGTCTTGAAGCCGCCCACGCGGACGCGGGACTCGATGACGGACTCGATGGCCGCCTCGCCCACGTTCTTGACGGCCGCCAGGCCGAAGCGAATTTGCCGCTCGCCGGTGCTGTCGCCCACGACGGTAAAGACGGCGGAGCTCTCGTTGATGTCCGGCGGCAGGATCTTGATGTCGTGCTCCCGGGCGTCCTGGATGAACTGGAGGACCTTGTCCGTATTGCCCATGTCGTGGGTCAGGAGGGCCGCCGTGTATTCCGTCGGATAATGAGTCTTCAAGTAAGCCGTCTGGTACGAGACGAAGGCATAGGCCGCCGAATGCGATTTGTTGAAACCGTATTCGGCGAACTTCGCCATCAAGTCGAAGATCTTCTCGGATTTTTTCGGATTGATCTTGTTCTTCTCGCAGCCCTCGAGGAACTTGCCCCTCTGCTCCAACATTTCCTCGGCCTTCTTCTTGCCCATGGCGCGGCGAAGGATGTCGGCGTCGCCGAGCGAGAAGCCCGCCATCGCCGAGGCGATCTGCATAACCTGCTCCTGATAGACGATGATGCCGTAGGTCTCCCGAAGGATGTTTTCCAATACGGGCAGCTCGTACTTCACCGGCACCTTGCCGTGCTTGCGGTTGATGAACTCGTCGACCATGCCGCTGCCCAGCGGGCCCGGGCGGTAGAGGGCGACCAAGGCGATCAGGTCGGGGAACACGGACGGCTTCATCTTGATGATGAGCTCCCGCATCCCCGAACTTTCGAGCTGGAAGATGCCGGTGGTGTCTCCTGTGGAGAGATCTTTATAAACCTGGGCGTCGTCCAACGGGATTTCGTTGATCTTGATCCTAATCCCCCGCGTCTTCTGAATCGTCTTCACCGTGTCGTCGATGACGGTGAGGGTCTTTAAGCCCAGGAAGTCGAACTTGATCAGGCCTATCTTCTCGATCGCCTTCATGTCGTATTGGGCCACGATTTCGTCGTTGTTGCCCTTATACAGAGGCATGAAGTTGACCAGCGGCTGGTCGGACATGACGATGCCGGCGGCGTGGGTGGAGGCGTGGCGGGTCAAGCCCTCCAGGGCGCGGCCGATCTTGAGCAACTGTTTGACCTGTGAGTCTTTGGATTCCAGGTCGCGGAGCTGGGGCTCGGCCTTCAGGGCGTCTTCCAGGGTGATGTTCAGCGTGTTGGGGACGAGCTTGGCGATTTTATCGACGTCCTTGTAGGCCATGTTCATCACGCGGCCGACGTCGCGGATGACGGCCTTGGCCTTCATCTTTCCGAAGGTGATGATCTGGCTGACGTTCCCGTACTTTTGTTGCACGTACGCGATCACCTTCTCGCGCTGGTTCATGCAAAAATCGATGTCCATGTCGGGCATGGAAACGCGTTCGGGGTTCAAGAACCTCTCGAAGAGCAGGTTGTAAGGGATTGGGTCGATGTCGGTGATGGCCAGGCAAAAGGCCACCAGGCTGCCCGCGGCCGAACCGCGGCCCGGACCGACGGGGATGTCGTGTTTCTTGGCGTAATTGATGAAGTCCGCGACGATAAGGAAATAGCCGGAGAAGCCCATCTTGCGGATCATCTCCAGCTCGCCTTTGAGACGGTCGACGTACTTGTTCCGGACTTCGTCCGGGTTTTCGTCCTTCAGGACCGTCTTGATGAAGGCCCAGCGTTCCTCGAAACCCTTCCAGGTCTCTTCTTCCAGGTGCTGGTCGAGCGTCTTCTCGGCGGGCGGTTCGAATTTGGGAAAATAGTAGGTCTTGAAGTCGAGATGGAGGTCGCAGCGTTCGGCGATGCCCGCCGAGGCCTCCACGACGTCCAATCGTTCCGGAAACAGCGCGGCCATTTCCTCCGCCGTGTGCATGTAGAACTCGTCGGTGGAGAACCGCATGCGGTCCTCGTCCTGGAGGGTCTTGCCCGTCTGGATGCACAGGAGGGCCTCGTGCATCGGGGCGTCTTCCTTGTTCAGATAATGGCAGTCGTTGGTGGCGACGGCCGGGATTGACAGCTCCTTCGAGAGCTCGAAGAGCACGTTGTTCAGCCGCTTCTGCTCCGGCAGGCTGCTCCCCTGCACCTCCAGGTAGAAACGGTCGTCGAACATGGCCCGGAAGTCCTCCGCCACCCGGCGGGCTCCGGCCACGCCGCCGCTCATGGCCGCTTCCGCCATTTCCCCGGAAAGACAGCCCGAGAGGGCGATGATGCCTTTCGAGTGTTCCTTTAAGAATTCCTTGTCCGTGCGAGGTTTGTAATAAAAACCCTCGAGGTATCCCGAGGTGATGATCTTGCAGAGGTTCCGGTAGCCCTCGAGGTCCTGGGCGAGCAAGGTCAGGTGGTGATACGGTTCCCTCCCCGGCCGGATCTTCTTCTCGAAGCGGCTGCCGTCGGATTGGATGTAGATCTCGCAGCCCAAGATCGGCTTGATCCCCTTCTTCGTCGCCGCCTGGTAGAATTCGATGCCCCCGAAGAGGTTGCCATGGTCGGTGATGGCGACCGCCGGCATGCCCAGCGCCTTGCACTTGGCCACGAGGGCGTCGATGGTGATGGCGCCGTCCAAAAGGGAGTACTGGGTGTGGAGATGGAGGTGGACGAACTTAGGGGGTTGCACGGCCCCTTATCTAGTCATTGTGAAAAGTACTTTCTAGAATTATTTGACGATCCCAATACAGACATAGCTTATTTTTTCGCTAGTCAACATGGTGTCAAGTTGATCCGTAAAATCGTGCGTCGTTGTGTTCCATACGGGGACCTGGTCAATCGCAAAATGGTCTTCATAGATGTAGATGCTTTTGGGAGTCGGATGCCACATATTATTAGAAATGACGCAGGCAGGCGCCTCGGCGAAGGGTTTTCCAAAGACGACTTCGCAGTGACCTCCTCCACCTGATCCGATTGTTATGATTCCTGCCGAATCCGTCCCCGATACCGTCGTCCCGCTGGGGCAATTTTCCACGGAGGGGCGTAGGGAGGCGGATGACGGCACTTTCACGGTCAGATGGCCATCGCCGTCGACAGTCACACTGGTCAGATTCGCCGTCGGCGCGGCGCTCATAACCGGATTGTCGGACCTGATAGGACGATCCGTGGTGGGCCCCGCCCAAACTCCGAAAGGCACTGTGAAAGAGGCGAGAACGCCCGCGACGGCAAGGCACCGAAACGCTTTTTTGCCGTTCCCTAGTCTCAATGATGGCATAGAGTCCCCCTTTTCCTAGAAAAACCCTATTTTACAGGGTATTCAGCAAAATAGCACTATGACCAGCGAACGCACCTCCCGCATTCTTGGAATACTCAAAAAAACCTACCCCGACGCCCGCTGCGAGCTCGACTTCTCGAATCCCCTTGAGCTTCTCGTAGCGACGATCCTCTCGGCCCAATGTACGGACGTCCGCGTGAACATTGTCACCAAGTCCCTCTTTAAGAAGTATCGAAAGGCCGAAGACTATATAAAGGTGGCGCCCTCGGAGCTCGAAAAGGACATTCGAACCACGGGTTTTTATAAGAACAAGGCGAAGTCGATCCAAGGCGCCTGCAAGATCCTGGTTGAAAAATACGGCGGTAAAGTCCCGAAAACCCTGGAAGAATTGGTGAAGTTGCCCGGTGTTGGCCGAAAGACCGCCAACGTGATCTTGGGCAACGCCTACGGAATCCCGGGCATCACCTGTGACACGCACATGCTCCGCCTCTCCGAGCGCCTGGGATTTTCCAAACAGAAGGATCCGGTAAAGCTCGAGTTCGAATTGCAAAAGCTGATTCCCAAGAAGGACTGGACGACGGCCTCGCATGTCATCATCTGGCACGGACGGCGCTGTTGTTACGCCCGAAAACCGGAATGTCCTCGATGCCCCGTCCTGAAACTGTGTCCCTACGAGCCCAAGACGAAGGAGTTGGAGTGAAGGACGCCGTCGTCATCGGCTCAGGCCCGAACGGTTTGGCCGCGGCCGTGGCGCTCGCGCGCGCGGGGCGGTCGGTGCTGGTTTTGGAAGCGGAAGAGACGATCGGCGGCGGGGCGCGATCGTCGGAGATCACCCTCCCCGGCTTCGTTCACGACCTGTGCTCCGCCGTCCACCCGCTGGCGGCGGCTTCCCCCTTTTTCCGTCAACTCCCGTTGGAGCGCCACGGCCTGAAATGGATCAAGCCGCCCTTGGCCCTCGCCCATCCCTTCGACGACGCCACCGCAGCCTGCCTGTCGCCGTCGATGGAGGAGACGGAGGCGAGTCTGCGTTCCGACGGGCCGGCCTATCGAAAACTCATGCAGCCCTTCGTGGACCGCTGGGAGGATGCGATCGATGACCTGCTGCGTCCCCCTCACCTGCCGCGCCATCCCCTGCTCGCCCTCCGATTCGGCCTGAAGGCGATGCGTTCGGCCACCGGGCTTGCCGACGCCCTGTTCCGGGAAAAATGGGCCAAGGGCCTCTTCGGCGGGAACGCGGCGCATTCGTTCCTGCCGCTGTCTCAACCGCCTTCGGCGGCGATCGGGTTGATGCTGGGACTCGCGGGCCACGCCGTCGGATGGCCTATCCCCCAAGGAGGCAGTCAAAAAATAGCCGACGCCCTGGCGTCGTATTTGAAGGAATTGGGGGGCGAGATCCGCACCGGTGTCCGGGTGCGTTCGGTCTCCGACATCCCCGAGGCTCGGTCCGTCTTTTTCGATCTTCAGCCCGAACCCCTTCTTGCGATCGCCGGGGACCGCCTGCCGGCCGGCTATCAAAACAGCCTCCGCCGTTTCCGTCCCGGGCCCGCGGCCTTCAAAATGGATTTCGCTTTGTCCGGTCCCGTTCCCTGGAAGGCGAAGGAATGCTCGAAGGCCAGCACCGTGCATTTGGGAGGGACGCTCGAGGAGCTCGCCGTCTCCGAGGCCGCGCCCTGGGCCGGTCGGATCGCCGAGAAGCCTTACGTGCTCGTGGCCCACTTAAGCCCCTTCGATCCCACCCGCGCCCCGTCGGGCAAGCATACGGTCTGGGCCTACACGCACGTCCCGCGCGGCTCGACCGAGGACGCGACGAAGCGCATCGAGGATCAAATCGAACGGTTCGCTCCGGGTTTCCGCGATCTCATCGTGGGGAAAAAGGCGACGCCGCCGGCCGAGCTGGAGCGGCGCAATGCCAACTTGGTCGGCGGCGACATCAGCGGCGGCATCGCCGACCTCTGGCAGATCCTCTTTCGGCCGCGGTTCAGTCTCTCCCCTTACCGAATGCCCGTGAAGGGCTGGTACCTCTGCTCCGCCGCCACCCCTCCCGGTGCCGGCGTCCACGGTCTTTGCGGCTACTACGCCGCCGTCCTCGCCCTGCGCGACGGCTTTTGAGGCCGTTCACTCCGTGCACAACATTTGGGAAAAAACGACGATGAGGGGGCATGATCGGCGTGCTCTCCCCGCAAATCCTTCCGGTTCCGGCCTCTCCGCGGGTTGCGTCCGTTTTGGCCGCGGCCGACCGCTCCTTCGCCGGTTTGGCGGAGGACTTTTTTAGACCCCTGAGATCCCAAGGTTATGCCGCGGAAGTCTCGACGGAAGACCGTTTCGTGCGCGCCGTCGTTCCCTTGAGGGGCGAGGAGGACCCTCACTATTTCCTCACCAATTTGGGAAACGTCCAAGGCCTCCTCCAAGGCAAGGTGAGGTTGGTGTCGCTGGAATCGAAGGGTGAGGACGTCGTCGCCCGCCTGGGTTTTCCCTTCCCCAGCGTTCTCGTGGGCCTGTTGACGTTTCTCTATGGCGCCCAGGCGATGACGCCGGTCTTTCTCTCGCGGGAGGTGGAGCGCGACGAGGTGAACCGCATGTACGCCCGGAACGAGCAACCCGTCGGCGTCTTCGATCACCCGCGCTATTTAAGTCACATGAAGGACTTGGTGCACGGCTTCATCTTCATGTTTCACGATCTCTATCATCTGGCGTTCGGGTCCGCCCTGCCTTTGCACCTGCGCCTCATGTGGGCCAACCTGTACGATCGTATCAACGGACTTCCCGATCCGATCCGTCGCCTGACCGTCGCCGAGCGCCTTCTCGACACGTTGACCGACAACGACATCGACGCCCGCCTCGTCGAATCGGAGGAAATTCTGGCCTTCATCCCGTTCCGCGGGATCATGGAGCGCTTCCAAGAGGCGAGCCGGTCGGACGACGGGGAAGACGCCTTTGAGATTTACCGGGAATGCGAAACCTTTCTGAACGGTTTCCTGGCCTGCCTGGGAAGAGCCGACGATCCCGCCCTGCTCCACACCGATTTCCTGATGAGGAATCTGCGCGACATGCACCGAATCGCCGGGACCCAAGCCGCATTGAGAAGCGCGTTGGGCGGCGGATTCTTCTAAAATCGTTTTGACCCGGTCTCCGTTCTCATTTCGATAATTTTCTCATTTTGAAAAATGGCCGGCTTTTTTCGATCGAAAAACCTCTTTGTTTTCGAATAATTATCTTTTCCGAATTGGTATCGATCTTGCTCCTTTAGGTTCGCTATGGGGAGGAAACGACGTATGAAGAATCGATTTTGCCTGGCGCTCCTGCTTTGCCTGGGCGCCGCGGCCGCCCATGCGGCGGACGAATTCGACGGATCCTTCGGTTCGGGCGGCAAGGTGACGACCGATTTTTTTCAAAACAATGCCGATGAAGGCACGGCCCTGGCGGTCGCCTCCGACGGCTCGGTGTTCGTCGCGGGAAATTCGAGCCAATGCGGCACGACCCACTTCGCCCTCGCCAAATATCTGCCGAACGGCCAGTTGGACACGGCGTTCAACGGAAAGACCGAAGATCATCCCTGCGCCGTCGATGTCGGATCAAGCGAGCTCAAGGGAGGCACCGAAGCCGCGTTCACGAGCAGTTATTTCGAGAAGGTCTACGGCGTCGGTCTCCAGGCGGACGGAAAAATTTTGGTCGTAGGCTCCATGGGCACGAACATCAACACCCCCAAAACCTTCCTGGCCGCGGTCCGTTTTTGCGCCGACGGCAAGCTCGACAAGGCGGGTTCCTGCGGCACCGGCTTCGGACCCAATCATGACGGACACTTTTCGCTTTCCTACGACAGCAGCGAGGCCAAGGCGGTGGCCTTCCAAAGCGACGGCAAGGCCGTCTTGACGGGACACATCAACTCCAGCCTCGCGGGCGTGCCCAATGCGGGCCAGGGCGGCGAAGACATTCTCGTCGTCCGCCTCAAGACCGACGGCACGCTGGATGCCGGATTCGGCAATTCGGGCATCGCCCTCGTCTCCACGTCGGATCCCGGTTACCTCGAAGACTACGGAAACGCCGTGGCCGTCGACGGCGCCGACCGTGTGTACGTGGCCGGCAAGACCTCCATGGCGAACGGCTTCGGTTTCGCCCTGGCCCGGCTCTCCAAGGACGGCCAGCTCGACAAGTGTTTCGGCGACACGCCGGCCTGCGCGGCCGGTGGCTTTTTGAAAATCAAGGTGGTCGACGGCAACATGGACGAGGCTTTAGGCCTCTTGGTCGAGCCGGATGGAAATGTCTTCGCCTCCGGAACGTCGTTGCACGGCGATCAAGGCGAGAACGAAGACGTGGCCATGGCCCGCGTGGACAAGGACGGCAAGCCGGATGCGGGCTTCGGAAACGGCGGCACGCTCATGATTGACATGGGGCCCGCCGGCTCCTACGCCATCATGCGCGGCGCGGCGCGCCAGCCCAACGGCAAATACCTCCTGGCGGGCCACATCGAGGCGAACAACGCGCGCGACTTCACCCTCCTGCGCGCCTGCGCGAACGGCCATCTGGACGACGGGACGGCCGCCGGTTGCGGGGCGACGGAGTTCGGTGTGAAGGGCGTGCTGCGCGTCGCCTTTCCCGGTTACGTTTCCGGAGAGGCGCAGGGAGTGGCCATCGATCCTTCGGGCGACGTCGTCGCGGCGGGCAGCGAGTACGCGACGACTCCCGGCCCCAACGGCAACCAGGACTTCGCGGTCGTCCGACTGAAGGCGGAGGGCGGAGGCGGCGGGACGTCGTCGACGACGGGCGGTTCGACCACCGGCGGCGGTTCTTCGGGAGGCACTGGGCCGGGAAAGAGTCCGGCGAATGATCAGGAAGGACCCAAAACCACCGACGATCCCAGCGGCGAGGCGGCGACGACTCCCGGAGGCCCCACCTTCTTAAACGGCGGAGGTTGTGGTTGCCGGGTGGATGCGGGTTCGTCCGGCGATGACCATCAGGGCGTCTTGATGTTGGCGATGCTCGGATTGACCTTGGGGGTCTTCCGTTTGGTCATTCCCACTCGATCGTCGCGGGCGGCTTCGAGGAGATATCGTAGACGACGCGGTTGACCCCGCGCACTTCGTTGATCACGCGGGCGGAGATCACGGCCAAGATGTCGTAGGGCAGCCGCACCCAATCGGCCGTCATGCCGTCCTGGCTCTCGACGGCGCGGACGGCGAGCACGTTTTCATAAGTCCGATTGTCGCCCATCACCCCGACCGTCTTGACCGGTAAAAGCACCGAGAAGGACTGCCATATCTTGGTGTAAAGGCCTGCGGCCTTGATTTCCGAAACGACGATGTCGTCGGCGTTTCGTAGTATTTCCAAACGTTCCTTCGTCACCTCGCCCAAGATGCGCACCGCCAAACCCGGGCCCGGAAAGGGCTGGCGGTCGATGATCTCGTCGGGGACTCCGATCAGTCGGCCGATCGCCCTCACCTCGTCCTTGAAGAGCTCGCGGAAGGGCTCGATCAATTTCAAATTCATGCGGTCGGGAAGACCGCCCACGTTGTGATGGCTTTTGATGATGGCGGACGGGCCTCGGAAAGACACGCTTTCGATGACGTCGGGATACAGGGTGCCCTGAGCCAGGAACTTCGCTTCTTTATGGCGCTTGGACTCGTCCTCGAAGACGGCGATGAACTCGTTGCCGATGATTTTTCGCTTTTTCTCGGGATCTTCGACCCCTTTCAGTTTTTCCAGAAAGCGTTCGGAAGCGTCGATCTTCTTCAGAGGTACCTGCATGTTCTTTTGAAAGAGCTCGAGGACGCGGGTACCCTCGTTCTTGCGGAGCACGCCGTTGTCGATGAAGAGGGCGTCCAGCTGGTTGCCGACGGCCTTGTGGATCAAGGCGGCCATGACGGAGGAATCGACGCCGCCCGAGACGGCGCAGAGGACGTGCCCGTCCCCCACCGTCTCGCGGATCTCCTTCGTCTTTTGTTCGACGAAGGACTCCATCGACCAATCGGCCTTAAGGCCGGCTACCTTGAAGAGGAAATTTTTGAGCAGGTCGCGCCCGCGGGCCGTGTGCACGACCTCGGGATGGAACTGCAGTCCGTAAATCTTCCGTTTGGGATCGCCGATGGCGGCCTGCAGCCCGTTGTGGCTCTGGGCGTAGCTCTCGAAGCCGGCCGGCAGCTCGGTGACGTGGTCGCCGTGGCTCATCCACACCTGGATCTCGTCTTCCTGGAATCCTTCGAAGACACCGTACTTCTTCAGGAGCTTGATCTTGGCCGGCCCGTACTCGCGCACCGTTCCCGGCTCGACCTTGCCCTTGATCTGATGCGACAGCCACTGCATGCCGTAGCAAATCCCGAGGATGGGGACGTTCAAATCCAGCAGCCGGATGTCGGCGACGGGAGCGTCTTTTTCATATACGCTCGAAGGCCCGCCGGAGAGGACGACGGCCTGGGGCGCGAAGTCGCGGATCTTTTCGAAGGGGACGTTGCAGGCCTGCACCTCGCAATACACCTTCTCCTCGCGGATGCGGCGGGCGATCAGCTGCGTGTATTGGGAACCGAAGTCGAGGATGAGGACGCGTGATGGCATAGTGTACGGGCGGCCCGGCGGGTCGCCCCTACTCCAATCTATAATTCGGCGATTCTTTGGTGATCGTCACGTCATGCACGTGGCTTTCCTTCAACCCCGCCGACGTGATCTGGACGAAGCGGGCCTTTTTGCGCAGCTCGGGGATGTTGGCGGCGCCGACGTAACCCATCCCGGATCGCAGGCCCCCGACCAATTGATGTACCTGATCCGAGATCGGTCCGCGCGCCGGCACCATGCCTTCGATGCCTTCCGGAACGAGCTTGGAAACTTCGCTGACGCCTTCCTGGAAATAGCGGTCCTTGCTCCCTTTCTTCATGGCGCCCAGCGATCCCATGCCGCGGTAGGTTTTGAACGAGCGGCCCTGATACAGGATCGTCTCGCCCGGCGCCTCGTCCGTGCCCGCGAAGAGGCCGCCGGCCATGACGGCCGTGGCGCCCGCGGCCATGGCCTTCGTGATGTCGCCGGAGAACTTGATGCCGCCGTCGGCGATGAGGGGGATCTGGTAACGGTTGGCCACCGAGGCGCATTCGAAGATGGCGGTCAACTGGGGGACGCCGACGCCGGAGACGACGCGCGTCGTGCAGATCGATCCCGGTCCGACGCCCACTTTCACCGCATGCACGCCGGCCTTGATCAGGGCCTCCGTGCCGTCGGCGGTGGCGACGTTGCCGGCCACCAGAGCGACCTTGGGAAAGCGTTCGCGGAAATCCTTCACGGTGTCCAACACGCTCTTGGAATGCCCGTGCGCGGTGTCGATGATCACCAGGTCCACGCCCTCCTTGATGAGCAAATCCGCGCGGGCGAGGGAGGCTTCGCCGACTCCAATAGCCGCGCCCACGCGCAGGCGGCCCAGTTCGTCCTTGGTGGAATTGGGATAGCGCTGGGCCTGCTCGATGTCCTTGATGGTGATCAGGCCCTTTAAGTTCCCTTTGTCGTCGACGACGGGGAGCTTCTCGATCCGGTTCTTCTGCAGGATCTCCTTGGCCTTCTCCAGCGTGATGCCTTCCTTCGCGGTCACGACCTCCTTGGTCATGACCTCCTCGATCTTCTGGTTCAAATTCTTCTGAAACCGCAGGTCGCGGTGCGTGAGGATGCCGACCAACTTCTTTCCTACCGTGATGGGCACGCCCGAGATGTCGCTTTTCCTCATCACCTGGGCGGCCTCCCCCAGCTTCTGGTCGGGGGCCATGGTGATGGGTTCGAGGATCATGCCCGACTCGGCCCGCTTCACCTTCTCGACCTCCAGGGCCTGCTCTTCCGGGGTGAAGTTCTTGTGGAGAATGCCCAATCCGCCCAGGCGCGCCATGGCGATGGCCGTGCGGAATTCGGTGACCGTGTCCATGGCGGCGGAAACGAGGGGGATGGTCAGCGTGATTTTCTCGGTCAGTTTGATGGAGGTCTCGACGTCGGTCGGCAGGACGGAACTCTCCCCCGGGAGGAGCAAAACGTCGTCAAAAGTGTAGGCGATGGGGATTTGGGGGGCTGCCATGGAGGACGGTTAGCAGGGAGGTTTTGGTTTGTCAAATATTGAGCAACCGTTTGATTTTTATGACGATAGCGGCATTCGACCGACGGAAACGAAGGGCACCCCTCATGACGTCTCCCCTACTCTTGCCCGCCTACCCACCGTTGGTTCAAGGCCTCCATGCCGGTTTTCTCTCGCACCTGAGGGCTGATCTGCCGATCAGCCCTTATCTCGACGCATCGAGCCGCGGCGAATTGGAGGGCCTTCTCGACAAGGGAGCGCCCATCCGGGAAATCGCCGACGAACTGCTGTTTTCCACGATCACCGGATGGTCGCAGTTGCCGGGTATGAAGGAAGCCGGCGTTTCCGCCCGCTCGCACTTCGGCGTCGAGGCCCTGTTCAAACCCATGGAAAAGGGCAACGTCGTTTTCGGCGCGGACGACGCGCCGCCGGCGGGACGCAAGGCGGATGCGGCGGCGATCGGCCGGGGCATCGCCCACCAGCATCTTTCCGCCAACCGTTACGTGGAAGTCAGTTATCCCCACGGCACTCCGGGATTGGAGACGTATTTCACCGTCCACGCGGAGCTGAATGTTTACGGGCTTTATCTCTTCGCCATGCACGGCGATCACGCCGTGCTTCGCATCCCGTCGCTCACCTTCTTCGAGTCCGCCCTAAAGTACTGCCTGGGCCGCAGGGCGCTCACGCCCTGTTTCGCCGCAGGCGAGGTCGAATACGGCATTGTGAACCAGCTCCACAAATCGGGCTTTCACGCGCTCGGCGAACCCCTTCGGAAGCTGCGGATGCACGGCCGCCTCGCGGAGCCGGCGGATTATACGATTCATGACCTGGCCCACTTGATCCACTCCTCCATCCAGCTCACTCTCTTGGAGCAGCGCACCGCGTCCCTCTTCTACGAATCCGGCAGCGCCTTG
This sequence comes from bacterium, assembly GCA_036274695.1. Classification (GTDB taxonomy): domain Bacteria; phylum UBA10199; class UBA10199; order JACPAL01; genus DASUFF01. The sequence continues at coordinate 21,244 of DASUFF010000173.1, read as the reverse complement.
CTGAAGGGGAATCCGAAGCTTCGGCAGATCTGGACCCTCTTAAGCGACGATTTCAGCCACTTGATGAACCTGGAGGTCGGTCCGGGAGACGGCAAGAGCTTGATGGAGATCCTGGCCAAGACCAAAAGGTTGCTGGTCACGGTCTACGGACAGGAAAGCGTGGACACGCTCTTTGACCACTATCAGGCCAAGGTCGACCGGTTTTTCAGAACGGACGAGAAGAAAGACGAATCGCTTCGGCGGGAACTCGCGGCGTTTCGCGACGCGCTTCAGAAAATCCGGACCGACAAGCTGGATCTCCGGGGCCTTTAACGCACGAGCCTGAGGGAATAGAGGCGACCGCCGTTGGAGAGATAATAGATGCGGTCCTCGTCGACGACGGGATCCGAATAAACGCCCTTTTTGGCGAACCGGCGCGCGATGATGTGCCCGTCTTCCGAATCCACGAAATTCATGGTCTCGTCGGAAAGGCCCGCAGCGATCAAATCCTTGTAGACCACCGGCGCGGTCAGCGCTCCGCGGCCCACCGGCGAATCCCACAGCTTGGACCCGTCCTTCTTCTGATAGGCGTAGAGATGGCCGTTGGAGGCCGCGACCACCAGGGTTTCCCCGATGAGAGCCGTCCCGACGCCGCTGCCGGGCGACTGGCTCCAGAGGACGGCGCCGTTTTTCACCGAAAGCGCGTAGATCGCCCCGTCGAAGGTGGAGACGTAGACCCGGTCTCCGTCCACCAGCGGCGTTCCGTCGACGTCCAGGAAGGCGTTCGCCTTCGCCGTCTTTTCCTTCGCCAGGGACTTTTCCCACAGGACCTTGCCGCCGGAGGCGGATAGGGCCTGGACCGTTCCGTCCGAGAAGCCGACGTAGAGACGGTCGGCCGCGGGATCGACGGCCGGCGAGGCATTCCCGCGGATGGTCATCTGGAGGCGGCCCGTGAACTCCTGCCGCCGCTCGTTCTTCCACAAAAGCTTTCCGTCCTCGGCGCTCACCGCGAATACCGTTCCTTCCGAAGTCTGCACGAAGACGCGGTTTCCGCCCACGGCAGGGGCGCTCAAGATTTCGGAATCGAGTTCCGCCCGCCAGGCTTCTTTGCCGTCGGCCATCGTCAGGGCGTAGAGATGGCCGTCATCGTCTCCGACGATGACGCGGTCGTTCGAGAAGGCCGGCACGGAGTTGATGGGGCCGGTCGTTTTGAAACGCCAGACCTTGCCGCCGTTCTTTTTCTTCATGGCGTAGAAGTAGCCGCTGTCGGAGCCGACGAAGATGAGGTCCCCGTAAACGCGCGGCGAGGAATATTCCTTTCTCTTGTATTTGAGGAGCTTGCCCTTTTTGATCTTGGAGACCCACTGCGCGCGATAGGGCATTTTCTCGACGGTCCTCTCCTTGAGAGGAACGTTCTTCCAGGCGTGGGCCGTCGCGGGGACGGCCGGGAACGCTCCGAGAACGATCAACGCGGCGGCAAAGTGACCGATGAGGGGGTTGCGGGTTCGAGCCATTTGGTTCTCGCTTGGGCCTCGGCCTTCACGGAGGCTTCCTTCGATCCGTCGGCCAAGGTCTTGTAGATCTCCAGCGCCTTGTCTTTGTGACCGGACGTTTCCTGGGCGTAAGCGAGCAGAAGCTGGGTGTAGTCGGCGCTTACGTTGGCCGGATCCTTGGATGCGTCGTCCAGAAGCCCCACCGCCTTGGCCGCCTCGCCCTTTTTCAAATACGCCAGAGCCAGGTTCTGCTTCGCCGTGATCCGCAGGAGGGCCGGGGCCGACGCGTTCGAGGCCACGGGTCCGTACCAATCGGCGGCCCGGTCATATTCCTTGGCGTCCATCGCCTGTTTTCCGAGACGGACCCGAGCCACCTGGGCGGCCTTGGAGCGTCCGTACTCCTTGGCCACAGTCTCCAACTCGCCCCGCTCCAGTAGCCCGGAAGCCTTCGATTCGTAATGGGCCCCGTAAGCCTTGTAAACGCCGAAGAGGGCAAAGGCCACCACGACCAAAAGAATATAAGGGGCCAGCTTTTTTCGGTTTTCGGCCACTTGGAGCGCCAGCCCGTCGATGGGCCGGTAAAGAGGGAGTTTTTCGTCCCGCTCCTTCCGGGAGACGGGCCTCTGTTTGTAGGTAGGCATGGGGGGATTTTATGACTTCAAACGCCGCAGTTTGTCAATTGACTAGAGTGCTGATATCATTTATTTTTTAGGGTATTGGACCTTTCCTTTATGGGACATGAATCCGCCAAAGTGTCCAAGAACGGCACACCTCTTTTGGAAAAAGTGAAGAGGTACGCCCGCGACACCAAACGCGATCTGAACACCACGCTGACCTATGTGAAGCTTGCCCTCGAGGGGAACAAGGTCGAGCGCCTGACCGATTTCAGCCGCTGCGACCATCCCGTCCTCCTCCTCTACGGCTTCGGCGCCACGCGCCGGGTCTTCAGCATCTTGGAGCGACGCCTGCGCAAGGACGGCTTCGGCGTGTTCAGCTTCAACTTAGGCGGCATCTTCGACACCTTCAACACCCGCTGCATCGAGGAGATGGCCCAACTGGTCAATGAGAAGGTCGAACGTCTCTGCCAGCGTTACGACTTGAAGAAGATCAGCATCATCGGACATTCCAAGGGCGGGCTGATCGGACGTTACTACATCAAGAGGCTGGGCGGCTCGCAGCGCGTGAGGACGCTCATCACGCTCGGCACGCCCCACGGAGGAAACCCCTGGGCGCTCGTCGGTCTCTTTTCCCCTTTGAGCCTTTTCTCCAAGAGCCTTTGGCAGATGTATCCGATGTCGCCGTTCATCCGGAACCTCCAGAGGGGCGCGTGGCCCAAGCATGTCCGTTTCGTTTCGATTTATTCCAAGGAAGACCGCGTCTGTTTCTACAAAAGCTCAATCCTCGACATTCCCGAAGGCGCCACGCACATGAAGAACGTGCTGGTGCCGGGTTTGAGCCATTCGGATTATCTGATCCGGAAGAACGCCTACAGCATCATCAAGAAGGAATTGCAGACGGCGGAAAAGAATGGATGATGTAGGGGCGGGGTAACCCCGCCCCTACCTTCTTTTACGCCGGAACAGCATGACGATCGGCGCGCCGCCGAAATCGAACGCTTTCCGGAATCCGTTCACCAAATAGCGCTGAAACGAAAAATGCACGCCCTCCGGCTCGCTGACGAACACCACGAAGGTCGGCGGAAAACTCTTGGTCTGCGTGGCGTAGAAAAACTTGACCGGCTTGCCCTTGTAAACGGGAGGGTTGTGGTTGTCGACCAGGCCTTCGAAGGCGCGGTTGACCTGGGAAGTCGGGATGCGCCTGCCGCTGGCCTCATGGATGCGGTTGATCTCGGGCCAGAGTCGGTCGCAGCCCTCCCCGGTCAGCGCGGAAACGCAAAGGATCGGGGCGTGCGCTAAAAAGGGAAGTTCGTCTTCATAGTCCTTCAGCAGCTTCTTTCGGTCTTTTTCGGCGATCAGATCCCATTTGTTCCACACCAAGATGACGCCTTTCCCGGCCTGAGCCGCGTAACCGGCGACGTGCGCGTCCTGCTTGTGAATGCCCTCGGTGGCGTCCAGCACCATCACGCAGACGTCGGAGCGCTCGATCGCCTTCAGCGAGGTTATGACCGAATAGCGTTCCACCTTCGATTCCCAGGTGCCCCGCCGCCGGATGCCGGCGGTGTCGATGAGAAGGTAGTCGCGGTTGCGGACGGTGACGGGTGTGTCGATGGCGTCGCGCGTGGTGCCCGGCTGATTATGGACGACCAGGCGGTCCTCGCCCAGCAGACGGTTCAAGAGGGAGGACTTGCCGACGTTGGGGCGGCCGATGACGGAGACGCGGATGGGATGCTGCGTTTGCCCCGCCTCCTCGTCGGTAAGCTTGGGCCAGGGAGCCACCACGCGGTCCAACAGGTCGTTGACCCGGTAACCGTGCTCGGAGGAGATCGGCAGGACCTCTTCTCCCAATTCGAAAAATTCGGTGAGCGTTTCTTCGTTCTTCGGCCCGTCGACTTTATTGGCGACGAAGAAGACGCGCTTGCCGGACTGGCGGACATAACGCGCGATTTCCCTCTCGTCCGGCAAGAGGCCCGTGCGCGCGTCCATCACGAAGAGCAGGACGTCCGCCTCGCCGATGGCCAGATCCACCTGCTTGCGGATCTCCCCTTCGATCGCTCCTTCCTCCTCCAGAAAGAGTCCACCGGTATCGACGACGATGAACTCCCGTGCATCCCAGGACGCATCGCCGTAGTGGCGATCGCGGGTGACGCCCGGTTCGTCCAACGTAATGGCACGGTGCCAACCCACCAATCGATTGAACAATGTGGATTTTCCGACGTTAGGACGACCAATGATAGCGACGATCGGCTTCATAAAAGTGAGTGAGGACCTGGAGCGCGGATTCATTCCGCGTTCCAGGCCGCAGCGAACGATCAATCCGCGATTTTCAGATGGGGTTGCTAAGGGGAGAGCGGCATCTCCCCTTAGTTCTAAAGGTGGCAGCGGAGGGATTTGAACCCCCGACACGGCGGGTATGAACCGCCTGCTCTACCAACTGAGCTACGCTGCCGTTACCGCGAAAAACGCGAGCGGACTCCTAATATATAACCGCCGATGCCCCGTCCAATGAATTTGAGAAATTGACCGTCCCCGTCGTCTCCGTTACCATGCGGTCGTGCCTGAGGAAAAATCCCGCCAGATCCTCCAAAAAATGTGGGACAAGATCGCCAAGCCGGGCGCCGACGGCCGGAACTACATCGTCATCAAGGACCGCAAGGACCTTGAATACCACTTCTGGTCCGGTTTCGTGGACGATGATCACTACACGATCCAACAATGGGTCGACGCCTTCCAAGACTCGTTGCTTCCGAACGGGGCCTATCTGGTGACCGAAGAGCAGTGGATGGCTAAGGTCCCCTATCACTATTCCGGGCCCATCCTTCCTCCCTATGACCCGATGACCATCCGCGAGGGCGAATGGAGCGAGGCGGATCTGGAAGGATTGGTGTGGGAGAAGCTCAAGCCCTGCGTCTATTTCACCAAGGACGAATGGGGCCGGATCATCGGCGAGGTGAAAAAGACGCTGCCCAAAAAGGACGGCAAGTACCTCATCTCCCGGCAGCTCAAGCAGGAATGGACGACGTTCGTGAACACCTATTCCTCCCCGCGCCGCGTGCTGCAAATGGGCGTCGCCCAGTTGAAGGCGGCTCAATCGGGACAAGGCGCCCCCGCGTCCTCTCCTCAGTCCGGCTTCGCTCAAGGACCGGCGGCCAGCCGCCAGGTCGCGGACCGTTTGAGCCAGTTGATCGCCAAACGGGATCGCTGAGCTTTCCAAGAAACTCGAAAAGGGCGACAATCCGATAATCCAATCATCGGAGGTCCCATGGCCCAAGTCACCGGTACGCACACTTCGGGAGTTCACGCGACGCATGGCGGATCGACCGTTGTCGCGGGCGGTCTGCATGCGGCCAAGGAACGGGCGGGCGTGCACGGCGGGCCGAATCCCGCGGCCGGCGGGGCCTCCTCCCATCCGATCTCCGCGGCCAACTTTCAGGCCCAGTTAGGCTAGTCCCGCTTCCCGCGGGACAGCGCTCGCTACGGCTCGTAGAGGAAGCTAGTCGTTTACAAAGCGCTGAAATCACGCTATATTTTGGTCCATACCTGAAGGTACGTTTCAGACCTTCATATTAACGAGGATTTCAACGTGCCACCATCCCAACCGAGTGATGCAGCGATAAAAGCCGTCAAGGCCATCTGGGCCGCCGTGTCCCAAGCCGGGCCGGACGGCAAAAAGTATCTCACCTTCGTCAGCCGCACCGATCTCGTTTATCTCTTCTGCACGGGCTTCGTGGACGAATCGAAGCATACCGTCCATGATTGGGTGGAATCCTTTAAAGACTCCCTTCAGCCCGACGGCAGTTACCGCTTGAGTGAAGAGCAATGGATGGACAAGGCGCGGTTCCGGTATTGCGGGCCCGTGGGACGCCCGTTCGACGCCCTGCTGATCAAGGAAGGCGAATGGCAGGAAAAGGAGATGGAGACCTTGATCAGGCTCCACATCCTCCCCGCCGTCTATTTTACCGAAAAGGAATTTCGTTCGATCTTCGACGAGGCCCGGGAGTCGTTCTTTTCCGGAGGGGTGTATAAGATAACGCGGGCGGTCAAAGAGGACTTGAAGAAGCTGATCGATATGTACCCCTCCCCGGCCCAGGTGCGCGCCTTAGGCTTGGCCGAGGCCCGTGCCGAGCGGTCCGGCCAGAAGGGGTCTGGATACTCCACCGGCCAGGCCCAAAGCCAGGTGGCGGCGCAGAGGCTTTCCGATCTGCTGAACCGTTCGGGGGGAAAATAGTCCGGGGAAGCAACCGAGACCTCCCCTCCTCCCGATAACATTAGGAGTAAAGGGGAATACATATGAGCACCACCATCAATACCTCGAATGTCCGCGCCGCCGGGTCCGTCACTTCCTCCAGCGCCTCGCGCGTCGAGGGATCGAGCCCCTTCACGGGAAGCCGCGCTCTCCGTGACATCACCAGCAGCAAAGATTTCCAGGCGAACTTCTCGTTGTCGGCTTCGTCCCGGGGCGCTTCTGGCGTCGTGGCGGCCGACCGCGGCGTTCGCGCTTAATTCGAGTTTTCGGTTTTTAAAGAAACGGCTGGAGCGGGGAAACCTGCTTCAGCCGTTTTGTTTTTTCCGCAGGGCTTTTTCGATGAGGTTTACGTAGCCGGAGGCCACATCGTAGGGATTGCTGATCTCCCCTTTGACCTCATCCGGCAGTATCTTGGCCAGGCGCAAGGCCGTCTCTTCCAGGACGATTTCCTTCACTTCTTCCAAGGCGATCTTGCGCTTCTTGCCCGCGTCGGGGTGCGCTTGCCTCCGGAAGGCATGGTGATCCTCGATGGCGTTCAAAAGCTCGCGTACGCCCTGATCCTTGTTGGCCTGCACCAACAGCGCCGGCGGCATCCAGTCGGAGGGCCCGTGCGCGCCCAGTTCCAGCATGGCCTTGAGCTCCGCTTGCATCATCGGAGCCCCGTCGCGGTCGGACTTGTTGACGACAAAGACGTCGGCGATCTCCAAGATGCCGGCCTTCATCGTCTGGATGGCGTCGCCCGACTCGGGCGTGAGGATGACGACGGTGGTGTCGACGATCTCCATGATGTCCAACTCGGTCTGCCCCACGCCGACCGTTTCGACGATCACATGATCCATGCCGAAGGCATCGAAGAGTTTCACCACCTCGCGCGTGGCGCGCGAGATGCCGCCCAGGCTCCCCCGGCTTCCCAGGCTGCGGATGAAGACGCCCTCATCGCCCGCGTGGTCCTGCATGCGGATGCGGTCGCCCAGGACGGCGCCGCCGGAGAAGGGGCTGGAAGGATCGATGGCGACGACGCCCACGGTCTTTCCCTGTTTGCGGAGGTGGGCGATCAGTTTGTCGGTCAACGTCGACTTGCCGGCCCCCGGAGGGCCGGTGACGCCGATCTTATAGGCCTTGCCGCAGCGCGTCTGGACCTGGGACATGAGGGAGACCAGATCGCCCGAGCGGGCTTCGACCATTGAAATCAATCGGGAAAGTGCGAGTCGATCGCCGGAAAACATCTGAGAGACGAGGTCGGCCATATGTTTGATTTTATTACCTGATCTCTCGAACGTAGGAAATAAAAACTGGTGGGGAAACCGGAAAGAGCGCAAAATACGATAATAAACTATCAAGGGGTGTATTTATGGGATGGGCTCCCGCATTAATTAATGCCGGTACTCAATTGGCAACGACTGGAGCTAAGCTAGCTTCGGACGCTCATCAGCCTCAACCGGCGCCGGCTGCTGGTGCACCCGCAAATCCTCCTCCTCCGGATCCGACGGCCGCCGTGGTTATCGATCAACTCCGCGCTGGCACGCCTCCGGTAAAGTAATTCCTAAATCAGCGATCGATATCTAGGGAACGATTCCTATGGCCGTCGGAGATGTCTCTTCAGCGCCGCCGCCCCCTCCGCCAGCTGCCGATGCGGCTGCCGCACCGGCGCCTGCGCCTGTTCCTGCGGGTGATCCGGTTACAGAGACACCTACGCCTGCGGCGACCGCCCCTGAAGGAATGAGTCCCGGCGCCAAGCAGCAGATTTATGCGGCCGTCCTCCGAGGGAGCGGCGATCTCTATGCCGGCATCGCGAAGGCTGAGATGGATCCCTCTCAAACCGATCCCGCCGGCGGTCCTCCGGCGCGTCCCAGAGAACGGTCGGAAGCCGGCCAGCCCGGACCGCCGCCGTGGGTTGCTCAAATGATGAGAAGCCTCTAAAACGAGCTCATGACGAAACCGTTCGACTTTCCCCTCTTTGTTCTCAGCCAGGTCAATTACATCTCCAATCGCGCCATCGTTCCCATCCCTTCCTTCATTCCGGAGATCCCCTGCACCATCGCGGACCCCGTCTTCAACGGCTATTGGGACCGAGTAAAGGCGCATACCTATCTTGATGCCTACAAGGCCAAGAGAGTGTGGGACCTGGCCGTTGAGGCGAAGGATCTGGAGGGGGATTTCATCGAATGCGGCAGCCACCAAGGCGGGCTGGGATTTTTGCTGGGATTTTTCATCCGTCATTTCGGACTCAAGAAAAGGGTTTTCCTTTGCGACAGCTTCGAGGGGTTGCCTGAGCCGAATCCGAACTTCGACTCCTATTACCGCAAAGGCATGCTCACGAGTGATTTCGAAAAGTGTCTCGCCTTCATCCGCGACGAAGGGTTGCAAAACGAGGTGGAAGTCATGCCCGGCTGGTTTGAGGAAACGCTTCCGGAGGTTTCAATCTCCAGGTCCTTTTCGCTCGTTCACATCGATTGTGACATTTACGATAGCACCCGGACCTGCTTGGAAAACCTTTACCCGCGGGCATCCGCCAAAGCCCCCGTCATTTTTGACGACTTTTATGTCCCTCCGCCCGGGGAACGTTTGGCCGCCTGGGAATGGATTTCGCAATCCAAAGAAACGTTGGAGGTGGGACCGCTTTCTCAGGTGTACTTAAGAAAAGGCGTCCGGGTCAGCGACCCTCAATGGATTGTCCGTGATCAGGACGGGAGGGAGTTGTCGATCCGGGAATTGTCGGAAAATCGGCCTTATCAGGAATTTCTTGGCGCGGTTCTTGAACGCCTCCAGACAGAAAAAGAGAATCTCAAAAACCTTCTTATTCGCCTGAACCCGCTCGCGCGTTGACCTGAGACGCCAAAAAGTGTAATCTTTTAATATGGTTAGCCGTCAAAGCGACCCCATGGTCGCCGTCTGGAACGAGACGGCCACGATTCTTCCGGACGGAATTTCCTACATCATATGGCGGGATCGCTATGATCTCGAATATCTCTATCTTACCGGATTCGTCGATACGGACAAGCATTCCAAGGACGATTGGATCAACGCCTTCGAAGATTCGCGGCGGCCGGACGGAAGTTACCGCGTCACCAAGGATCAGTGGTTGGCCAAGAAGCACTTTCGCTATGAGGGGCCGGTAGGTTTCCCCCTCGATCCCATGATGCTTCAAGAAGGTCTTTGGGAGATGAAGGATTTCGAAAAACTTCTCAAAGAAGGCATCCTGCCGGCCACGACGTTGACTGAAGACCATTTTCGCAAGGCAATCGAAAAGACCAAGGACACCGCGATCAAAGACGGCAAGTACGTAGTCAACCGGGTGTTCAAGTTCGGCTTGAAGCAGTTGCTCCTCACCTACCCGTCACCCCGGCGCGTCCGCGAGATGTCCGTGGCGGAGGCGAGAAAGTCGTCGGCAGTTCCTCCGGTTGCCGCACGGACGAAGGCCGTCCCGACCGTTCCCGACAAATCAAAATTCAGCCAGGGGCCTTCGAAGGAACGCCAAACCGCGGACAAGTTAAGCGACCTGCTTTGGAAAGGACGGAAGTGATCATGGAATCCCCCGTTCTGATGGACGTGACATTGAGGGATGGGGCCTATCTCTTCGATCATAATTATCCGTTGGATCTCTTCCGGGACGTCGCTCATCTGCTCGACGCGGCCGGCGTGAGCTACTTGGAGGTCGGCCACGGGATGAGCGTGGGTGCCCGCGACAAGGGCGTCTTTGCGGCCGGCGAGCGGGATGTCGTCTACGCGCGCGCCGCCCGGGAATCTGTGACGCAAGCCCGTCTGGGCATGGTCGCCCTTCCGCGTTTCGCCAGCGCCAAGGACCTGGAGGAGTTGCGGCCTTACCTCGATTTCATTCGAGTGGGGACGAACGCGAATGCGTACGAAGATGCGGAGGAGCTCATCGCTGGCGCAAAGAAACTGGGCTACGAAGTTTTTTTTCAAATGATACGGACTTCGCGCGTCCCTCCGAGAACGGCGGCGAAGGCGGCAAAATGGCTTCAATCGCAAGGCGTGGATGTCGTCTACCTTGTGGACTCGGGGGGAATATGGAGTCCGTGGGAGGTAAGGCCGTACGTCGAAGAGGCGCTGGCGGCGGTTTCAATTCCCTTGGGCATCCACGCGCACGATCATTTAGGCACCGCGTTGGCCACGACGTTGGAAGCGATTCGCATAGGATGTCGTTGGGCCGACGGAAGTCTGTGCGGTGCCGGTCGAGGCGCGGGTAACGCCCAGATAGAACTTTTGGCGGCTCACTTGGTGCGCCTCGGGCTCAAGCCGGGGTTGAACGAGGAGGTCCTCGCCATGGCGTCCCAGCGCCTTGCGGAGTTTCTCCCGCGGGAGACGCGCGGGGTCTCGTGGCAGGATTATTTTCCCGCGAGCCTGGGAATCGACGTCCACCCTATTTCCTTCTTTCTGAATGTCTGCCGCGAAGCCGGGGTGTCTTTGCCGGATTACCTTCGCGCGCTTTCGAAGAGGTCCGGCATGGTGGAAATCGGCGAATCGGATTTGATTGCCGCGCTGGAGGAGGTCGGAGGAGATGCGCGCTTTCTCAAGGAACGGTTGGGAGGGAAATCCGCGTGAGAGACCATTGGGAAGACAGCCTTCTGGAGTTGAAGGAGATAGGGCATCATTTGTCTTTGATCCCCATGGAAACGCCGCAGGAGCCGGAAATGGTCCTGGGAGGGCATCGGGTCGTCAATTTCTGCACCAACAATTATTTGGGGCTCGCCGGAGATCCCCGCCTCATTGAAGCCGGCGCAAAGGCCATGCGGCAATACGGGGCCGGCGGCTGCGCATCCCGGATCATTTCCGCCAACCTTCCGGTTTACGAGCAACTCGAAGACGCCGTGGCGGAATGGAAAGGCGCCGAGTCCGCCCTGCTCTTTAATTCGGGTTATCAAGCGAATCTGGGGGTCATTCCCGTGCTGGCCTCGTCCTCCGACATCATCTTTATCGACGAGGGGTGCCATCCTTCCTCACTCGACGGCGTGAGGCTATCTCGGGCGAACATCCAACCCTTCCGGCACAACCATATGAATCAGCTGGAGGATCTTCTCGATCGTTTCCGTTCGGAACCGGGGCGGCGTTTGATCGTGACGGAGGCGGTCTTCAACACGGGTGGCGATCTTTGCCCGATGAAGGATATCTTCACCCTCGCGGTTCGTTACGGGGCCACCGTGTATGTGGATGAATGCCACGCCGTCGGCGTTTTCGGTGATGAGGGCGAAGGCCTCGTTCCGCGTCCCCTGCCTTCCTTCGTCGTCACGATGGGAACCTTCGGAAAAGCGTTGGGCTCATACGGCGCGTTCGTTTGTGGTTCCTCGCTTTTGAAGGATTATCTGATCAATTACGCCCGTACGTTTTTGTTTTCGACGTCTCTTCCACCCGCCTCGGCCGCGGCGGCTCTAGAGGGGATCAAAATCGTTCGCGGGGAACCGGAGCGGCGCAGGTCTCTTTGGAACAATATCGACTATCTTCAGAAGCGCCTCATGGTGATTCGCGAGCCGTCTCCTATCTTCACGATGATGACGGGTTCTTCGGAGGAAATCCTTCGGCAGTGGACTTATTTGATCGACTCAAACCTTTACGTCCAAGAAATCCGCCCCCCCATCGTTCCAGAAGGTCAATGCCGCCTTCGAGTCTCCCTGACCAGCCGCCATACTGAAAGCCACTTGAATAGGCTCTTGGACTGTCTCTCGAACAGTGTTAACCTTTGATTATTATTTGGATAGTCGGCAAGGCAACTGGAGAAGGGTTCCGGCCGAAAATCTTTAAAGAGGGGTGTGTATCCTCTTGTTAGTTTTGAGGTTTATTTAATTATGTCTGGAGCCGTAGCAGCAGCAGCCGTTGGAGCCGCCGTCACCGTCGCGTGCACGGCCACGACCATCGGCGTTTCGGAAGCCAATAAGGCCAAGGCCTCCAAGGCGGCCCAGGATGCCGCTTCGGCCGACGCCCGGCAGCGCGCTCAACAGCAGGTGGACTCCGAAAGCGAACAAATGGCCCAAGGCATTTTTGCCATGGCCTCGGACCCTGCCGCCACCGGAGGCGATCCCGCCATTCAGCAGTACTTGGAACAGATGGGTTACCTCCCCCCTTCCGGCGCTCAAGCGCAGCCGGGACAACCCAACAATCCCCCCGATCCTTCCGGTCCTCGTCAGCAAGTCCAGAACGCCCGCAATGGGACTACGGCATAGATTTCGGGGGGTTAGGTCACCACTTTAGGAAGATCCCTCAAACCTCTTCGCAAAAAATAATAATTAAATCAAATAGTTGGAAGGCTCCGTCGAGGCCTGCTCTTGGCACCGGCATTGCTTTATAATCACTTGTGTCAGTGGCATTCCAACAAGACATGAAGCTTCCTCGGGTTGTGAAGCGGACCCATTTGGGCCTGGTGGATGCCTATGTGGTCAGCGACGAGGACTTGTTTACCACCTACATGCCGTGGACCATCCAGCCTCTGACGGAAGAAATGCAGATCTCGGGTTTCATGGATGACCAGGGCAAGATCCACTACGAGTTCAACCATTCCCTCTTTGATCCGTTCAAATACCTGAACTGGAAGTCTTTTTTGCGGCCCAAGCTCTTTTACGACGGCCTGGTGCGGGAATTCCTGGGGACGAGCCTGCTGAAAGAAGAAAAGCGGCTGATCGCCGGCGGGCACTCCATGTTCCACTTCGGCAAAAAAGAGAATCATTTGCTGAACTTGATGATCCTTCCCAAGGTCCGGATCCCCGATGTGGATCCCCAATTGCGCCGGGAAGCCATCTTCATTTTCCAGAAGAGTTTCGACCGTTTAACCCTCCGGATGGGGGGCGTTCGGGAGAGAACGGCCACGCTGGTGATCCCCGATGCCCGCATGCAGGCCCTGGGCTGGCGCCCCGTCAAACCGAAGGGTTTGAAGGAGCGCTGGGAACGGATGAAGGAGTTTTGGCCGATTTCCCTAAGGAAGTTGCAGAGGATCTACGTCAAGCCCGTTGAGGGGGGCCTAGCAACTTAGCCTTTGAGGCGGTCCGATAATAGGTTTAGAATAGTGAAAGGATAAGTGTTTCCTTATGGCCGATACGAACGACGTCAATGCCCATAACGCAGCCAATAACGCCGAGGTCATGGCGGCTTACGAACGGCTTTGGGAGATGCAGCAGCAGGAAATGGAGAAGGCGCGCGCCGAGAACGAAGGCGCGATGATGTCCCAGATGGCCCTGCACGAGGCCGGCCAGGGAGCGGAGGACGCCCTTTCCTATATGCTCGAATGGCAGCAGACGGTGAACGGCCGCGCCGAAGCGACCGCAGAAGGCCTCCCGCCTCCCGAACACATGGATTCCGAGATCCTGTTCAGCGACGGCGGTTCGAACGAGAGTCGCTGGGACGTGATGGGCGATATTTTCGGGAACAACGGAAACGACGACCCGAGCAACGGCGGTTTCTCGATGCCTGGCCCCTAAGGCCGCATCGGGTGTTTGGAAGCAACTGGAAACAAAGGGTTTGACGATACCTTAGCTTAAGGGGAGCGAAGATTTTATGGGTGGATCAACCAGTACGACGACATACCCGCCTCCGGTCGATTACTCGCAGGCGATGATGTATCAGTCGGACAACAACAAGACCATCGCCATGGGCCAGATCATGGCCCAGAACTTCGCCGTCATGACCGCCAGTATGGACCGCGAAATGCAGATCGCGGCCAATCTGGAGCAAGGCCTGGAATCGCTGGATACGAAGCTGCAGATCGCCAAGCTGAACTATATCCAGTCGATGAGCGAAGAAGAAAACCGCCACGAGGAGAAGATGGCCGAGATCGGAGCCGACGTGGATGCGGCTCGCGAGGGCACGACGACGACTGAGGTATCCGATTTTTTAGCGAATAGCTCCGGGAGCTATTCTCCCGGAGCGATCTGGAACAACGCGACCGAGTATGCGGATGGCAGCCGTCCCGATTTTAGCAAGCAGTGGGACGACTTGATGAACAAGGACTCGCAGCAGCACCAGAATTGGCAGGACACGTTCCAGAAGCAAGCGGATGCGGATAAGGCAAAAGCGGATGCGGATAAGGCGAAGGCGGAGGCCGATAAGGCCAAGTACGAAAACGGCTATTACGGACCGTAACGGGTCCGACGAGGAGAAGAGGTTTTTATGGGCGGTTCAACCACATCCAATTCGATGCCCGCGCCGGTCGATTACACGGCCGCGCTGGGAATGACGTCGAGCAACAATATGATCACGGCGTTGGGCGCCCAGGGCGTTCAGACCTTCGGGATCATGGAATCCTCGATGAACCGCTCCGAGATCACGGCCGCCAACTTGGAGCTTGGTCTGGAGAGACTGGACGAGCGCGCGGACGAGGCCCGGCTCAATTACAAGAACGACCGCTTGGCCGAGATGGATCGCCACGATGAGAAGATGGCCTCGATCGAAAAGGGCGATTCGAGCACGGTTGAGACGACGGATTTCATAGCGTAACACGGAGAAGGTTATGGGCGGTTCCACAACATCAGCTTCGATGCCCGCGCCGGTCGATTACACGGCCGCGCTGGGAATGACGTCGAGCAACAATATGATCACGGCGTTGGGCGCCCAGGGCGTTCAGACCTTTGGGATCATGGAATCCTCGATGAACCGCTCCGAGATCACGGCCGCCAACTTGGAGCTTGGTCTGGAGAGACTGGACGAGCGCAAGGACGAGGCCCGGCTCAATTACAAGAACGACCGCTTGGCCGAAACGGATCGCCACGAAGAGAAGATGGCCGAGATCGAAAAAGGCGATTCCAATACGGTCGAAACGACCGATTTCCTGACGTAATCCCCGTCCCCACCCGGCGATTCCCCTCATCCCCTTTCCTTTTGACAAGATAGCTCAACCCAAGTACAATAAAAGCAAGTAAATTCAGAGAATTAGCCTAACCGAGAGGGTGAATGGAGCCTCTAGAAGCGATCTTCATCCGGGTCGCGAAAGAAGGAAAAGACCGGAAGAAGTATATTTTCTTCAAGGATCAGATTGACATCGCCTTCCTTTACGCCTCGGGATTCGTCGACGCAAAAAAATACACGTATAAGGAATGGGTGGATTCCTTCGAGCCGTGCAAGCAGGCCGACGGCACCTACATCGTTCCCCACGCCCAGTGGATGGAGAAGAAGAAGTTCCACTACAACGGGCCGATCCGGCCGCCCTGGGACCCGATGTCCCTCGAGGAGCGGGAATACAGCGAGAAGGAAATCGGCGAAATCATCGCCAATAAGATCATTCCCTGCACCGTTCTCGATCCCAGCTATGCCCAGGTCTACGTCAACAATCTGAAGGCCCAGGGCCGGCTGGTGAACGGCAAGGCCCGCATCGACAAGGGGGCCAAGGAATTCATCCTGCAGATCATCAATCAGTATCCCTCCCCCATGCGCGTCCTCGAGGTCTCCGTTTACGGCCTCATGAGACAGAAAAAGGGTTCCCGCAAGGCGAGCCAGGAGCAGTTGCAAAAGAGCGGCTTCAAGGCGGGGCAGACGGCCCAACAGATCTTCACCAGCCGTTTGGCGGACCTCGCGAAATCCCAGCCTGCGAAGGAAACGCCCATTCAACCTCCGGCCGACAAGCCGGCCGTTTCGCTGAAAGACCTGCAAAAGCGCCGCGCCCCTGGTAAGATCTAAGACGTTCGAAACGGGAGTCTTCCCCTGCAAATCACTTGGATCGGACACGCCTGTCTCCTCTTGGAAACGGCGCAAACGCGCTGCCTGACGGATCCCTGGCTTTCCGATCCGCTCTTCGGCGGCGCCGTGCGCCACGAACCCCCGCGCGCCCACCGTCTGGAGGACCTGCCGACGCCGGACATCGTCTGTATCACCCACGCCCACTTCGACCACTTCCACGAGGACACCTTAAGGCGCCTGCCCAAGGACGTCCCGATCGTGATCCCCCGGAGCCCGATCCGGAACATCCGGGCGGAGCTGAAGGCCTTGGACTTCAAAGACGTGAGGGAATTGAAGGCGTGGAAGTCCCTGACCTTCCGGGATCTCAAGATCACGGCGATCCCCTCCGTCGGCATTCCCGAGGAGGTGGCCTACGTCTTCGAGGGGGAAGGTTGCGGCGTGTTCGACGCCGCGGATTGCGTCTTCGAGCCCATCGCCGCAGAGCTGGGCCGGCGGTTCCAACTGGATATCGGCTTCATTCCCTTCTGCGGCTGGGACTACTCAGGCCTCTTTGGACTCGATCCGGAGAAGAAATGGAAGCCCGACTACGCGGAGGTGGCCAAGGCCTGTGTGGAGATGGGCCTTCATTACGTCGTGCCTGCGGCATCCAATGTCTACTGGTATCCGGAGGAGCTGAAATGGTTGAACGACCGGGTCTGCCCGGGGAAGCCCGAAGAGTTTTTGGAAATCATTCGGAACGCCGGCGAAGGCCGCATGACGCCCCTTCCCATGAATCCCGGCGATCGGTGGGTCCAGGACGGGGCGCGGGTCGTGCCCGCGCCGAAGCGCGCCGTTGCGGGAGATTCCGAATCAGAAGGACCGGATTGGAAGCGATGGCTTCGGGATCCCCGTTTGAAGAGATATGACATGGAGGGATTGACCAAGGTCATGGAACATTTCCTGCGGCAGCGGCGACGGCATCTCCTAAAAACCCTTCCTCTCTCGCCGAAGATCGTCCTTACGCTCCTGGCCACCCATTTCGAGATCTCCTCCTTCTATGAGGGGAAGTATGTCTTTTGGGACATCAACCTCAAACGGTGGAATCCGGTGAAGCCGGGGCCGCACCGTCCCAGCGCCCAGTTCGGCCTCTTGGTCGAATGGGACGACCTTTGCGCCCTTTTCGACGGCATCGTCGACAGCCAGGACCTGGCGGACGCCTGTCGGATGAAGATGTTTTACCTGCCCAAGAGGGAGAATTACTGGCGCATCTTCTGCATGGAGTTCATTTTCTTCACGCGAAGCATCGCGAGGCTCAGTCCCAAAACGACCGGATAACGGGATCGGCGTCCTCCATCGCGAAGGCCTGGAGGATTTGCTGGTGCGTCTCCTCCGAAGCGTTAAGAAGGCGGATCGTGTACATCAACGCGCGGATCTCGGATTTGCGAAAGCCCGCCTCGATGGCCCGGATTTCGGACGGATTCAGCTCCGGATGCCAGAAATCGACGATTAAGATGGTCCGCGGCTGCGTGCCGCGGTTCCACACCTCGTGCTCGAAAGAATCATCGAACAGCAGGACCTTCCCCTCCTCCCACGTCCGCGTCTCCGAACCGACGCGCATGACGGCCCCTTCCGTGATCTTCAGGCCCAAATGGCAGCGGAGGCGGAATCCGTCGACGCTGCAGTGGGCTTTCAGGTGCGTTCCCGGCATGTGCCGGGAGAAGAGCGCATCGCCCCACGGATAGAGAAAACAATTGCCCGGCAGTTTTTCCAAAAAAGCGGCGGTGCGCGGGCAGACGCTCGCGCTGAGCGGTATCTTAAGGCCCATGTAGTAAAAAGGCACGGCCGACCACGAGCCGCTGGCTTTGATCGGCGGCGAGTATTCGACGTAGAGAGGGTCGTTCCCCAAGGTCTCCATTTCGGAGAGGATGACGGGATAAGCCTCTTCGACGGGCTTCACCCAGTCGAAATCCTTCGGATCGTAGAACGGCCGGTAGGAAACTCCCGGGTACAACGGCAGGAAATTGGGCCGCTGGAGAGGCGAGCTCTCGGGGAGATGTTTTTGGCTTTCCACGAGGGAGAGGAATTCCTTCAGGCGGTCGAGTTCCGGCCCCGCGGACATGACCCGTTTCCAATAACCGCCGGACTTCATCTTTTGGACGATGAGCGCGCGGCGCTCCTGGCAGAACGGATGGTCGTAGTGGAAATCAGCTATGAGAGGTGGTGGTTGCATGAGTCTCGTCGCGCGGAGCCTCCGGCGAAACGGGAGCGGCGCTCTTCATCTCTTCCAGCTCCTTCTCCAGCTCCTTGATCCGGCGGTCCCGCGAACGCACGGCGATGGTCTTGAAGACCGCGGGGATCGCCTGCAGGAGGGCCAGGAAAACGATGCCGAGGCAAAAGGCCGTGATGACCACGAAGCCCAGCTGCACCGGAACGGAACGGATCTCAAAGACATGCGGCACGGAGAACCGGAAGGTCATCGGGTAATTGAACGCGGCGTCGTTCAGATTGCAGTAGAGGAAGTTGAGGATGACGAAGATGAAGAGAGAGAGGAACAGGGCGTAGAGAACCTTCCGCATGACTTCCCCCTTTTCGCAATTCTACACGATTTCGGCTATTTCCAAAACTTCTTTAACAGGTCGTAGGTGTCCAGGAGATGCTGGGGCATGGACTTGGTCTCGGCGATCACGGGCCAGAAATTGGTGTCCGCGAACCAGCGAGGAATGACGTGGAAGTGGATGTGATCGTCGATCCCCGCCCCCGCCGCCTTCCCCAGGTTCATGCCCATGTTGAAGCCCTGGGGCCGCATCGATTTGCTCAGCGCTTTTTCGGCGCGAGCCAAGAGGGAAAAGATTTCCTCGTGTTCCTTGGCGTTCAGCTCGGTGAGCGAGGAGACGTGGCGGTTGGGAACCACCATGAGGTGCCCTGGATTGTAGGGGTACTTGTTCAGGATGACGAAGCAGCTCTTTCCCCGGTGCAGAATCAGGTCCTTGCGGTCCGACTTCCGTTTGACGCGATTGCAGAAAACGCAGCCCTTCTCCCGGGGACCTAAGATGAACTCCATCCGCCATGGGGCGAAGATCGGTTTCATGAGAGTCGGAGCGCCTTCAGCACCTTTTTGAAATCCGGTTTGACGATGACGGGTTTCGAGCCGGTCTTGAGCGCCGTGTCCGGATCCTTCAACCCGTGCCCCGTCAGCGTGCACACGACCACGTCGCCCTTTTTGAAAAGCCCTCGCTTGGCGTGTTTCAAGATGCCCGCGACGGAGGCGGCCGAGGCCGGTTCGCAGAAATAGCCCTCGGTCGTCGCCAGCAGCCGGTAGGCGCTCAAGATTTCCTTGTCGGTCACCTTGTCGATCAACCCGCCCGAATCGTCGCGCGCCTCAACGGCGCGCTTCCAAGACGCCGGATTTCCGATGCGGATGGCCGTGGCGATCGTCTCCGGCTTCTTTACCGGTTTGCCCAAGACGATCGGCGCCGCCCCCGCGGCCTGGAAGCCCAACATCTTCGGCAATTCGTCGATGACGCCTTCGGAACGGTATTCCCGATAACCCTTCCAGTAGGCCGTGATGTTGCCGGCGTTGCCGACGGGAAGCGCATGATGCGTCGGCGCCCTCCCTAAGGCTTCGCAGACCTCGAAGGCCGCGGTTTTCTGGCCTTCCAACCGGTACGGATTCACCGAGTTCACCATCGTGGCATAGCCTTCTTCGGCGATCTTGCGGACGATCATGAGCGATTCGTCGAAATTTCCGTCGACGGCGACGATGGCCGAGCCGTGGATCATCGCTTGGGTCAGTTTGCCCAGGGCGATCTTGCCCTTGGGGATGACGATGTAGGATTTAAGTCCCGCGCGCGCCGCATAGGCCGCCTGGGCCGCTGAGGTGTTGCCGGTGGAGGCGCAGACCACGGCCTTGGAGCCCTCTTCCACCGCCTTGGAGACGGCGTAGGTCATGCCGCGGTCCTTGAAGGAACCGGTCGGGTTCAAGCCTTCCAGTTTGAGATAAACCTGGACGCCCTCGCCCAGCATCGCGGCGATCCGGGGCGCCGGCAGAAGCGGCGTGTTGCCTTCGTTCAACGAAACGATGCACTTCGGGTCGATCGGAAGGTATTTTGCGTATTTGACGATGAGACCGCTGTAAGCCAAGGGATACCTTTCTACGCTCACTTGAGATGCTCGACGCGAATGAGGACGGTTTTGTCCAGCACCGCGTCCAGCTTGTCAATCTTCGAAATCGCCTTCTGAATGTTCTTCTCCCGCGCCTGGTGGGTCATCACGACGATCGGCACCTTGGAGCCCAGATCCCTCTCCTGCTGGTAGACGGAGGCGATGCTGATGTCGCTCTCGCCAAGCAGCGACGCGATCTGCGCCAGCACGCCCGGTTTGTCGACCACCGAGAAGCGCAGGTAGTACTCCGTGACGAGGTCATCCATGGGCTGTAACGCGATAGCACGTAGGGGCGCATGGCCATGCGTCCCTACACGGCCGTCCGCGATCATTTGAGCGATACGCGCGATGTCGCTGACGACCGCCGAGGCCGTGGGCATCATCCCCGCCCCGCGCCCCAGGAACATGGTGTCGCCGACCGCATCGCCCTTGAGGAAGATGGCGTTGAAGACGCCCTTGACGTCCGCCAGGGGGTGCGTGAGCGGAACCATCGTCGGATGGACGCGCGCTTCGATGGCGCCGGCGTGTTCCTTGGAGATGGCCAGCAGCTTGATGGCATAGCCCAGCTTCTTGGCGAACTCGATGTCCAACGGGGTGATCCGGTCGATGCCCTCCACGAACATCCCCTGCTTCGGCGGCTCGACGCCGTGGCAGAGGGAGATTAGGACGGCCAGCTTCTGCGAGGCGTCGATGCCCTTCACGTCGAAGCTGGAATCCGCCTCCGCGTAACCGGCTCTTTGCGCCTGATTCAAGACCTCCGCGAAAGCACCGCCGCGGTCGGACATTTCCGTGAGGATGTAGTTCGAGGTGCCGTTGATGATGCCGTAAAGGGCCTGGATGCGGTTGCCGACGAAGCCTTCTCGGATGGCCTGGAGAAGCGGGATGCCGCCGGCCACCGAGGCCTCGAAACCCACGTGCAGGCCCTTCTCCGCCGCCTTCTTGAAGATCTGCGGGGCCCGGTCGGCCAGCAGGGCCTTGTTCGCCGTGACGACGTGTTTACCCTTCTCCAAAGCCTTCGCGATCAAGGCCCCCGCGGGATCCAGCCCCCCCATCACCTCGACGACGATGGCGATCTCCGGATCGTTGATCACGTCGTCCGGATTGGCGGTCAGGAGGTGGGAAGCGACGCCGGCCTCCCGCTTCTTCTTCGCGTC
>DASUFF010000172.1:0-7752 GCA_036274695.1 bacterium | reverse complement strand
ACGCCATCCGACAGCTGATGGCACCGCCGCCGGCCAAGGCTCGGAAGATCGGATTTTTGAAGGAGTGATCGGACAAAGTTTCCCCCTCTTGCCCCCTGGCAAGCCACCGAAAAAACGCGCATAATCAGTTTTTTGGAGGTTCCCCCATGCCAACCCGATTCGTCCGCGTCGCCAAGGCCGCTTTGGCCGGGCTTTTTTTCGCCGTCATGTTCGCGGGACACGCCTTCGGTCAAAAGACCCCGTTGGCGACGCCCGAGCGGATGTCCCAGATTGAACAAATGCAAATTTCTGAGGAGCCGAAGGCCGCGAATGTCGGGATCGAGGTGACGGGGATGAGCGAAACCGTTCTTATGTCGGGGGACAACCCCAACAGCGCATGGGCCCGGCAATATTCCGATGCGCCCCTCCACCAACTCATCGTCGTGGGACGACACGCGGTGGTCTATACCGGCTGGACGCAGCAGCCACCTCCCCAAGACGCGTTCGAACTGATCCTGCTGGCCGAGGATTCGAAGGACTTGGACGCTTGCCGGGACATGGCGGCGAACGCCTTGACGCGATCGACCTCCGCGAACCTACTCGGAACGGCGCCTCCGCGGCCCCTCCTCTTCCATATGTACAGCGACAAAGCCTTCGTGCGGAGCATCTACAACCCCTGGAAATCCACGCGGGTGACCGTGACGCTCAAACCGCGCGACCCGGAGAATATGCCGCAGTTCGTCAGTTGCTATCTCTGGTCGGGCGATATTTGGGGGATCCCTTGATTCGATTCACCTTCCTCTTTGTTAACCATTTCCCGTTATCGAAAACGGGGTGGTGGTCGTCGATATCTGCCTTATGCGTTTACCGAACAAGGAGTTGCTATGCTCTCGAGTGTCTTGAATAGCGAGCGGGCGATCGAGGTTGACGTAGAAATCATGAGGGCGTTCGTTCGTCTTCGCCAAATCCTCTCCACTCACAAAGATCTCGCCCGAGTCGTCTTCGACGCCATCCGTCAGCTGATGACCCCACCGCCGCCCAAGGCGCGGAAGATCGGGTTCTCGAGAGAGTGATCAGCCCAAGTTTCCAAATTCTTATTGGACCGTCGCCGTGAAAACAGCCTCATTGTCGGCCGTGCATCCCAGGACGGCGCTGCAATCGGAATTCTGGCAGTCGACGGCTCGTCGCCGTCGTTGTCCCGCCCGTCGTTGCACGTGGTCTCCTTCTGCTCGGTGACCAAACACGTGCGGTCGGCGCCCGGCGCCGTCCCGCGGACGATCACCTGGCTTCCGCCCAGGATGGCCTCGAAGAAGACGTATTGAAACCCCGCCACCCGGAGGACAATGGATTCCAAAAAAATACTTTAGGTGTATCAAAATGATACTTATCAATCTGATAATTCTCTCATTTTGATCCGGAAATGCCCCACTCTCCAAAGAGGCGACCCCTTACTTTTCCGATAGTTGCTCCGCACGCCCTCCTGGCACCGGGCTTGCTGCCTTCTATGGACGGACGAAAGCGAAACATAGAGGGGGGAGATATGAAACGCCTACTGATGTCGGTGATTTTGGCCGCAACCTTCGTCGTTCCATCCGCGTCTTTCGCGGGACTCTTCAGCGCGCCTCCGAAGATCCAGGTGAACGAGAAAAAACCGACCCTTAACGTCGATCCGCGGGACATCGCCTACGCCAAATACCTCTACGACGACCAGTGGCTGGCGCATCTGGGGGACATCGTTCAAAAGCGCAAAGAGAACATGGGAAACGTGGATCCTTCCGAAGTGAACAGCATCATCGGTCTCAATAATTTCTTTTTCTTCATCACCGCCACGAATGTCCGCATGAAATTCCATTACGCGGCGTTGCTCGGGCCCATAAGCTCCGCTCAAGCCGCGGATGAAGCGATGAGAGAGGCACTGAAAAACAACGATGGGCGCGAGGCTAAAAGCAATTTCGATATGCTCCTCTCGCCGATGAGCCTCTTTTACCCCATCGTGGAAGAAGCGCGGGACCCCGTCTTGAAGGCCGCCTCCATTTATCAGGTTCGCCTCGCAGCAATCGATCCGGAGGACAACGACTTTCAAGACATCCACGAAGCGTTCGTAAAAGGCTTCATCTCCAGAGTGCGGTCTCTCTTCCTGAGCTACGGGCCCCAGATCAATCCCGTCACGGGACTGGACAGCGAGATCTACTGGGACATTCTCGACCTCCTCCTCGGCAGCCTCATCGACAATGCGAGCTTTTCGTACGTCAAATCGAACGGCGAGAAAGGCTACGTGACCTTCGTCAACTTCGGAACCGGCGGACTTCATCCTTGGGGTTACTACGGCTCCGACGGCGCCTTCGACGCGGGGGCTTTTCAGTTCCTCGATTTTTAGTTTTACCAACAAGTTGCAGAGACTCCGTAAACGGCGATGGACTTGGCGCGATGGATGCGCTCGCCCGCTAAGTTGGGCTCGCGACGCGAATCGAAAGCGTTTCGTAGCTTGAACGGCGATCGTGCCGTTCACGTCAATATAGAGATCATGCGCGCGTTTGTCCGGTTAGAAGGAAGCATCTTGAATTTCCTTCTGTAACGCTTAGAGGGACGGCCCGTTGCGGAGGCGGGCGATTTCCCAGTCCTTGGCGGTCGGCCATTTCATCCGGCCTGTGATGAGGTCGCCCAGAAAGCCGGCCAGGTTGAAATTGATGCTGGGTTTGCGGTGGTGCATGTCGTGATAGACCCACTCGAACCGGCCGAGAAAAGTCCTTAAGTACCAGGCGACGGGCGCAGGGGCGAAGCGGCAGGCGAGTTCGTAGGCCACGTGGTGCCAGGGGTGGATCCACTTGGACTTGGCGGGGCAATGCAAGGCCATGATGGCGAAGGGAACGGAGAACGCCGCGGGAAGAAAGTAGTAGGCCAGGCCGCACAAGGGCGCGAAGGGCACCAGCATCTTGAAAAATCCGCGCCAATTCACCGTCAGGCCGTTCAACTCGGCGGGGTCGAAGCCGTTCTCCAGGGAATAGAGCGTGGCGTCCAGCTCGCTTTCGAGGGAGTGATGCATCTCGGTCTGGCTCTTGCGGAAGGTTAAGACGTGATGCCCCATCGTGTGGGACTTCCAGGCGTCCATCAGGGGCTTGGAGAGAATGGGGTGTTGTTCGTAGACGTCCCGCGTCGCGCGGGAGGCGTGCTGGAGGTAGTTGTGACAGAGCGACTCCACCAGGCTGGTGTGGACGTAGCCGGAGACGAGGCCAAGCGCGCCGGTGGCGAGGGTTTGCAAGATCATGGATCTCGAGACCCATCGGTGGCGCGGTCCGTAAGTTGCTAAAGGGATTTCGGAAGCGTTTTCATTGGAAAACTGATTTTACCTTTTCGTCCCCGAACGAATACGCTAGCTATCGCCCATGCCTCAGGGCCTCTTCCGTTTTTTCCGGCCCGAGCCCTCGCAACCGCTCCTCGCCGATTCCGACGCCGTCGCATCGCTCTACCGCCGCCTCCGCTGGCGGAATTTTCTCTCGATCACCCTCGGCTACGCCTTTTTCTACACGACGAGGCTCAGTTTTTCCGTCGTCAAAAAGCCCCTGCTCGACGCCGGGCTCCTGAACGCCGAGCAGATGGGCCTGATCGGTTCCGCCCTCCTGATCGCCTACGCCTTCGGCAAGACGCTCAACGGATTCTTCGCGGACCACGCCAGCCCCCGGAAGCTCTTCGCGACGGGGCTTTTGGTTTCCGCCCTGGCCAACATCTTCTTCGGCGTTTCGAGCCTCTTTCCCGTCTTCCTGATCCTTTGGGCGGTCAACGGTTGGTTCCAGTCCGTGGGCGTCCCGGTGAGCGGGGTCGTCTTGTCCTCCTGGTTCACCAACGGCGAGCGCGGGAGCCGGTATTCCATCTGGAGCGTGGCGCACAATTTGGGCGAGGGGATGACGTTCACCGCGACGGCCTTTTTGGTCGGGCATCTCGGGTGGCGCGCCGGATTCCTGGGGCCGGGATCGGTCTGCCTTCTCGTCGCCGTCGTCCTGTTTTGGACTTTGTCGGATCGCCCGGAAGCCCAAGGCCTGCCGCCGATCGCGGAGCATAAGAACGACTTTTCGGGGGCGCGCGACGGCGACGACGGCCGCTCCGTCCGCCAGCTCCAATGGGAGGTCATCAAGAATCCCTTCGTCTGGATGATCGGCATCGCGAGCAGCCTGCTCTACGTCGTCCGCTACGCCGTCAACAGCTGGGGCATCCTGTATCTCCAGCTCGACCGCGGTTACTCGCTGCCCGAGGCCGGCTTCGCCGTTTCCCTGTTTCCCATCATCGGCATCGCCGGAACGGTCTTGGCCGGACCGATCTCGGACAAATTTTTCGACTCGCGCCGCGCCCCGGTGGCGGTCGGTTACGGGCTCCTGCTGATCGTGTCCCTGGGTTTTCTCCTCTACGCGCCGCCGGGAATGACGTGGCTCGTTTATGCGGCGATGGCGGCGGCCGGGTTCGCGGTGGGCGGCCAACTCGTGTTTCTGGGGGGGCTCGCGGCGATGGACATCTCCTCGCGCCGCGCGAGCGGGGCGGCGCTCGGGTTGATCGGCGGTTTCAGTTACCTGGGCGCCGCGATCCAGGATTTTTTGAGCGGCCACATGCTGGAGGCCGGGCGTAAGGTCGTGGGTTCCCAGGCCGTGTATGATTTCTCGCAAGTGAAGATCTTCTGGCTGGGCGCGGCCGTCCTCTCCTTCCTCTTCGCCCTTTCCATCCGGCGGGCGGAAACCCGACACCGCGAGTCGCTTGCGCCTTCTCCATAGAGTTTTTCCCGAAAATGTGATTTAAGGTTCCATGGCCTTCCGCGCATTTCGGTATCTGTGCCTCGCCGCCGTCTTCGGCGTGTTGGGGACGGGCTGCGCCTCGGTGCTGCCCACCGTCGTGGAGGAAGTCGCCAATCCGGAGTCGCCGCCGCGCAAGATCGCCGCCTATCACGTCCGGAAGTGGACCTCCCGTCCCGTCACCAAGTTCGAAAAGCAGTTCGACGTGAACAAGAACGGCGTCTTGGAGCCCAACGAGTCGGCCCACCTGCGCATGGCGCGCGGCTTCTATAACGGCTACGGGAAGGTCTGGAAATACGACAAGGATCACGATTGGCGCTTCAATCAGGAAGAATATTACGATGCGAGCGGCGGCGATCAATAAGCACGGCGGTCCCGAGGAAATCTCCCTTCAAGAATTGCCCGACCCGAAGCCGGGACCGAACGACGTTTTGGTCGCCGTCAAGACCTGCGCCTTGAATCATCTCGACATCTGGGTCCGGGAGGGGATGCCCGGCGCGAACCTTCCGATGCCGCACGTACTGGGTTCGGACATCTGCGGCGTCGTCGAAGCGGCCGGAGGCGAAGTGAAGGATCGCAAGGCCGGCGATCTGGTCGTGCTCGCCCCCGGCGTCGGGTGCCGGGTGTGCGAGGCCTGCCAGGGAGGCAAGGAAAGCCTCTGCAACCGCTTTCAATTCCACGGCGTTCAGCGCCCGGGCGGCTACGCCGAAAAGATCGCCGTGGACGCGCGGGATACGATCCCGGTTCCCAAAGGACTCTCGCCCGTGGAGTGGGCCGCCGTGCCCCTCGTCTTTCTGACCGCCTGGCACATGCTCGTGACCCGGGCAAAACTACAGGCGGGAGAGACCGTCTTGATCCACGCCGCCGGTTCCGGCATCGGCAGCGCGGCGATCCAGATCGCCAAGTATCACGGCGCGCGGGTGATCACGACGGCGTCGACGGCCGCGAAGCTCTCCAAGGCCAAGTCGCTCGGAGCCGACGAGGGCATCAATTACGCCCAAGAAACGAATTTTTCAAAAAAGGTCCTGGAACTGACCGGTGGCCGCGGCGCTGACGTCGTCTTCGAGCACATCGGGCCGGCGACCTTCGTCGAGAGCGTGGCGTCGCTCAAAAAAGAAGGCCGGCTGGTCTTTTGCGGAGCGACGTCGGGGGCGCAGGTGCCGTTGGATTTAAGGCAGGCATATATGAAACAAGTTTCCCTCTTCGGCAGTTTCATGGGCGGGCGGGGGGAGCTGTTGCATGTCTTAAAACTGGTCGAAACCGGCTGTTTGCGCCCCGTCGTCGATTCCACCTTCCCCCTTGAAAAAGCCCGGGAAGCGCAGGAAAAGATGCTCTCCCGCGACGTCTTCGGTAAGATCGTCCTGAAGGTCGCGTAAACCCCTATGTCGCAAGGCGATAAGACAAAAGAGCTCCGAGAGCTCATGAAGCAGCGCATTCTGGTGCTCGACGGCGCCATGGGCACGATGCTGCAGCAACGGGACTTGACCGCCGCCGACTTCGGCGGACCGGACCTGGAGGGGTGCAACGAAAACCTGGTCCTCACGCGCCCGGACGTCATCCTGGACATCCATCGGAAATATTACGAGGCCGGAGCCGACATCGTCGAGACCAACACCTTCGGCGCGACGCCGCTGGTGTTGGGCGAATACGGCCTGTCGGACAAGGCGCGCGAGATCAACCGCAAGGCGGCGGAGCTGGCGGTTCAAGCGGCGAAGGAATTCTCGACGGCGAAGAAGCCCCTCTTCGTGGCCGGTTCGATGGGGCCGACGACCAAGTCGATCACCGTCACCGGCGGCGTGACCTTCGATCAGTTGATCGAGAATTTCAAAATCCAGGCCTTGGGGCTGGTCGAGGGCGGGGCCGACATCCTCCTGATCGAGACCTCGCAGGACACGCGCAACATCAAGGCGGCGACGATCGGCATCCGCCAGGCCTTGGACGAACTGGGAACGGTCCGTCCGATGATCGTTTCCGGAACCATCGAACCGATGGGCACGATGCTGGCCGGCCAGGCGGCGGACGCGCTGGTGGTCTCGCTCGCTCATTTGCCTCTCTTGGCCGTCGGCCTCAATTGCGCCACCGGCCCGGAGTTCATGACCGATCATATCCGCACGATCCACGAGCTCGCGGAGACGGCCGTGTCCTGCTATCCGAACGCCGGCCTGCCCAACGAAGAAGGGCGGTATCTCGAGACGCCGGAGTCCCTCGCGCGCCAGTTGTCGCGGTTCGCGGACAACGGGTGGCTGAATTTCGTCGGCGGGTGCTGCGGGACGACCGAGAAGCACATCAGGGCGATTGCGGAGATGGTGGCCGGGAAGAAGCCGCGCCTGCCGCGTCACCGCCCCCCATCCCCCCTCCTTATTAAGGAGGGGGCTAGGGGGAGGTCGTTTTATTCCGGCATCGAAGTCGTCGAAGCCACCGATGACAACCGCCCCCTCCTGGTCGGCGAGCGCACCAACGTCATCGGCTCTCGTCTCTTCAAAGACCTGGTGAATCAGGAGAAGTGGGAGGAGGCCACCGAGATCGCGCGCCGCCAAGTGCGCAACGGGGCGCACGTCATCGACGTCTGCCTCCAGTCCACCGACCGGGACGAGATCCCGGACATCGATCCCTTCTACGAAAAGCTGATCCGGAAGATCAAAGCGCCGCTCATGATCGACACGACGGACCCGAAGGCGGTGGAGAAATCGCTGACCTATTGCCAAGGGAAGTCGATCATCAACTCGATCAACCTGGAGGACGGGGAAGAGAAATTCGAGAAAATCTGCCCGCTCGTCCACACGTACGGAGCGGCCGTCGTCGTCGGCTGCATCGACGAGGATCCGGTTCAGGCCCAGGCCTTCACGCGCGAGCGGAAGCTGGCCGTGGCCGAGCGGTCCTTCCAGCTGCTGACGGAAAAGTACGGGCTGCGCGCCGAGGACATCGTCTTCGATCCGCTCGTTTTCCCGACGGCCACGGGCGACGCCAACTACATCGGCGGGGCGGTGGAGACCATCGA
>DASUFF010000171.1:0-2987 GCA_036274695.1 bacterium | reverse complement strand
TTCGCTTCGACAGCAAACGGGACAAGTGGCTTTGCGTCCCCGGATTACTCCGGGTTTGCCCCGCACCGGCTTTCGCCGGTGAACAGAAACCTTTTTGCGCGGCCTGATTCTTAAGATTGCAATCGGTTGGCCAAAACCGCTCCAAAAACGCATCGAAAAAGGACAAGGATCACGAAGGATTGCAAAACCCGGGGTGGGGCGTCACCGGCGGTTCGACGATGTTCGACGAAGCCGCGTTCAAGGGCGTCGAAGGACGACGAAAAAGGGACCCTTTTCCTAAGGGATCCTGGAAACGACGTACGAACTCGCCAGCGCTTTCAGGAGAATTTTCCTCGAGGGATCCCCCATCATCAGGGAACGATAGTCCAGGTTCAGCTTGCCGGAACAGGCCGCCGCCAGGAAATCGCCGGAGGCGTCCGCGCACGTGACGGGATCGTGCTCCACCATGTGGAAGGCGTAGGAGACGTTCGCTCCCTCCGCAGCCGGAAGGGCCGCCGCCTCGAACTTCGCGCGGCGCGCGGTCAGGCAGGAGCCTCCCTTGCAGACCTTGGCGGTGGCGGTCATGGCGATGCCTTCGGCGTCGAAGCGCGAGATCGCGACGTCCGTATAATCCACGATCCCGCACGGCGCCCCGCCCTCGCAAAAGAGCGGAAAATGGAGGCTTCCGTCGGCGGCGGGCGGAGGCAAGTCGCCGTTCTCGAGGACGACGGCCAGGATCCCCTCTCCCGACCCGATCCCCGGCGCGGGGGCCGGCGTCTCAGCCCCATGGATGATCCAAGTCCCGAAGTCGACGCGGAACAAGGTCACCGTCCCGTCCTCGTGCTCGACGGACTCGTAAACATAGCGCAGATCCATCGTCTCGCCCGCCGCGTTGGCGAAGATTCCTGTCCCGGCGGTGATGATCCCGGAGGCCACGCCCTTGGTGGCGATCACGCGCGCCCCGGGCTCGTCCGGAGCGGCGATGGAGACGTCGAAAGTGGGCGGGATGTCGATCGGAAAATCGAAGAACTGGACGTTGTCGGAAGTGGCCGACGAGCCGTCGTCGAACTCCACGGAGATGGTCATGCCGAAGGCGTTGTTCTGATCCGCCTGCGGGATGCCTCCGTTGAAGTTCAGGGTGTAGTGCACGACGCCTACGGGGTTGCCGTCGGAATCGAAGACCCGCCACTGGTCGCCCGAGGGGTGGCCCATGAAATCGCTCTGGTGGAGGGGAAACCCGTCGGCGACGGCGACGCGGGCGTCGGAGGTCAGGGCGCCGGAGAAAGGGACCGGCAGGTTGACGGGATCGCTGTCGGCGCCGTTCAGGCAGCTTCCCAGACTGACGAGCCCCAAAAGGACCAAAACCGCGCCGATGTAGGACCGAAGACGCATTTGGAATTCCTACCTTAAGGTTTCAGCAAAACCCAAGCTCCTTCGATGGCGAAGCCCGAACCCTGCGAAAGATCGGTGAAGACGAAGCACATCAATTGAGCCTTCAGACCGCCGTTCGCCTCGCAAAGATCTTGGAAAATCCCGGTGGCTTCGTGGGACGCCGGATCGCAGTTGATGGGCACCGAATCCGTCTCCTCGCGGCTGTTGAAGAGGACGATGCCGTTTTCCAGAAAGTCGGGATTGACCACGGGGTCGTCGGCGAAGGCGGAGCCGATGATGCTGCTGACGGGGTCGGCCAGTTCGGGGATCACATGGAACAAGCCTCGCGAATTCTTGATGATCAGACTCGATTGTCCGATCAGAAGCTGAACGTCGGCCGTGGAATGGATCAGGCTTCCATCGGGCGAAGGCTCGAGGGTTAGGAACCGCAGCAATTCGGTGCCGATGACCGCGTCGCTTCCCGGAAGGGAAAGCGGCGTCGTCACCGAGAAAAGATACGGCTCTTGAGGAGGCAGCGGCGGCGTTCCGCCCTGATAAAGGATCGTCATCACCACGCGGCTGTCCTGCGCGCCGGAGCCCGCGAGGAAATCCGCACCGTTCAAGAACATCGGGGATTCCTGCTGCGTGTGGAAGAGAAAGTCGCCGTCGGAGAGCTTCACCATCCCCATCAGGAATTTCGCGCTGATCAGCTGCCCGTTTAGCGTGTTGTTGCCGGAGCAGTCGGACTTCCGCACCACCGCCGTGGCGCCCGAATCCCCCGGAACGACGTCGGCGGCCGTGAAATTCGGCGGATAGTCGGTGGGGAATTCGAAGCATTTGAAATTGTCCGAGCAAAGCTCGCTGCCATCGGCCAAGGTCGTACAGACGCTCAAGGTGTAGACGCGCCGGACCTCGTCCGGCCCCGCCGCCGGAAAGGGAGTGACCTCGGGCTCCGTGATCGAGAGAAAGGTGAGATCCCCGAAATCCGCGCCGGTGGAGGCGTCGACCGTCTTCCAACGGATCGGAAAGGCGTTCGATGCGGACTTGACCTTAACCGCCGCCGATGCGGAGGCCGGCAGCGGCGTTCCGACGGCGATGGTCACGTTCGTGTCGGAGGTCAGGGCACCGGAGAACGGGACGGGCAGGCTGACGGGGTCACTGTCGGCTCCGTTCTGAAAACAACCGGAGGCCGCAAAAATCAGGAGGCCGGCGACCGTCAAAAATCTCGAAAAAATCTTCATAAGGGATCAATCCGTCCGCGTAACGATGTAACTTCCCGCCGCCGTGAAGACTTCGAAGGTCTCGAGCTTGACCATGTTGAGGCAGCGGTAATCCAATTTGAGCTTTCCCGCGCACCCGGGGGCCTTGAAACGCCCCGTCACATCCTCGCAGCGGATCGGATCGTGGTCGACCATCGTGGCCTGGTAAACCAGCCCGCCGTCCAGGATGGTATTCGGAACGTCGGCGAAGTCCCGAGTGATGATGGCCGCAAGCCCCGGAAAGAGATCTTGGACGGGATCCTCGGAGAAATGGGCCCGGTGCACCGTGATGCAAGAAGTCTGGGCCTTCTCCTCGCAAACCTTGACGGTGACGAAGTGGTCCAGATGGCCGCCAACGTTGCTTTCATCGATCTCGAA
>DASUFF010000170.1:0-10690 GCA_036274695.1 bacterium | reverse complement strand
ATTTCTCATGAGCGCCCGCCGATTCGCCATCTCCGTGCTCTTCCCGGTCTTTCTGACCTTTCTCTTCGGGGCCTGCCGTCCCGGATTGAAGACGCCGCCGGATACGCTGGTCGTCGGCATCGAATCGGCCCCGACGACCTTGGACCCCCGCCTCGCCGCCGACGCCTATTCCTCCAAGATCGCGCAGCTGGTCCACAACGGGCTCTTCCGGTTGGACGAGCGCCTGCGCCTTCAGCCGGATCTGGTGGACCGCTTCGAGCAGGTCTCGCCGACGGAGTTCCGTTTCCATATAAAACCCGGGCTGTATTTCCAGGACGGCAGCGTCTGCGACGCCGACGACGTGAAGTACACGCTGCAATCGGTCGTCGACCCGGCGCTCGCCTCTCCCTTCCGGGCGACGATGGAGAAGATCGAGAGCGTGACCGTGGAGGACGCGCTCACGCTGGACGTGAAGTTGAAGGAAACCTTCGCGCCGTTTCTTTCCGCCCTCACCTTGGGCGTCATTCCGGCGGAGGGGGATGCGACGATCGGGACCGGCCCGTTCCGTCTCGAGTCCTTCAAGCCCGCCGAGGGCGTGACGCTCGTCCGGAACGACCGCTACTTCCGGGATGTGCCGCCGATGAAGCGCGTCTCCTTCCGCGTGATCCCCGACGACAACCTGCGCGTGCTGGAGCTGAAGAACCGGCGTTTAGACGTCTTGCAGAACAGCGTCCCGCCCCTCCTCCTGCCGGCCTTGAAGGACGATCCCGATCTGATCTTGGAAACGACGGAAGGGATCAACATGACCTATCTCGGGATGAATCTGCGGGAAGCGCCGCTGAACAAACCCGACGTCCGCGAGGCCATCGCGCGCTCGTTGGATGTCCCGGCCCTGATCGATTTCCGCATGGCCAAGCTCGCGCGGCCGGCGACGGGTCTGCTCTCGCCCGTGCATTGGGCCTATGAGCCGGACGTGATTACGTACCCTTACGATCCGGCGAAGGCGAAGGAGCTGCTCGACAAGGCCGGTTTGGTCGATCCCGACGGGGCGGGGCCGAAGCCCCGTCTTTCCCTCACGTACAAGACGTCCACGAAGAAGGATCGGATCGGGCTCGCGCGCCTCATCGCCCGGTATCTCAAGGAGGTCGGCATCGACGTGGAGGTCCTTCCCTACGACTGGGGCGTCTTCTTCAGCGACGTCAACAAGGGGAATTTCCAGATCTACTCGCTGACGTGGGTCGGCGTGACCGAGCCGGACATGTTCTACAACGTCTTCAACAGCGCGATGAAGCCGCCGGCCGGCGTGAACCGCGGGGGCTACGAGAACAAATCCATCGATGAATTGACGGAACAGGGGAGGCGGACGCTCGACCCGGCGCAACGCAAGGAGCTCTATTCGGCCGTCCAAAAGGTCCTGTCGCAGGAGCTTCCGATCATCCCTCTCTGGTACGAGGACAACTACGCCGTCTTCGGGAAGAACGTGAAGGGCTTGAGGCTCCGGCCGAACGCCTCGTTCGAGTGGGCCGCCGAGGTGTCCAAGGCCGCGGAATAAAAATGATCCGCTATTTGATCAAACGCGTCGTTTTATTGATCCCCATCCTCTTCGCCGTCTCGACGCTTGTCTTTTCCCTGATCCACCTCGTGCCCGGAGATCCCGTCGATCTCATCTTGGGGGAACAATCGCTTCCCGCCGACCGCGAGAAGATGCGCGAGGCCATGGGGCTGAACAAGCCGGTGATGGAGCAGTACAAGGATTTCCTTTCGGGCGTTGTCCGCGGCGACTTGGGCAAATCGCTTTTCGAAAAACGGCCCGTGTCCACGATGATCTTGGAACGCTATCCGGCGACCCTCGAGCTGGCGGCGCTGGCGATGGCCGTCGCTCTGGCGCTCTCCTTAAGCTTCGGCTCCCTGGCGGCGGTGAAGCGGGGGAGCGTCTGGGATCACGGCTCGATGCTCGCGGGACTCGTGGGGATTTCCCTGCCGGGATTTCTCTTGGGGCCTCTCTTGGTCTTGATCTTCGCGGTGAAGCTCGACTGGCTCCCAGTGGCCGGCCGCCAAGAAGCGGGGAGCGTGGTGTTGCCGGCCCTCACCTTGGGCGCCGGCATGGCGGCGTTGCTCACGCGGCTGACGCGTTCCACGATGCTGGAGACGCTGCGCGAAGATTACGTGCGCACCGCCCGCGCGAAAGGCGTGGCGGAGAAGACGGTCATCTTGAAGCACGCGCTTCGGAACGCCTTGAATCCGGTGGTGACGGTGGCCGGCCTCCAATTCGGCGTGTTGCTCGCCGGGGCCATCGTCACGGAAAAGGTCTTCGCGTGGCCGGGACTGGGCTCGCTCCTCGTGCAGGGCATCGAACGTCGCGATTATCCGGTCGTGCAGGGCTGCATCCTGTGCATCGCGGCGTCCTACACGCTGGTGAATCTCTTGACGGATGTCCTTTATGCAAGGCTCGATCCGCGTATCCGCATCGAGGCCGCCGAATGAAGCGCAAGGGTTTCCTATTCGGTTTGGCGGTGATCGGCGTCGCCGCCCTGGCGGCGGTCTTGGCGCCTTGGATCTCGCCGCAGGATCCGAACGCCTTCGATCTCGCCGCGCGCCTGTCCGCCGCGAGGCCGGGGCATCTCTTCGGCTTCGACGAGGACGGACGGGATCTGCTCACCTTGATCCTCTGGGGCGCGCGCGTGTCGCTGACCGTCAGCATCCTGACGGTTGCGATTTCCGGCGCCTTG
This sequence comes from bacterium, assembly GCA_036274695.1. Taxonomy (GTDB): domain Bacteria; phylum UBA10199; class UBA10199; order JACPAL01; genus DASUFF01. The sequence goes on along the minus strand of DASUFF010000170.1, from coordinate 7,982 downwards.
GGGACGCTGATCGGACTCACGGCCGGTTATTTCGGCGGCCTTTGCGATCGCGTCTTCACTTTCGTGTCCGACGTCTTCCTGTCGTTTCCGTCCATCCTGCTGATGATCGCGCTCGCCGCCTTCTACCGGCAGGGCGGGATGATGGGGATCGTCGTCATTCTCTCGCTGGTGGGTTGGGTGGGTTACGCGCGCATCGTGCGCGGACAGACCATGTCGCTGAAGGAGAGGGATTACGTCAAAGCCTCCGTCGCGGCCGGGGCCTCGACGCCCCGGATTTGGGCGAAACATTTGATCCCCAACCTGCTTGCGCCTCTTCTGGTTCAGGCCACCTTCGGCATGGCCGGCGTCATCCTCGCCGAGTCGACGCTGTCGTTCTTGGGATTGGGCGTCGGCGGCGACGTGCCGACGTGGGGGCGGCTGATCGACCAGGGCGTTCAATATCTTCTGGTCGCGCCGCACATCGCCCTTTATCCAGGGCTCGCCATCGCCTTCGTCATCTTGGGATTCAATTTTCTCGGGGACGGTCTGCGGGATTATCTCGACGTCAAAATCTAGCGGTTTCCCAAAATCTTCACGAGGGACGCGGCGTCGGCGTCGATGGGAATCGCGGTCTTGGCGGTGACCTGGGCATTGTTGAGTTGGCGCGCGTCTCTTTTGAACTCTTCCAAACGCGCCTTGTTCGCCACGAACACGCGCCCGCCGGGATGTCCCGGAAAGCCGGGGGCGGTCATCTCGCCTTCCTTGATTTCCTCGATGCCTTCCAGGACTCCCGTTTTTTCGAGAGAGTGGAGGAGCAAAAACCAAGGGCGGTGCTCTTTTCGCGCGGGTTTATAGCCTTCGACCAGCTCGAGCCCGCCGGACAGGACGTCGAGCAGTCCGTCCTTGGCGATCAGGAGGTCCGTCAGCGCCTCGGCCGTGGAGGTGTCCACGAGGGGGAAATTACCCGGAAGGCGATGGGCCGTTCTCATGGGGGAGAGAAGGCCGATCGTCTCCGCTCTCAAAGAGGAACGTAACGCCGGGACCACCAGGAGCTGGTTCACCCGGGTCTGGAGGGCCGTGAAATAGTTGGTCCTCCCGACCAAGTCCGAACGAGCGGGGCAGCCGAAGCCCTGCTCGGCCATCTTGGTCAAGAAGACGTCGGGAAAGAGGACGCTGAACGTCGGGGCGAGGCGTGTGATCACGAGAAATCTCCTGGAAGGCTTGCGTATCGTACGAACGATGAAACGGTTGCGGGGAAGTTGGAACCGGGGTAACCGCCCTCTATGACGAACGACATCGAACGGAAATTATCCCGTCTCTTCGTATGGGGCTTCGACGGGACGAAAGTCACGGCCTCATTGAGATCCCTTCTGAAAAAACATCCCGTCGCCGGGGCCGTTCTCTTCCGCAGGAACATCGAATCCCTCGCTCAGATGAGGGCCTTGAACCGCGACCTGGCCCGCGCCGGCGCCGGAAACTTCCTGATCGCCATCGACGAGGAGGGCGGGCGCGTCAGCCGGCTTCCTTCGGGTTCGATCAAGTTCCCCCCGGCCGCCTTTTGGGGGCGATTCTACGAGCGCACCAAGGATTTGCGGGACATCGTGCGCATGGGGCGCGTCTTGGGGCGCGAATTGAAAAGCGTCGGCGTGAACCTCGACTTCGCCCCCGTGCTCGACGTGAATTCGAATCCCAAAAACCCCATTATCGGCGACCGCGCCTTCTCCGACGACCCGCGCATCGCGGCCAGGGTCGCCCTGGCCTTCGCCGAAGGTTTGAAGCGCGAGGGGATCCTCGTTTGCGGCAAGCATTTCCCCGGGCACGGGGACACCGCGACCGATTCCCATCTGACCCTCCCTCGGGTGAAACGTAGCCGCGGCGTTTTGGAAAAGGCGGAGCTCCTTCCGTTCCGCAAGGCGGTCGCCGCCCGTATTCCGATGCTCATGACGGCCCATGTCGTTTATGATCATCTCGATCCGAAACTCCCGGCGACCCTCTCGCCGATGATCCTGAAGGACCTTCTTCGGAAGCGGATGGGATTCCAGGGCGTCGTCGTCTCCGACGATCTTCAGATGAAGGCCGTCTCCAAGTCCTACGCGCCCGACGAGGCGGCCGTTTTATCCCTGGAGGCCGGCGTGGACCTGCTGCTGATCTGCGAGGGTTTTGAAAAAATCGGACCCTCGGTGATGGAAAAAACGGCCCGTGCCGTGACCAAAAGTCCGGTCTTGAGGCGGCAGGTCGAGGAAAGTCTGAAGAGAATCGGCCACCTCAAAGTGGGGTCTTAAGACACCGTTTTGCCCGGATTTCGGTGTTTTTGAGGCGGGCGGAACCAAAATTCTCTATTTATTTCAAATACTTAAAAATTGGTCTTTCGTGCCATTTTGGCACTCGGCTTGCTTCTTTTAAGGCGGGGGGACCCCTCTTTAATAGGGAAGGGGGCGCCCTAATTTTGGTATCATCTTAAGACTATGGCGGAAGTAGGACCCAACATTGGCGCGGCGGTGGTTGTCGGCGGGGGATCGGACACCCGTTCCGACGCCGTGCGTTCCGAACGCCGCGAGGCGGTCCGTGAGGAAGCCCGTGCGAATTTCGACGCGGCCGAGCGGATGGTGTCGGAATACGTCAACCGTACCTCGATGCCGCGCACGCGCGCGGACCTTGCGCCCATCCGCGACTTGATCCGCACGTTCTACTCGCCGACGCAGTTGAGCGACCGCGAAGTCGATATTCTCTTCACCCAGCGCTTTCCGGAAGCGATGGGCGTCACGAACCCGGAGCCCGCCGTTCCGAATCAACCGAACACCGGCACCGACACCGGCGAAGGTTCTCGCGGGGGCGATCCCCGCGATGCCCGTTCCGACCCCCGCGCCGGCGGCGATCGTTTCGTAAAAAATCCGAACGCGGGCAACGCTCAGCCTCTTGTGGCCAAGAGCGTTCCGGTCGACCATCCCGCTCCGCTTCCCGGCTCTCCGCCGCCTCCGCCGCCGGGAGCGCCTCCGCCGCCTCCTCCGGGTTCCCCGCTGCCGCAGCCGGGAAGCACGCTCCTGGCGAGCACTGACGGCCTCACGGGGACACTCGTCGATCCCTTGGCGGAGCCCTTACCCAATCAGCCCGTCGTCGTGGCCGGATCCGCCGTCGTTCCGACGGGCGATCCCGCCGAACCGCTTGCACCCGTTCGCGTGTTTAACTTCGGCCATTCTTTCGGTCCCGGAAGGGATCCGAACCCGGACGACGTGACCCGGGGGCTGGCGGATCACAACACCTTCAACCGATTGCTTACGCGCGGGGGGAATGCGGCCGGCTCGCCCACGCCGAACCCGATGGCGACGGCCGCGGGCGCCGGCACCACCGTCGCGTCCTTGATGCGGGATTCCTGGAGGCTTCGCGAGGGCGGCGGCAGCAGCGAGCGCGGGAGCGACGACGCGGGCGGCGACAGCGTCGGCGGCTCGGGCAAACCGGATCTCAATCTCGCCTTCGTGCGAGGTTCGCATCGCGCCCGGCGCGATACGCGGGCCTAGCCGGCCAGCAGCGCATCCAGCTTTCCTTCGCGGTCCAAAGCGGCCAGTTCGTTGAAACCCCCGATCATCTGATCGCCGATGAAGATCTGAGGCACCGTCTTGAAGCCGGTGCGCTTGACCAAGGCGTCGAATGCGTCGTCGTCGGAGACGTCGATCTCCTTGAAGTCGAGCTTCTTCGAGCGAAGCAGTTCCTTCGCGGACCGGCAGTAAGGACAGAATCGGGTGGTGTAAACGGTGATCATCGCCCGAGTTTGCCATTGCGCGAGACGCTCGTCATCCCTAATATCGGGCCATGCTCATCGCCGCGATTCTTGCCGCCGTCGTCTTCGTCTTGATCGGCCTGCTCGCCTTCGTCCTGTTGAAGCCGAAACAGAACACCGACGTCCTCCTGCTCAAGCAGCAGATGGAAAGCCTCCAGGGCAACGTCGACACCTCCTCCAAGCTCGTCCACCAGCAGATGTCCGACCTGACCAAGAACCTAAGCGACCAGCTCCACCAGGCACGCAAGTCGATGGAGGAGGGCAGCCGCGAGTCCACCAAGGTCCTGGGCGAGCGCCTGGACAACGCCGCGAAAGTGGTGGGCGAGGTGCAGAAGAGCCTTGGCCGGATGGAGGCCCAGACCAAGAACATCGAGGAAGTGGGCAAGGACATCTCGCGCTTGAACGACATCCTGAAGGCCCCCAAGCTCCGCGGCTCCCTGGGCGAGCTCTTCTTAGGCGACCTGCTGGCCCAGGTGCTCCCGAAGGAACGCTATGAGACCCAGCACAAGTTCAAGAACGGCCAGATGGTGGACGCCGTCATCAAGTCGTCCCAGGGACTGATCTGCATCGACTCCAAGTTCCCTCTGGAAAACTTCACGCGGCTCCTACAGTTGAAGGACGAAGACGAGAAGAAGGCGGCCCGCAAGCTCTTCCTGACGGACGTCAAGAAACACGTCGACGCCATTTCCCAAAAGTACATCCTGCCCGACGAAGGGACGCTGGATTTCGCCATGATGTACGTGCCGGCGGAGAACGTCTATTACGAGATCATTCTGAAGAACGATCCGAGCGAGCGCGACCTGCTCCAGTACGCCCAGGAAAAGCGGATTTTTCCGGTCTCTCCCAACAGCTTCTACGCCTACCTGCAGACCATCGCCATCGGCTTCAAAGGCCTCCAGATGCAGGAGGGCATCCGCGTGGTGCTGGACAATATCGCGAGGCTCAAGGGCGACTTTAAGAAATTCGGGGAGGACTTCGCCCTGATCGGGCGGCATCTCTCCAACGCCCGCGGGACCTACGAATCCGCGGAGAAGCGCGTGACCCGGCTGGGGGAGAAGCTGGATTCGCTGGAGCTCGAAGAGAAACAAGAGCTGAGAGTTTTAACCGGCGGTACCGACCCTTTGTAGCATGCCCGATCCCAAATTAACCATCTACGCCGTCTCCGACGCCACGGGCGAGCTGGCCATCAGCGTCGCCACGGCGGCCCTCCGCCAATTCCGCCAGGAAGGCGTCGCGGTGCTTCGCCGCGCGCGGATCCGGAGCCTGGACCGGGTCGCCAAACTCGTCCGGGAGGCCAAGGAAACGGGCGGCGTCATCATCTTCACGCTCGTCTCCCACGAGCTGCGGGACGGACTGCTCGACCTCGCGCGCGAGGCCCAGGTGAAGGCGGTGGACGTGATGGGTCCGGTGATGAGCGTGCTCGCCGCCTACTTCGACACGACGCCGTCCGACCAGCCGGGATTGAAATACCAGATCACCGGCGACTACTTCCGCCGCAACGACGCCATCGAGTTCGCCGTCAAGCACGACGACGGCCAGGGTTTGGAGACGATCGAACAGGCGGACATCGTGCTCCTGGGCATCTCGCGGACCTCCAAGACGCCGCTGTCGATCTACCTGGCCTACCGGGGTTATAAGGCCGCCAACATTCCCCTCGTCCGGGAAGTCCCTCCGCCGCGCATCCTGAAATCCCTCGAGCGCAAGAAGCTGGTGGGGTTGACCGTTTCTCCCGAAAAGCTCTCGGAGCTGCGGGGCACGCGGCTCGCCCGCATGGGCCTGCCGCGCACGGAGGCCTATGCGAATATCGAGTTCATCCGTGAGGAGCTGGCCTACGCCCACAAGGTCTTTCAGGAGATCGGCGGTGTGCCGGTGATCGACGTGACGTCGAAGGCGATTGAAGAAGTGGCGACGGAGGTTTTGACGGTGTTGGGATTGTAGGGGCGGGGTCACCCCGCACCTACACGATCACCAAATCGCCTGAATCGGCTTCATCGCGTTTCGAATGACGATCCGCGATCCCCGCCGGAGCAAATAGACGATGTGCGGCCCGTCGATGAAGAGGGCGGCGTCGTCCATCATCGAGAAGATTTCGACCTGGCCGGACGCCTTCAAAACGCCCTTCTTCAGCTCATAACGTTTTCCTCTCGGGGCGTAGGGTTCCCTCACCACGTATTGGATGTCCGTCGAACTCAAAGGCAGGGCCTTGCCGCCGGCGGATTTGGTGGCCGCGGTCGAGCCGGGGGCGGGGGAGATCCAGAGGCCGGAGGACTTCTGTTCTTCATTCCGCTTGCCGATCTGCAGGACGTAGCGCGTGGTGCCGGCAGGGTTGGTGTTGGCGAAGAGGACGTCGTTCAAGGCCAGAGGCCAGAACTCCTTGCCGTCCACTTTGACCGAAAGACGGTGCAGGGTCTGGATCCGGCAGGAGCCGTGCAGGTATTCGTAGAGGCGGTCCAGGAAATTCTCCCCCGTGGCCTTGCAGTAATAACCCACGCTCTCCTTCGGCACCGAGTTGATGCCCATCATCAGGCCCTTGCGGAGGTAGTGGGAGGTCTCCAGGAAGGTGCCGTCGCCGCCGATCGTGAGCACGAGATCGTGCTTGTGGATGGGCCTCAGCTGCGTGCGCAGGCAGACGTCGTGCGGGATGCGCAGGTTCCTTAGGTGGCGCTGGACGGTCTCCAGCGTGTCGACGTGGGTGTCGTGCGTCGATTTGGACTTCCGTGTGGCCGGATGCCGTTCCCGGAGCAGGCGCAGGTAGTTGGCGTCCTTCTCGTCTAAGGCGTGCTCCTGGTAGGAGCTTTTCTTATAAACGATGAGAACGCGGCGGAGACGCCGCTCCTTCCCTTTCATGCGGAAATTTTCTATAGAGGAAGCATGGCGGCGTCAAAAAGAATCGCGCTCTTCGGGGGCTCCTTCAATCCTCCCCACGCCGGGCACTACGAGATCGCCCGGAGGCTGGCGAAGCGGCGGGGGATCGACGAAGTCTGGATTTTGCCCGTCCATCGGCACGCCTTCGGAAAGAAGATGCCGTCCTTTTCCCGAAGGCTGAAGGCCTGCCTTAAGTTTTTTCGTCCTCTCGGACGCAAGGTCCTGGTGAAGGGTTTTGAAAAACGCCGTGGAGGGACGGGGTATACCGTCGATCTCCTGAACTACCTCCGCGGGAAGTTCCCGGGCGCCCGGTTTTCGCTGGCGATTGGCGCCGACGCGTATCGGGAGCGCAAGCTTTGGAAGGATTTTGAAAAAATTCGGAAAATGGCACGTCTGATCGTCTTCCCCCGGGGACCGAAATCCCCCATTCCGAACGTCTCCAGCACCGCGATTAGGGCCTTGAAAGCGAAGAAACGCCTCCGCTAGGATCGTTTTCGTGAAGCGCAATATCCTCGATCTGACCAAGACGGAATTGGAGGCCTGGCTCCTGGAGCATGGGCTTAAGAAGTATGCCTTGAACCAGATCCTTCAATGGCTCTACCAGAAGCGGGCGACTTCGTTCGACGAGATGTCGAACGTTTCAAAGGAGGCACGGGCGATACTGGCCGAGCACTTCGAGATCCGGCACCTGGAGGTGGATGCCCGGCATCATTCTCCTACGGATTTCTCTACCAAATACCTGTTCCGACTCGCGGACGGAGGCTCGATCGAATCGGTCCTGATGCCCCAGAAAGGGCGGACGACCCTTTGCATCTCCAGCCAGGTCGGCTGCGCCATGGGGTGCCGGTTCTGCCGCACCGCGGAGATGAAGCTTCTGCGGAACCTAACCCAGGGGGAGATCCTGGGCCAGATCATGGGCGTCCAACGGGAGCTCCCGCCGGGCGAGAAGATCACCAACATCGTGATGATGGGGATGGGCGAGCCGTTCCACAACTACGACACCGTCATCGGCTCCTTAAAGCTCATGACCGACGACTTCGCCTTGGGCCTCTCGCAGCGGCGGATCACCGTCTCGACGGTGGGGCTGGCGCCGGAGATCGTCAAATTCGGAAAAGACTCGGGCGCGAAGCTCGCTCTCTCCCTCAATGCGACCACGGAAGAGGGGCGCGAGGCCCTCATGCCGGTGACCAAGCGGTATTCGTTGGAGGAGGTCATCGAGGCCTGCCGCGAGTACGCCCTGGGCAGCAAGCACAAGGTGACCTTCGAATACGTCATGATGGCGGGCGTCAACGATTCCATCGACGACGCCAAGCGCATCGCCAAGATCGGCGCGCGCGTGCCCTGCAAGATCAACTTAATCCCC
>DASUFF010000169.1:0-31955 GCA_036274695.1 bacterium | reverse complement strand
GCTCGTGGGCAAAAAGGTGGTCGTCGTGGCCAATCTGAAACCCGCCAAGATCCGCGGCGTGGAATCCAACGGCATGCTGCTCGCCGCCTCCGACGACACCGGCCTCTCCGTCCTCACCTTAGACCGTCTGGCCATCGGCTCGGGCGCGCGGGTCAAGTAACCCCTCGATCCTCAAAATCCAGACGCAACCCCTGTCTCGATCTGTCGAAGAGTGTCCCATGCCCTTCGGGACCTTCACCGATTTCCGGAATTTTCTGACCCAGATGTCGTCGGTCGGCCTGGCCAACCAGACGGCCTTCCTCCAAAAGGCGAACGCGAACGCCGAAGGGATCGTCATCCAAAATACCACTCTCTCCGACATCAACGCCGCGGCCCGACGCCTGGTCACGACCCAGGACGCCCAGGGAGGGGCCGCGGAAGGACGCATCCAATGGCTGCGCTGGACGAGCGGCGAGACCGCCTCCGGCGTGGGCCTAGTGATTTCATCCGCCACCAGCAACTACCTGCTGCTCCCCGAAAAGACGGACCCGCCGCATCTCCACCTGGAGGGCGAGCTTCCCTACGGGCGTTACAACCTCTTCCCCAACCTGGAGACCTTGGCGCGCGCGAACGGGGCGCCGCTGGCCTACATCCATCAGGACCTCCTTCGGACGAACTTCAGGCCCGAGGGCGACGTGAGGCGCTTCGCACGCCTCCTCCGCATGGTGGAGAAAGGTTCGATCCCCCCCTTTCCGACGTTCCGCCGCGATCCGCACGGCACGCAGTACTGGATCGATGAAAGGCACGGAGGGGTCCATTGGTCGGTCTTGGGCCTCCAAAAGGGGATGGAATTCGTCTTGGGAGAAGTTCGAAGCGCCCGGGAGCCCTTGGGCCACCTCGCGCTGGTTTATGCGGCCGGCACGTATCCCGCCTACGACGTCGTCCTCTCCGAGGCGCCGGACGTACAGGACACCCTCCCCGACGGAACCTGCTTCGGCGCCGGCGATCCCGTCTACAAGCCGCTCGTCGTTGGATTGGACGAAACCCTTCCGATTCGCGACGCCGAAGGCGGCGAGGTGGGATGGGCGCGCCTGGTCTCCGGCGGCAAGAACGGGCGCCACGTTGATCCCGACTCCGGCCTTTCGGCCGCGACCTCGCTCGGAAAGAGGGCCAACCAGGAGGACGGTTATTATATCGCCCGTTTCCGGACGCACGACGGGAGGCAGGTGTGGGTGGTCGTCGTGGCCGACGGTCTGGGCGGAAACGAAATGGGGGAAATGGCCTCCAGCGCCGGCTTGCAAGGCGTCCACGCCGGAATCGTCCATGCGCTTCGTGAGAAACGCCTTCCGCTGGCCGGAGACCTCTTCCTGAACGCCCGGGAGGCGTTGGAGGCTCAGATCCTGTTCGAGGAGGTGGCCAGCGGCGCGAGTTTCCCGTCGTACACGGCCCCCGACACGGTGATTTCCATCGCCGTCGTCATCGACGGCGAAGCGACGTTCGCCACGGCGGGGGACGCCATCACGCTTTTGGTCGGACGGGACGAGAAAGGCCGCCTGACGGTCCTGGGACATACCGAAGTGGACGCGATCAACGCCAACACCGTCACCAACACGCTCCGCAACGGACGCGCGTCGCTCTCCCAAGCGCGCGTGCCCAAAGGCGCCCGGCTGGTTTCCTTGACCGACGGCGCGGCGGGCAGCCTCTCGCCTTCCTACAAGCATCACACCTCGACGCAGTACCGCGAATCGATATTGGGTTCCTTCGCGGAACAATCGCTCTTTTCCAACATCCTCCGCGCCTTGGAGGCCGTCCCGCCGCACGAGGCCGGTCCCGCCCTCCATGACGCCGCTTCCGCGAGCCCTTACGTGGAGGAGGACAATTGGACCGCCGGCTCCCTGCGTTTCGAAGGCGAATACAAGAAACCGGACTTCGACATCCCCGGAGCCTACGGCCCCTTGGAGAGCGTCTTTCCCGCCTATCAATACGTTTTCGAGGAAGGGCCCTACGCGCTCCACCTTCCGCGCGGCTTCAAAAACCTTTCGTTGGGAAGCGCGCTCCACCCGCAGAGACGGCCGATGGTCCTCTGGTTCGGGGACGACAAACTCGCGCCCGTGCACGCGCGCCTGGAACGGGTGGACGATCAGGGCCGGGAACGTTTCTATCTGGAGAAGCGGACCGCTCGCGGCCGGATCGTCATCATGAACGAAAAGGACAACCGCGTGGCCTCGCTCACCCGAAAGGGCTCGCGGCAGGAAATCCAAAAGGATTATTTGGTGCGACTGACGCCGCGCACGTTCTTCCGGTTCCGATGAAAGAACCGGCCGCTGACGACGACAAAACAAAGATGAGAGGCAACTCTTCGGCGAATTCGTCGACAAGAGGCCGATGCTCTCAGTCACCCCCTTTCTCCTCCCCGGCGTTTCCGCCCAAGCCGCTCTTCAAGAACGGGCCTTGCTGGGGGAGCTGAGCGTTTGCGGGACCGTCGATACCTTCCAGGTCGGCAACCGCCTCCAAGAACTGTACCGCCGCAATTTGAAAAAGGGCGGGCTTGCGGGAAGCGCCTGGTTGTCCTCCGTGCTTGCGGAGTCGGCGACCCGTGTGGAGGAAGAAGGGCTTTACGGGCATTTTTTGGAATTCCGCGGCGATCAAGAAGCCGTCTTGCGGCTTCCTTCGGCCGTCGCCCCGCCGCCGGGCTTCAGGCTCTCCGATGAAATCCCCCACCCGGCCGTGATCGCCTTGGAAACTTCGAGGGCCCTCTTTGCGCACAAGCCCTTCTATTTCTCGCTGTCCGGTCTTTTCTTCGAAGAGGGGACCGTGCGTTTGGCGGACGTCGCCGAGGCGCGCGATGATTTGGCGAAGAGGCTCCGGGGCGGCGTGCCCGTCATCGAGCATTACCGGTCGGGGCAGCGTCTGGTGAGGACGGAGGCGGCCCGATGCCATCTTCTGCTCGAAAGCGGCCATTCCTACGTTCTGGGCTGGAAGGACGGTCAGGATGTCTTTCGTGAGCCTCCTTTCCGCGCCGCCGATCTCAAGATCGACACCTGCCCGCCCAAACCGAGGGAAGCGCTGAACCCCATCCCGCCGGCATCCTTTACGTTGGGCTTTACCCCGAGGCGCGACGGCTCCTTCGCCCCGCGCGTGGTGACGCTCGTCCGTCAGGGGCAGCCCTATCCCGTCGTGATCGAGGAGCAGGATTTCGACGGATTGATCGCCCTGGCGCCTCCGGAGGCGGCCGAGGAATTGAAAAGTTACCGTTCCCGGAACGGACTGCCCCGTCTGCTGATGGCCTTCCGATCGGCCGAAGGGACCCTGGACGGCTTTTGCGTCAACACCCTTTCGCAGGAGGATTCGTCCTTGTTTTGCGATCGCAGCTTCAAGATCGTGCGGAGGAACCCGCAGAATGAAATCCTGTACTTCGGCTTGGCCGTTACGATGGCCCGTCTCCAATTTTTGAAGGAAAGCGGTCGGTGGCGGGAACGGGGCGAGGCCCTGACCAATTTCACTCCCTGGGTGACCTCTTACTACCGGTCCCTGGTCAGCTTGCCGCAGAAGGACCGCTTCTCGCTGGGAGCCATGCTCGACACCATCACCTTCCCCGAAGGCGAACAATTTCTGATCCGGAATCCCTTGTCCTTCGAACGGCTGGGCTAGGCGTCAACGCCGTCCCCCGCCGCCTCCGCCCCCACGGCCGAAGCCGTATTTCTGGACGGGCGCCCCGCCGGTCGAGTCCACCACCTCGATCATCCTTCCGGTCTGCTCCTCCCACTTCCGCAGGGCTTTTTCCAAAATGGGCTGGTTCATGGACCACAATTCCATGTGATCGTCCTTGAGCACGGTGTTGGAGAACAGCGTGTAGCCGATGGAGAAATTCTGAAAACCCGTCTCATCCGGCCCGCCCCAACAAATGAAGGATGTCGGTTCCTGGATCTGGATGCGGATGGGATGCTCGGGATCGTGGGCGGTGCGCAGGAAGCCGATGATGTTCAGGTTGAGCCTCGCCGTCCACATCGGCTCCTTCAACTTCTTCATGATGAGCATGAGCTCGTCCAAGAAGGTCATCTGATCCAGGCCCTTCTTCTCGATCCGCTGGGTGGCGTTGTAGGTGATGACCTCCAGCGAATCCGGAAGGACCAGGCCGAAGTAGGCGCGCAGGAAATTGAAGATCTGCTCGAAGAACCAGACGTTGGTCTCCTCCGGCCGCATGCGGGTGAAGTCGATGTTGGAGTGGAAACCCCACGTCCCGATGACGTGCCCGCGGTCACGGGAATCGGCCATGAAGTCGTCGAAGCCTTTGAGCATATCGAGAAGCTAACAGAAATTCGTGGCCCGCGGAAGAAAAGAGACGGCGCCTTCGACGGGTTGTATTATCGAAGCGAAAAGATTATCATTTTAAATTGATGAAACGACGCCCGTTCACCGCAGTAGCCTTCCTCACCGTCGGCTGGCTCCTGTCGGGTTGTCCTCAGGCCGCTCAGATCATTGCGCCTGGGTCGTACAACGCGGTCGATTCCCCTTCCGAGGAACCTCGCGATGAGCCGCCGCCCTTGGATCCTCAGGGGGATGTGCGGCCGGATCCGCCGGCCGACGGGAATGGAGCCGAAAACAGAAAAGTCTATGCCGGTGCAGACCCGATCGACTCCAAGGGCGACACAAGGCCCATCGATCCTCAGAAGACGTGGGTGGATGCGCGCCTGCGGTACGGAAAGAATTCCAAGATCCTGCCCAAATCGCCCCCGGTCGCGTACCCGCTCGCGACGGCGCCGGCGCAGGTCACGCTCCGCTTTCTGATGGATACGACCGCATACCCCGTTCCCATAGGGGAATGGACGCCCTTGAAGAAACCTTCCGACGACAAGCTGCCTCTCCAACTGCGCGTCGTCTACGTGCCGAAGGGAGGAACCGCAGGCGAGGCCAAATACTGCGATGCGGTTTGGGAGGTCACGCCGCACGGCAGGGTCAGGTTTCTTTTTCCCGACATAACGATCGGCGAGGGGAAGCTTCGATTCTTCGCGTATCATCTGGTCCACCCGGATGATTCGGGCCTAATGATCGCCGAGGAGAAGACGCCCGACTTCCATACGGGCGATTTGATTCCGCTGGAAACGGGGGATGCTTCCAAGCCTTTTCCGGACGGATTGATGGGGGGCGTCGTCAAACTGGGTTCTTTTAAAACGACCGAGAACGGACCCTGACCGAAAATTTGTGCGCCTGGCAGGATTCGAACCTGCGACCCTCAGATTCGTAGTCTGATGCTCTAATCCACTGAGCTACAGGCGCCTGTCGAAGACAGGCGACAGTCCCAATCGCGGAGCGATTGGGGCAGGCGTTCTGCCATCGAGCGGGGTTACTTAATGAGGGAGACCCGAAACGTCAATTGTTTCAATCGTCCCGCCTCCCCCCGTCTCAAACCCGCTTCAACCGCAGCAACGTCAACTCCGGCGGTACCCCGAAACGGATCGGCGGCCCCCAGTAACCCGTGCCCCGGCTGACGTACACCCAAAGATCTTGATAACGGTGAAGGCCCTTCTCGAACCGGAAGGCCATCGCGACGACCAGGCTCCACGGGAAAAATTGACCGCCGTGCGTGTGCCCCGAAAGCTGAAGCCGAAAACCGTTGCGCGCGGCTTCCTCATAATGCGTCGGCCGGTGGGACAACAGGATCTTCAACGACCCTTCCGGCGCCCCGGAGGCGGCCTTGCCGACGTCGAGGGCCTGCTCCGGGACGATCTCCGCCGCCTGATCGTCCGTCACTCCGGCGATGGTCAGCTCGGCGCCGTTGCGGAGGATCACCTCGTGCGCATTGACCAGCACGTGGGCCCCCAACCTCTTCAATTCGGCCAACCAGTCGTTCACGCCCCAATAGTATTCGTGGTTCCCCGGCACATAGAACATGCCATGGATCGATCGAATCCCGGAGAGCGGCGCGACGGCTTCTTGAAGCTGCGGCACCGTGCCGTCGATCAGGTCGCCCGTCAACGCCACCAGGTCGGGCCGGAGGTCGTTCACCTTGGCGACGACCTTAGCCGCGTACTCCCGGCCGATGGTCGGCCCGACATGCAGATCCGAGACCTGCACGATGCGGAAGCCGTCCAATGCCTCCGGCAGATTTGGGATCGGAACCTCCACGTCATAGAGGCGGGGCCCCGAAGCCGTTTGAATGACGCCCACCACGACGGTGAAGAGGGTCAAGATCACCACGATGCCCAATCCCCAAGAGCCGAAGACGCCGCCGCGTTGCCATCCGAAAACGAGCCGAGCCAGCAGAAGCAGCGCATCGGCCGCCAGCGTGTAGAAAAACACGCACGCAAAGACGCCGAGGGCCATGTAAATGGCCCAATGGACGACGAAGAGACGATGCTGGTGATCCGGCAGGACGCGGTAGAGGTACGGTCCTAAGATCTGCAGAAAGAGGAAGAGGCCGAAGGAAAACCAGAGGATCCCGCTGTGGCTCCGAATCCATGTCGAGTTGGCCGCCATGCGCCAGCCCACATAAACCGACGCAAGCGCCAGCACGGAGATGACGACGGCGATGAAGATGAGGAATTGCGCCTTCAAGGCCTAACCGGAGTATCCCTTGCGGCTGACGTCGACCTCCGTGCCGCCTCCGGGGAGGCGTTTTTCGCGGAAATCGTACTTCTTGGGGAAGAAATTCGAGAGCTTGTCGATCAGGCTCATGGCTTCGCCCGCATAGGTCACCCGGTAGGTGATGAGGCCCGGGGCCTCCGTATCGACGGAGACCTTCTGAACCCCCTCGGTTTTGAGCAGACCGGCCCGGATTTCCTGGGAATCTTGAAAGGCGGTGATGCCCACCAAGGCGACAATGATGTCCAAAGTGGCGCCCTCATGGCTGATCTCTTCCTTCGGCGCGGCGGCAAGCTCCGCGGGCCCGAAGGCGAGCCCCGCAAGCAGGCTAATGGCGAAGAATGCGGAAATGATCGATCCTTTCGATCTCGAGAACGACATAATCCTCCCTGTCCTCCACCCGGACTTCGCCGGAGCGGGCATCCACCTTCTTTAAGACCCCCACGTACGAGATCCCGAAGGCGTGAACCTCGACCTTTTTACCGATCGCTTTCTTAAGCTTGGCCGCAGTGACTTCGTCTTGCACGGTGCGACCGGCCCATAGCGGAGAAACCCAACCCTGACAACGGGTTTTATCTTGACAGGCTGTAGCCGTTTTGAACATATTCGCCGCGATTTGAGGGGACCCAATGCTGTTTAACTTCGCGAATGTACTGATTTTTTTGCTCGTCGCGTGCGGCTTCGTCTTAGTGTCTTTAACCCTCGGACACTTCCTCCGGCCGAAAGTCCCCTTCCCCGAAAAATTAAGCACCTACGAGTGCGGCGAGTTACCCACGGAGAACGCCTGGGTCAACTTCAACATGCGCTTTTATTTGCTGGCGCTGCTGTTTATCATCTTTGACGTCGAGATCGCCTTCATGTTCCCCGTGGGCGCCGTCTTCAAGAAGTGGATCGCCGCCGGCGCCGGTCTCTGGGCCCTCTCCGAGATCGCCATTTTCGTGTTCATCCTCTTATTGGGCCTCGTCTACGCATGGACCAAGGGCGATCTCGAGTGGATCAAGAAGGTCGATTCGGACGACAAGAACATCGGCACCGAAATCATGCCGCGTTCGTCGCACGTATAGTCGTTAAAGGGATTTTATGCTGACACTCAAAAACCAGCTCCCGGCCTCCGTCATCACCACGAAAGTGGATGACCTGCTGAACTGGGGACGCGCCTCGTCGCTCTGGTACATGCTCTTCGGTCTCGCATGCTGCGGCATCGAGATGATGCAGACCGGCGGCCCCCGCGCGGACTTGGACCGCTTCGGGAGCGTCCCTCGCGCCTCACCGCGACAGTCGGACCTGATGATCGTCGCCGGGACATTGACCTACAAAATGGCCCTCCGCACCAAGGTGCTCTACGACCAGATGCCCGAGCCCAAGTACGTGCTCTCGATGGGCAGCTGCGCCAACTGCGGCGGCCTCTTCCAGCCGGCCTACTCGGTGGTGAAGGGCGTGGACAAGATCATCCCGGTGGACGTCTACGTTCCCGGCTGTCCGCCGCGTCCGGAGGCGTTGACCGAAGGATTGCTCAAGATCCAAGAGAAGATGCGCCGCGAGAAGTTCCTGGTGAGAAAAGACAGTTTAGTCGCCTAAGTAAGAAAGTGATCCCATGACATCGGAACAAATTCAGAAGAAGTTGGCCGAGTTCTACAAAGGGGTGGCCATCGAGTTCGTCGCGGGGGCCAAGAACCCGGTTACCCAGGCTCAGACCGGGGATTCGTGCCTCATCGTCCCGGCCGACAAGATCAAGGACATTTGCAAGACCTTGAAGACGATCGACCAATTCGCCTTCGATTGCCTCTCCAGCCTGACGGCCGTCGACCGCCCGAAGGAAAACCGCTTCGAGGTGGTCTACCACCTCTTTTCCTACAAGCATAAACACACGGTGGTTTTGAAGGTCTTCCTCCCGCGCGACGAGACGGCCCACGTCGAAACTTTGGAAAGCCTCTGGAGCTGCGCCAACTGGCTCGAGCGCGAGGTCTACGACCTTTTCGGCATCAAGTTCGACAACCATTCGGACCTGCGCCGCATCATGCTGCCGGACGACTGGGTCGGCCACCCGCTCCGCAAGGATTACAAGGAACAAGAGGACTACCACGGCATCTCCACGACGAGGCCGTCGTTGCTTTCGTAATTTATGGAATTACGCTCCGAAGAAATGCTGCTGAACATGGGCCCGCAGCACCCGTCCACCCACGGCGTCATCCGCTTCGTGGTGAAGACGGACGGCGAGGTCATGTCCGCCGCGGTGCCGGACGTGGGGTACCTCCACCGCTCGATCGAGAAGATCGCGGAGAAGGCCACCTACAACGGCTTCATGCCCTGGACGGACCGGGTCGATTACCTCGCCGCAATGAATTGCAACGTCGCCTACGCCATGGCGGTCGAGAAGCTGGCGGGCATCGAGATCACGCGGCGCGCGGAATATCTGCGCGTGATCGCGATGGAGTTGAACCGCATCATCTCGCACTTGCTGGCCGTCGGCTCGCTCGGCATGGACATCGGCGCCTACACTCCCTTCGTGCACGCCCTGCGCGAGCGCGAGAAGGTGAACGACCTGATCGAAGAGCTTTGCGGCCAGCGCCTGACCTACAACTACGCGCGCGTCGGCGGCGTCATCTACGACATGACGCCCAACTGGGATAAGAAGGTCATCGCCTTCATGGACCAGTTCGAGCCTCTTCTGAACGAATTTGACCGCCTCCTGACGGGTAATAAAATCCTCCACAAGCGCCTGGGCGCCGTCGGCGTCGTCACCGCCGAAGAGGCCGCCAACTACAACCTGGTGGGACCGAACCTGCGCGGCTCCGGCGTCAAATGGGACCTCCGCAAGGACATGCCCTACTCCGTTTATCCCGAGCTCGACTTCCAGATCCCCGTGGGCACCGGCGAGGCCGGCAAGTTGGGCGACTGCTTCGACCGCTACATGGTCCGCATCCACGAGATGCGCGAGTCGGTGAAGATCCTGCGCCAGTGCTTCGAGCGCATCCCGGCCGGCGAACACCAGGTGAAGGTGCCCAAGAAGATCCGCCCGCCCGCCGGCGACGTCTATGTCCGCAACGAGAGCACCCGCGGCGATCTGGGCGTGTATTTGGTGAGCGACGGAAGCGACAAAGCCTATCGCGTCAAGTTCCGCACCGGCTCGTTCACGGCCATGAGCATCATCGAGAAGGTCAGCCGCGGCATGATGGTGGCGGATTTGATTGCGTTTATCGCGAGCTTGGACATTGTGGCTCCTGAAATAGATAGATAACGGAAGATTCCATGCAGAAATTAGCCGATCTCCTGATTTCAAAAGTCACCGTTCTCCAGTCGATTCCGGCTGATTTCGTGTATTTGGCGGTTCAGCTGGTCTTCGCGCTGGTCATGTTGATGGCCTTCGTCGCCCCCTTCGCGGGAATCGTCTCTTGGGTCGAGCGCCGCGTCGCCGCCCGCATGATGGACCGCGTGGGCCCCAACCGCGTCGGTCCGCAAGGCTTCTTCCAGTGGATCGCCGACGGCATCAAGTCGATCCTGAAGGAAGACATCGTCCCGACGGCTGCCGATCCGATCCTGTTCCGGCTCGCCCCCTACCTCGTGTTCGCGGGCATGTTTGCGGCCTTCGTGACGATTCCCTTCTCCAGCGGGCTCATCATCGCGGATCTGAACGTCGGCATTTTCTACCTGATCGCCATCACATCCATCGTCGTCGTCGGTATCCTGATGTCCGGCTGGGCGTCGAACAACAAGTACTCGCTCTTGGGCGGCATGCGGTCGGCCGCCCAGATCGTCTCTTACGAAATCCCGGCGGGGCTTGCGATCTTGGTCGTGGTCTTTCTGACGGGTTCGCTCTCCATCCAGGACATCATCAAGGGGCAAGGGGCCTATCCCTGGCAGTGGTACATCTTCGACAATCCGTTCATGCCGATCGCCTTCGTTTCCCTGTTCATCTCATCGCTCGCCGAAGGCAACCGCACGCCGTTCGACATCCCCGAGGCCGAGAGCGAGCTCGTTTCCGGTTACTCCACCGAGTACAGCGGCATGCGCTTCGTGTTCTTCTACTTCGAGGAATGGGCCAACATTTACCTGATCGCCGCCGTCGGCACGGCGCTGTTCCTGGGTGGTTGGCAGATCCCGCCCGCGGTGAAGGCCTGGGCCACGGGCCTGGGCGGCGCCGCGTCGGTGATCCTGCCGCACGCGCTCGAGTTCGTGACCTTCTTCCTCAAGGCTTTGGTGATCGTGTTCGTGATCATCTGGATCCGCTGGACGCTGCCGCGCATCCGGGTCGACCAACTCATGGCGCTCTGCTGGAAGTACCTGACGCCGTTCGGCTTCGTCGCCTCCATGGGAGTCGCCGTGTGGATGGTGCTCTTCCCGCAGGGCGTGCCCGTCGTGCGCTATGCGCTGTGCGGGGCGGCCCTGGCCGTCCTGCTCTACTTTTTCTATCGCGTCGCTTATCAGGTTTGGTATAGCCGGCAGCCGGTTCACGTGAATCCGTTTGTTTGAAAAATAGGTCCGATAGGACCTATACGACTTATATGACCTATTTTCGAAACATCGTCGAAACCGCGACCTCCGTCTTCGAGGGCATGTCCATCACGTTTGCCCACTTGTTCCGCAAGCCGGTGACGATCCAGTACCCCGACAAGATGGCGGTGCCCCTGACTGAGACGCTGCCGGACCGCTTCCGCGGCTTCCTGAAGGTCGATATGGAAATCTGCACGGCGTGTCTTGCGTGCATGAACGACTGTCCGATCGACTGCATCGTCATCAAAACCAAGAAAGACGAGTCCTCCCCGACCAAGGAGCGCGTGCTCACCCAGTTCGACATCGACGAGGCCAAGTGCATGTACTGCGGCCTCTGCACCGAGCCCTGCCCCACCGGAGCCATTCATTTCACCAAGGAATTCGAGCGGGCGACCGAGGACATCAATGATTTGGTCTTCAAGTTCGTCCCCGAGGGCCAGGTGATCGTCCCCTACAAGGCCCCGAAGAAGGAAGGGGCTGGAGACGCCGCGTCCGAAGACGCCACCGACACTACGGAGGAGGCAGCGGATGCCTAGCCTTCAGGATCTGGCTTTCCTGGGAATTTCCGCGTTCACGCTGGCTTCGGCGGCCGGCGTGGCGTTTTCGCGCAAGGTTCTCTACTCGGCCTTCTCCCTTTTGGGAACGTTCGCCGGGGCAGCGGGCCTGTTCGTTCTGCTTTCCAGCGATTTCATCGCCGTCACTCAGGTCTTGATCTACGTGGGCGGCATCCTCGTTCTGATCGTCTTCGCCGTCATGCTCACCAACAAGATCGGCGACGTGAAGCTCTCGAACCAGTCGGTGAACTACAAGGTGGCCGTGCCCTTCGCCGCCGCCATCGCCATCCTCCTCATTTCGATCCTGACTTCCGGGATGTGGGTTCAGAAGGACGAGGCTTATACCTCGATGATCGTCCCCATCGGAAATGCCCTTTTGCAAGATTATCTCCTGCCGTTTGAAATCGTTTCGATCGTCCTCTTGGGCGCCCTGGTGGGCGCCATGGTGATCGTGCGGCGGGAGGTCAAATAATGTAGGGGCGCATGGCCATGCGCCCTTACGAAAAATTATGGTCTCATTAAATTCCTATTTGGTCGTAACGGCGATTTTGTTCGCCTTAGGGCTCTACAACGTCATGACTCGCAAGAACGCGGTCGGGCTTCTCATGGGCGTCGAGCTCATCTTGAACGCGGCGTCCATCAACTTCGTCGCCTTCTCGCATTTCAACGGCAATCACGTCGGCGGCAACGTTTTCTCGCTCTTCCTGATCGTTTTGGCGGCGGCGGAAGCGGCGGTCGCGCTGGCCATCGTCGTTTCTCTCTACAAGCAGTTCGGCACCATCAACGCGGACGAGGCGGATTCTCTCAAGGGATAATATGGGTTTCGCAAAGATCGCATTCGGCCTCGTCCACTTAGTGCCCCTCCTGCCGCTCCTGGGCGCCATGATCAACGGCTTCCTGACCTACAGCGGGCGCAAGGTCCCGAAGGGATTTACCGCCTTTGTCGCGTGCGGATCCCTCTTCCTAGCCTTTCTGATCTCGGTCGGCACCTTCCTCTACGTTTCCGGCCTCCCGGAGGAATCCCGCGAGTTGACCGTCACGCTCTTTCCTTGGATCGATTCGGGCAGCTTCAAGGCGGACGTCGCTTTCTTGATCGACCCTCTCTCGATCACGCTGATGCTCGTAGTCACGGGCGTCGGCTCTCTGATCCACCTCTACTCCGTCGGCTACATGAGCCATGACGAGAGTTTTTCGCGCTACTTCACGTACCTGAACCTTTTCTGCTTCGCGATGCTCACCCTGATCATGGGGGCCAACGTGCCCATGATGTTCATCGGGTGGGAGGGCGTGGGGCTCTGCTCCTACCTGCTGATCGGCTTCTGGTTCACGGACAAGGAGAAGGCGACGGCGGGCATGAAGGCCTTCGTGGTCAACCGCATCGGCGATTTCGCCTTCATCGTCGGCTTCCTGCTCCTCTACTGGACGCTGCAGTCCTCCGGGGCGGCCACGGTCACCTTTACCGAGATGCGGGACGCGGCCCCGATGCTGGCGGGCAAGACCTGGAACGGCGTGCCGGTCGTCATGCTGGTCACGCTCCTCTTCTTCGTCGGCGCCACGGGCAAGTCGGCTCAGATCCCCCTGTACGTCTGGTTGCCGGACGCCATGGCCGGTCCGACGCCGGTCTCGGCCCTGATCCACGCCGCCACCATGGTCACGGCGGGCGTTTACATGATCGGCCGCACGAGCTTCCTGTATTCGATGGCGCCGGAGACGCGCATGATCGTGTCCACGATCGGCTTCGCCACCGCCATCTTCTCGGCGCTGATCGCCTTCGCTCAGAACGACATCAAAAAGGTTTTGGCCTATTCCACCGTCTCGCAGCTGGGTTTCATGTTCGGGGCGATGGGCACGGGCGCCTACCACGCCGGCATCTTCCATTTGGTCACGCACGCCTTCTTCAAGGCCTGTCTGTTCCTGGGTTCCGGCTCGGTCATCCACGCCATGGGCGGCGAGCAGGACATTCAAAAGATGGGCGGCCTGCGGAAGTACATGCCCGTCACCTATAAGACCTTCTTAATCGCCACGCTGGCCATCGCGGGCATCTTTCCGCTCGCCGGCTTCTTCTCGAAGGACGAGATCCTCTGGCAGACGTTCAACCACTATCCGTGGCTCTGGGTGGTGGGCGTGGTCTCCGCGGCGGGAACGGCGATCTACATGTTCCGCATGGTGACCTTAACCTTCTTCGGCGAATGCCGGGCCGACGAGCACACGAAACACCACCTGCACGAATCGCCGGCCTCGATGACGATCCCGCTGGTCGTTTTAGCGGCCCTTTCCATCGCCGGCGGCTTCCTGGGCGTTCCGGACTCGCTCGGACATCTGATCGGTTGGGAACACAGCAATCTCCTCGAGCACTGGCTGGAGCCGGTTTTCGTGATGCCCCGGGAACATGCGATGGCCTCGCACAGCACCGAGTACGGCCTGATGGCCTTCTCTTTGGCCGTCGCGATCGTCGGCTGTTACGCGGGCTACGTCCTCTTCTCGAAGCGCAAGGACATCCCTGCCGCCCTGGTGGCGCGTTTCCCGGCCATCCATCGCGCCATGCAGAACAAGTTCTACGTGGACGAGATCTACCAGTTCCTGTTCGTCAACAACCTGCTGCGGCTCAATAATTTCCTGGCTAAGTTCGACCTGAAGGTGGTGGACGGCATCGTCAACCTGGTCGGCTTCCTGACCAAGGTTTCGGCCTACATTTCCGGCGCCTTCGACCGCATCTTCGTCGACGGCCTGGTCAACTTGGTCGGCAACGCCGCCCGCTGGGGCGGGTCGGCCCTCCGGCGCGTTCAATCCGGGCAGATTCAAACCTATTTGTATTACGCGGTGGGCGGCGTGCTGCTCGTGATGCTCTATCGGCTTTTGTAAGACAGGAGATTTTATGTTCCCGTACCTTTCCTTCATGACTTTTTTCCCGCTCGTCGGGGCGGTGCTGATCGCGCTGCTGCCGAAAGAGAAGACCGACCTGGTGAAGAAGGTCGCCCTGGTCGCCACCCTCCCGCCGTTGGCGGCGGCGGTTAAGATCTTCATGACCTTCGACCGGGGAAGCACGGCCATGCAGTACGTCGAAGGCCCCTACAACTGGATTCAGGCCTTCCACATTCAGTACTACATGGGCATCGACGGCCTCTCCGTCTCCATGGTCCTGCTGACGGCCCTGATCGCCACCATCTCCGTGCTGGCGTCCTGGGGGATCGACAAGCAGGTGAAGGGCTACTTCTCTCTCCTGCTCCTGCTCGTCACCGGCATGTTCGGCGTCTTCGCGGCCCTGGACTTCTTCCTCTTCTACGTCTTCTGGGAGGTCATGCTCCTGCCGATGTATTTCCTGATCGGCATCTGGGGCGGCCCGCGGCGCGAGTACGCGGCCATCAAGTTCTTCCTCTATACGCTCTTGGGCTCGGTCCTGATGCTCCTGGTGATGCTGGCCTTCTACTTCTACAGCGACGGCCAGACCTTCAATCTGGTCGAGTTGGCCAAGCAGGGCCTGCATCAGGGACCCTTCGCGAACCCCCATTTCCGCATCCTGTGCTGGTTGGGACTGTTCATCTGCTTCGCCGTCAAGGTCCCCGTGGTGCCGTTCCACACATGGTTACCGGATGCGCACGTCGAGGCCCCGACCGCCATCTCCGTCATCCTGGCCGCCGTTTTGCTGAAAATGGGCATCTACGGCATCCTGCGCATCAATTATCCGATCCTCCCGCAGGAGACGCTGTACTTCGCCAACATGCTGGCCGCCCTGGGCATGATCAACATCGTTTACGGCGCCCTCTGCGCCATGGCCCAGAAGGACTTTAAGAAGCTCATCGCCTACTCCTCCGTCAGCCACATGGGCTTCTGCCTGCTCGGCATGGCCTCGTTCACGCCGGAAGGCTTGAACGGCGCCGTTCTCCAAATGTTCAATCATGGAACGATAACGGCCCAGCTCTTCTTGCTGGTCGGCGTGATCTACGACCGGGCCCACCATCGCGAAATCGCCGGCTTCGGCGGACTGGCCAAAAGCATGCCCCAGTACGCGACCTGGACCTCGTTCGCGTTCTTCGCAGCCTTGGGACTGCCGGGCCTCTCGGGCTTCGTCTCCGAGGTGCTCTGCTTCATGGGCGGCTTCAAGACCTTCCGGCTTTACACGATCGTATCGGTCTCCGGCGTGGTCCTGACCGCCGCCTACATGCTCTGGACCTACCAGCGCGTGTTCCTGGGCCAGGTGAATGAGAAGTACAAGGGACTGCCCGAGATCAGCGCCCGCGAGATCGTCACGCTGGTGCCACTGGCCATCATCACGCTGTTGGTCGGCATTTATCCGAAATTCGCCCTGGATCTTCTGAACACGTCGATGACGGCCTTGAGCCAGTTCGTCGACGCCAAGAACCTGGCGGGACTTTGATGAAACAGGATCTCCTCTATTTTCTGCCGGAGCTGGTGCTGATCGGCACCATCCTGCTCCTGATCGTCACGGACTTCGTGGCGGGGACGAGGGCCAAGGCCGTCTTTCCCTTCTTCGCGTTCGTGGGAATCGCCGGCATGATGGGAGCGGTCGCCGCGACCTTTTATCTGGCCCCGACGACCTTCTTCACCGGCATGGTCTCCGTCGACGACATCGGCCGGTTCTTCAAGATCATCTTCGGCGTCTCCGGACTCCTGGGCATCTTGCTGTCCGTCAAGTCGGCCGAGGTCGAAAAGGCGGATCAGGCGAGCTATTACACGCTCCTGACGGCCCTCGTCCTGGGCATGATGCTCCTAGGCTCCGCCAACCACCTCCTGATGCTCTATCTGGCCCTGGAGATGGTCTCGGTTCTCTCCTACATCCTGACGGGGTCGCTACGGGGCGTGCGCCGGTCTTCCGAGGCCGCCTTGAAGTACGTCATCTACGGCGGCGTGGCCTCCGGCATCATGGCCTACGGGCTGTCCCTGCTCTACGGGATGACCGGCACGATGGCCTTCCCCGAGATCGCCGCCTTCTTGAAGGCCAACGCCGTCTCTAGGCCGGCCCTCTTCGTCTCGGTCCTGCTCGTTTTTGGAGGCATCGGCTTCAAGATCGCCTCGTTCCCGTTCCACATGTGGTGCCCGGACGTCTATGAAGGCGCCCCGACGCCGTTCACGGCCTTTTTATCCGTCGGCCCCAAGGCCGCCGGTTTCGCCGCCTTGATCCGCTTCTTCCTGGTGGGCTTGACGACGCCGGGTCAGGACGTGCTGGCGGGAACCTTCCTGGCCGTCAAACCGGTGGGGCTGGTGGAGATGCTGACCGTCCTCTCCATCGCCACGATGACGATCGGCAATCTGGCCGCCCTCGTCCAAAACAACTTAAAACGGCTCCTGGCCTATTCCTCCATCGCCCATGCCGGATATCTCCTGATGGGCTTCGCGGCCTTGAGCCAGGAGGCCTTGACCGCCGTCCTGTTTTATCTGGTCGTTTACGTCATTATGAACGTCGGCGCCTTCCTGGTCGTCTTGGTCGTCTCCAACCAAATGGGCGTCGAGGACATGGCAGGCTATAAGGGCCTCGGCCGCCGCGGCGGGCGCGGGACCTATCTGGCCCTGGTCATGACGGTCTTCATGTTCTCGCTGACCGGCATCCCGCCCATGGCCGGCTTCATCGGCAAGTTCTACCTCTTCGGCGCGGTCTTGAAGGCCGGCCTCTACGGCCTGGCCATCGCCGGCGTCTTGAACAGCGTGGTCTCTCTTTATTATTACGTACGCGTGGTGAAGGTCATGTTCTTCGACGCGCCGGACGACGCGCGCGACATCGCCATCCCGGCCGTCTCCCAGTCTTGGATCCTGGCGGGTTTGGCCGGATTGACCCTGTATCTGGGCCTCTTCTGGAACGGCTTGGCGACGGTCACCGAACGCTCGACGGGCTTATACGCCTCGGCTTACGCCCCCCCGGTCGCCGTCGCGGCGCCGGCGGCTCCGGAAGCGGCGGCCCCGGCTGCGGCCCCTGAAAATAAATGAATTCCTACATCCCGCTCTTGATGCTCTTCGCCTTCGTCGCCCTCCTAGGCGGGATCATCTTGGCCTTGTCGCATCTCCTCAGCCCCAAAAAATACCTGGCCGAAAAAATGCGTAGCTACGAGTGCGGGTTCGATCCCTTGGGCGACTCGCGCCACCGCTTCTCGGTCAAGTTCTATCTGGTCGCGATGCTCTTCATCCTCTTCGACGTGGAAGTCGTCTTCCTCTATCCCTGGGCCGTTACCTTCAAGGACTTCGCCAAACAGGGCCAGGGGCCTTTCCTGATGGTCGAGATGGGGATCTTCCTGGGAATTCTGCTGATCGGCCTGATCTATGTCTACGCGCGCAAGGCGCTGGACTGGAAGTAGTAGGGGCGCATGGCCATGCGCCCTTACATCGCATCACCAACCCCCTCCGCCTCCTCCGCCACCGCCGCCTCCGGAAGAACCGCCGCCGCCTCCGCCCGATCTCGAACTGGGCGATACCGACGCCGAGGAAATCGCGCCCGACAACGACGAGCCTAAGGACGACGCGAAGGCCGCCGAGCCCAAGGCCGTCGTCCCCGCGTACCAAGCCGGCGAGGATTGGGTGACGGGCTTGCCCGCCTCCGTCAAAACGTCCGCGAACTGCTCGGACCATTCCTGATCGACGTCCAGGGCGAGCGCGTAGGCAAGGAACTTTTCAAAAATCTCCGGGGTCTTTCGGGGCGGCGCCATCGCGTTCAAACGGTCCTTCTCGGCCACGCCCAGATACATCCTCAAGCCTTCGATCTTGTCCAAGATCTTGCGGCCTCCGAGCGTGGGCGCCTTGAGCAGGTGGAAGAAGAGGAAGTTGACGAAGATGAAGATCAAGAGAAACAGGAGCATCCAAACGGACGTCCCTTTCGCGAACATGAAAAGACCGACGACTTCTCCCGCGACGAAAGGCAGGGCGAAGGCCGTTTGAAAGACGGCCGCGATGAAAGACGCGGATTTGGTGAAGAATCCCCGGGCGGCGAAGGCCATTTTCCAACACGCGGCGGCCTGTCTCACCAAAAGGACGACGCCCACCGACCAGCCGGTGAGCCAAATGCTCATGAATCCACCCGTGGCCTTGGCCGCCGTGTCGCCGCTGAAGACGCTGGCCAAAAGGGCGAGAACGGTCACGATCAATCCCCCGACGAAGAACCAGCGGTTGGTGAGGAAATAATTTTTCTCAAAACTCTTTTTAAGATCCTCTTTCAGGCCTTGGAGGGCGGGGGCGATCGTCGTCCGGTGAGTCCGCTTGATCTCCAGGGTTCCGTCGGCACCTAAGAGGCGCTGAAGGAGATTGTTCTCCTCTGAGGCCAGCTTCCCCCCGCCGCTCGGAGAGAGGCGTTCCAGGGTGTAAGTCCCGGCATTGTCGACGATCTTGATCCGCTTCAACGTCGCCATGTGGATCAGAGCCGCGGCAAGACACTTGTCGTCGTACCCCATCTTCCAAATGAAACGAACGGCGGCCGGCGAGAGCCCGTCCGGGGCCTCGTAGAGCGGGATGATGGTGCCGGCGCTCGGATCGCGGCCGACCAAGAACCAGACGATCAGGTAGTACGCCAGGATCGCCGCCAAACCGAAGAGGGCGACGACCAGCATCCAGTTGTCCTTGATGAAATACGCCCAAAACAGGGCCTTGGCGGGCTCCTTCACCTTGCCTTTGGGCCAGCCCACCACGACGGTCAGTCCTTCATAAGCCCCCAGCTCCGCCGTCGTGCGGAACGCGGCGATGCCCCCCATGTCGACCGACACCGTCAGGTTGCGATCCTTCGAGCCTTGCGGTCCGGTGTAGCCCTCCGCCGTCACATCGCTTTTGGAAATGCCGGACGGCAGATGAACCGTGGCGCTCGCCTCCTTGATGGGAAAGACCCAGCCGTTGCCGGTGACGTTCCAATAGAGCTCGTCGTGGTCGGGGAAGAAGCCCAACTGCCGGTCGGTGTGGTAGCGGATGGCGTACGTATAAACGCCGGACGGGATCGACACGTCCTTGCTGCCGATGTAGATGCGCAGCCCGTTCGATTGGCCTTCCGTATGATAGGGCTCGGGACGCCCGTCCCTTTGGATCGACAGGATCTCGAAATCCACGCTCTGCCGAAAGCCCCAGGGCGTCCGGTACTCGAAGGGGAAGTCGCGGTAGATGCCGTGATCGATCTTGTCTCCCAATGCGACCACCCGGATGGTCTCCGTCACGTCCATCGAGGCGTCCGGGTTCACGGTGATGTCGCTGTGATAATTGAGAATGGTTTCCTGTTCGTAGGGTTGAGCGAAGGCGGAGGAACAAAGACAAAGGACGAAGGACGAAAGAAACAGGAGCTTAGAACGCGACATCGGGGTTTTTCCTTTCGGTGACGTATTCGACCTCGAAGAATTTTTCCTCGCGAAATCCGGCCGGCCCGGCCAGCAGGAGGCTCGGAAAGGACTGGATGCGCGTGTTGTAGTCGCGGACGGTGCCGTTGTAGTAACGGCGCGCGTATTGGAGGTCGTCCTCGACGTCGGAAAGATTTTTCTGCAGATCCAGGAAGTTCTTGTCGGCCTTCAGCTGAGGATAGTTCTCGACGTAGGCAAGCACGGTCTTCAATCCCTCGACGGCTTCCTTGGGCGACCGCAACGAAGCGACACTGGTGAAAAGCTTCTTTTCGTGGCCGGCATAGCCCTTCACCACTTCGACGAGGGCCGGAACCAAATCCGCCCGTCGCTTCAACTGCACATCGATCCCGCTCCAGGCTTCTTTCAGGTGGTTGCGGTCGCGGACCATGAGGTTGAAAGCGATGGCGGCCCAGAGGAGCAGAAGTCCCAGAACGCCGAAGATAATTGGGATCAAGAGCATCACACGGCTTTAGCCGGAATCTCTCAACCGAACAAGCGGATCTGCTCGCCGGGACGGCGGAAGGAGGCGGCGGATAATTCGTAGTCGCGTTTGTTCAATCCGAGTTTGCGGCAGGACAGGCGAAAGAGGTCGGCTATTTCCTTCGCCAACACACCCTCCCCGCGCTGGCGCACCCCGAACCGTGAATCGTTCATCTTCCCGCCACGCATATCCCGGATCTTGTGCAGCACCTTCTCCTTCCGGTCGGGAAAATTCCGTTCCAGCCAGTCTTCGAAAAGAGGACCCAGGCCGTGGGCGAGGCGCACCATGACGTAACCGGCGGACGTCGCTC
Organism: bacterium; assembly: GCA_036274695.1. GTDB lineage: Bacteria > UBA10199 > UBA10199 > JACPAL01 > DASUFF01. The sequence goes on along the minus strand of DASUFF010000169.1, from coordinate 11,243 downwards.
CCGCCTTCGACGCCGCTTCGAGGACGCGCGGAATCTCGTGGTCGTTCAGGCCCGGGATGATAGGCGCCGTCATGACGGTGACGGGGATGCCGGCATCAGCCAGCGTCCGGATCGTTTCGAGCCGGCGCTCGGGCGACGAGGCGCGGGGTTCCATCTTCAGCCTCAAGCCGTCGTCCAACGTCGTAACGGAAACGGCGACGGAGGCTGCCCGGAAACGGGCGAGCTCCCCCAAAAGGTCCAAGTCGCGGATCACGAGCGCGTTCTTCGTAATGACGGCAACGGGGTTGCGGAATTCGACCAGGACTTCCAGACAGCGGCGCGTGAGCCGTAGTTTACGCTCGATCGGTTGGTAGCAATCGGTATTGCCGCTCAAGACGACGACCTTCGGCTCCCACTTGGGTGACATCAATTCCTTGCGCAGCAAAGCCGGCGCGTCCTCCTTCACCATGATCTTCGATTCGAAATCGAGGCCGGCGGAGAAGCCCAGGTATTCGTGGCTCGGCCGGGCGTAGCAATAAATGCAGCCGTGCTCGCAGCCCCGGTAGGGGTTGACGCTGGCGATAAAACCGAGATCCGGGCTGTCGTTCGTGGAGACGACGGACTTCGACGTGTCCTTGAAGAACTCCGTGGTCGGTGCGCAGGCCTCCTCGTCGATCGCTTCGGCGCTCGTCCCGTAATGAAGTTTTTCGAATCGGTTGGCCGGATTTTCCGCCGTTCCGCGACTTTTGAGCTCCATAGAATAGAGCATAACGTCTCGTTTTTACGAAAGGAATTAGGAATTTAAAATTTACGTATTTTTTACGCATGCGTGGGGAATGTATCGATTTTCTTGTCCTTTTGTCTCCCCCTTCGTACAGTATCTTTCTCGGAGGATCTCCAACGTGTCGATGACCGACGTCTTTGCAGGGGCCGTGATCACCACCAAGGTCAAGGAAGTCGTGGCCTGGGGCCGCAAGTACTCCCTCTGGCCCATGCCCTACGCCACCGCCTGCTGCGGCATCGAGTTCATGGGGACGGTCTCCTCCGTCTTCGATATCTCCCGCTTCGGCGCCGAGCTGGTCCGCTTCTCCCCGCGCCAGGCCGACCTCCTGATCGTTTTAGGCACCATCAACTACAAGCAAGCGCCGGTCTTGAAGCGCATCTACGAGCAGATGTGCGAGCCCAAGTGGGTGATCTCCGCCGGAGCCTGCGCGTCTTCGGGCGGTTTCTACAACAACTACAGCGTGGTGCAGGGCATCGACGAGGTCATCCCCGTCGACGTCTACGTCCCCGGCTGCCCGCCGCGGCCGGAGGCGATCTTGAACGGCGTGATGAAGATCCAGGAAAAAATCGTCGCTCTCGCCAAAGGGGAGGAACTCAATGTCGCCAAAATCCCTGCTTAAGACCGCCGCCTTCGGCGCCGCCATAGGCGGCTTTCTTTTGCTCGCCGGCTCCGTCGCCCATGCCGACTCGATGGACGAGGGCGACCGCTTCTTCAAGGCCGGCCAATACGACGTCGCCGCCGACAAGTACTACGCCGCCTATATCGCCGACCGGACCGGCAAGCGCGCCGCCGAGGCCTTGATCAAGACGGGCCGTTCTTTGGATTTGGCAAAAAAGGATCTTTACGAAAAGGCCGACGGCCGCTGCTACCTGGGCAAGAAGAGCGAGCGCCAGGCCAGGCCCGAGTGTTTCGAGGCCGACGTGGCCGACTTGAACCGCCGCTACGGCGACGGGGCCTTCAGCTATCACGGCGACCAGGTCCAGTATTCCTACAACGCCACGCATTTTCAAAAGGTCCTCGATCAATTTCCGAACAGCTCCTATCAGGACGAGGCGAGCCTGGCGCTTCTGCGCGGCAACGCCCTGGTCTCCGAAGACCCGAATTACGGCATCAACAAGGTGGAAGACTGGCTCGCGAAGTATCCCAAGAGCGCCTTGCGCCCGCGCGCCCTGCTCCTGTTGGGCCGCCTCTATTCCGACGCTTTCGGCGCCTTCAAAAGCGGCGGCTTCGTGCTCGTCAACGGCCGGGTCGATCCGGAGCGCATCTCCATGGAACGCTCCAAGTCCCAGGCCAAGGGATTGGCGGCCTTCCGGGAAGTTTTTGAAAAATACGGCTCGTCGCCCGAGGCCGGTCCCGCCCGGCGCGAATACGAACTGCTGAAGAACGGCCAGGACGACGGGATTTCCTACGGAGTCACGTACTAGCTTCCCTTACGAACCGTAGCGAGAGCTGTACCGCGGGAAGCGGTGCTAAAAAGTCCTCAAGATACTCTTGAGTTAGCGTCTTATTCCCGCTAGACCTTGCCCGCGCATGATCCTCGAGAAACTCCAAGGCCGCTTCGCCCCGGAAATCCTCGCTAGCCATCAAGACAAGGGCGATTTGACCGTCATCGTTCGCAAGGACAAGCTCGCGGAAATCTTGGATTACCTGAAGAACGACCCGGATCTTTCCTTCGAAATGCTGATGGACGTCTGCGGCGTCGACTACCTGCCGAAGGGGGAAAAGCCGCGCTTCGAGGCTGTCTATCATCTGTATTCGCTGACCAAGAACCACCGTCTCCGACTGCGCGTGAAGGTGGCGGAGGAGGACATGACGATTCCCTCCGCCTGTAACCTTTGGAAATCCGCCGACTGGCACGAGCGCGAGGCCTTCGACATGTTCGGTTTTATTTTCGAAGGCCATCCGAACTTGAAGCGCCTCTTGCTGTTCGAAGGATTCGTCGGCCATCCGCTCCGCAAGGATTACCCGATGGAGCGGCGCCAGAAAATCCCCGTCCCGGAGGAGAAGCCGTCCTAATGGAACAGTCGAACGAGAATTTGCCGACGGAAAAGATGGCTCTGAATGTCGGCCCCGCCCATCCGGCCACCCACGGCGCCCTGCGCTTTTTCGTGGAGTTGGACGGCGAGACCATCACCAAGGCCTCCACCGAGATCGGTTACCTCCACCGCGCCTTCGAGAAGCACTCCGAGCACAGTACCTGGAGCCAGGTCATCCCCTACACCGACCGGCTCAACTACTGTTCGTCGCTGCTCAACAACGTGGGCTACTGCTTCGCCGTCGAAAAGTTGCTCGAGATCGAGATCCCCGAGCGCGCCAAGTTCATCCGCGTGATCGTCTCGGAACTGGCGCGCATCATGGATCATCTGATCTGCGTCAGCACCTCGGCGGTCGACTTGGGCGGCCTCACCAACTTTTGGTACTTCTTCAACGTCCGCGAAAAGATCTACGACTTCACCGAGAAGCTCTGCGGGGCGCGGCTGACCACCAACTACACGCGCATCGGCGGCGTCATGCGGGACCTGTCGCCCGATTTCGCCGACGGCATCCGCGGCGTCTTGAAGGATTTGGACAAGGCCATTCTCGATGTCACCCGCTTAATCGAGCGCAACCGCATCTTCATGGACCGCACGCAGAACGTGGGCATCCTCTCCAAGGAAGACGCCATCAGCTGGGGCTTCACCGGCCCGTGCCTCCGCGCCACCGGCGTCCCTTACGACGTCCGCAAGGCGCAGCCGTATTACTATTACGATACCTACGACTTCGAGATTCCCGTCGGCACGACCGGCGACACGTACGACCGCCTGATGATCCGCGTGGAAGAGATGCGCCAGAGCGCGAAGATCATCGAGCAGGCCCTGGCGAGAATCCCGGGCGGCCCCGTGATCTCGAACGATCCGAAGATTGCCCTGCCTCCAAAGGAGCGCGTTTACGGCTCCATCGAAGGCCTGATGAACCACTTCATGCTCCTGATCGACGGCATCAAGCCGCCCAAGGGCGAGGTGTACGGCGCCATCGAGGCAGCCAACGGCGAATTGGGTTTCTACATCGTCAGCGACGGCGAACAGAGGCCGTACCGCATCCATTGCCGGCCGCCCTGCTTTCCGATCTGCTCGGCCTTCGTGAAGATGGTGGAGGGCGGGATGATCGCGGACGCGATCGCGGTGCTGGGGAGTCTCAATATTGTGGTTGGAGAATTGGACCGATAAAACCTCTCCCCAGCCCTCTCCTTATTAAGGAGAGGGTGCCCGAAGGGCGGAGAGGTCGAGTGGAGATCATGAAAGCAGAACGTTTTAGCGAAGCCAGCGAACGCGAGATCGTCGAACTCCTCACGCGCTATCCCACCAAGCAGGCGGCCTTGCTGCCGGTGTTGTGGGTCGCGGAGCGCGAGTTCGGCTACATCGCGCCCGAGGTGATGGAGTTGGTCGCCAAGCGCTTGGATGTCTCCCCCGCCCACGTCTACGGCGTCGTCACCTTTTATACGATGTATCAAAAGGAACCGCCCGCTCAGTTCCACATCCAGGTCTGCCAGACCCTGCCCTGCGCGATGATGGGTTGCGACAAGATCATCGAGCATCTGAAAAACAAGCTCGGCATCAAGGCGGGGGAAAAGACAAAAGACGGGCGTTTCAAACTCTCCACCGTCGAGTGCCTGGCCTCGTGCGGGACGGCGCCGGCGATGCGGGTGAACGAGACGTATTACGAGAACTTGACCGAGGCCGAGGTCGACCGCCTGATCGAAGGGTTCAACAAGTAATGGAACGCGTCCTGACCAAAAATTTCGAGCTGCCCGAATCGCATACGCTGCAGGTGTATGAAAAGACGGGCGGCTACGCGGCTCTGAAGAAGGCTCTGGGCATGCAGCCGAATCAGATCATCGACGAGGTGAAGAATGCAGGCCTGCGCGGCCGCGGCGGCGCGGGTTTCCCGGCCGGCATGAAGTGGAGCTTCGTCCCGCAGAACACGGGAAAGCCCGTTTATCTCGCCGTCAACGCCGACGAGGGCGAGCCGGGCACCTTCAAGGACCGGGCGATCTTGGAGAAGGACCCGCACCGGATGATCGAGGGCGTGATGATCGCCTCCTACGCGATCAAGGCCAAGACGGCCTATATCTACATCCGCGGCGAATTCGATCTGTCCTACCACCGCCTCGAAGCGGCGGTGAAAGAGGCCTACGCGAAGGGTTACGCCGGAAAAAACATTTTAGGCTCGGGCTACGACTGCGATCTCTACGTCCACCGCGGCGCCGGCGCCTACATCTGCGGCGAGGAGACCGCCCTCTTGAATTCGCTCGAAGGAAACCGCGGCTACCCGCGCATCAAGCCGCCCTTCCCCGCCGTCGAGGGCCTCTTCAAGAGCCCGACCGTCGTCAACAACGTCGAAACGCTGGCCGCCGTCCCCTACATCATCGAGAACGGCGCGGCCGCGTATAAGAAGATCGGCACGGAAAAAAGTCCCGGCACCAAACTCTTCTCCGTCTCCGGCCCCGTCATGCGGCCGGGCATCTATGAAGTGGAGATGGGCTACCCGATGCGGAAGTTCCTGCACGAGGACGTGGGTTGGATGCGTCCGGGCAAGATCCTGAAGGCCGTCGTCCCCGGCGGGTCGTCGATGCCGGTGCTGACGGCCCAGGAGGTCGAGGAAGTGAATCTTGATTACGAATCCATCGCCTCCAAAGGCTCGCTGCTCGGTTCCGGCGGCATGATCGTCATCGACGACTCCGTCTGCATGGTCTGGGCCCTGGAAAACCTCGCCCACTTCTACTCGCACGAGTCCTGCGGCCAGTGTTCGCCGTGCCGCGAGGGCACGGGCTGGTCGTACAAGGTCTTGAGGCGCATGCTCCACGGCGAATCGAAGAAGGAAGACATCGAGCTTTTGTTGGACATCGGCCAAAAAATGGCGGGAAAAACGATTTGCGTCCTCGCCGATTCTCTCTCCATGCCCATCGCCAGCTACATCGGCAAGTTCCGTGACGAATTCGAAGCGCATGTGCGCGGCGACTGCCAAAGATGCCGCAAAGTTCACTGATTTTCCGCTAGTTTTCCCCACGAAAAAGGCAACTTTCCGAAACCGCTCGCGATAATTTCTGCAACTGCTTGGGACCAATGGGATGGGCTCAAGGAGCTGCCGTGAGCATTCAAATCACCGTCCGCCTTTCGAACGGAACGACACAGAACCAGACCATCGACGGAGACGGAGAGATCGATACGAAAACCGAGGCGGAAGACGCCTTGGCGCTGGCGCCCAACGAGGGCGATTCGGTCGACGTCGGCGGCAGGAACTACACCCGCCAGCAGTTGATCGACATTCGCGACGGAAAGTCGGCGTCCGGCACCGCATCCTCCAAACTCGACGTCGATCAGATGGTCGCACTGGGCGGCGAAGGCGGCATCGGCGTGGGCAAGTGGTCCCACAACAGCGGCGGGTTCGAGATGGCCTATGCCCGCCGGCTGTGGAGCAAGGACTCTTCGCCCGCCTCCCTGTGGGGCAAGGTCGGCGGCGCCATGAACGTCAACGACTGGAACTTTGAGACGCCGGGCGGCGAGGCGGCCAATTCCCACTTCTCGCGTTACGGCGTCTCCACGGGTTTGGGGCTTTACGTCAATCCAAAAGGGGGCGCGGTCCACATCGGCGTCGGTTTGAACGGCAGCGTGGGCGGCTTTTCGTCTCCGGAAAGTACCTTCATTCCGGTCACCAACTGCGTCGAAGGCGAGACGGGCCAGCAGGAATGCACCGAACCCGGCGCCGGCCCGACCCAGGCCGACACCGGAACCACGGGCGTCTACAACCCCGACGCGCATAATTCCCAAGGCGACAACGGCCTGGCGCTCACTGGCGGTTTGAATGTGAGCTTGGGCGTCGAGCTCCCCAGCAAATCCGAGACCGGCGTCCGCTTGTTCGGTTTCGTGGAGCCGCGCGCCAGCTACGTGTCCGACCGCCACCCGTTCGGGTTCCTGGGCATCGTCTTCGGCGGCGGCGTGGCCGTGACGTTCGGAAAGCCAGGCCAGGCCCCGACGCCCTCCGCTTCAGGTCCCGTCAGCGACGGCAACCCCGTCGACCATACGGCGACGCCTCTGACGGCCAACACCGTCTTCGATCCGGCCCCCTTCATCGCAGCCCTGCCCGCGAACGCGGCAGTCACCCGCATGGAGTTGACCGACGGCAAGGGCGCGGTGGAAGCGACCGTCACGAAGGCTCCCTGGGTCCTGCCGGCCGACAAGATGAAGGACGGCGACCACACGCTGCGCATTTATTACACGGTGCCGGGACAGAGCGGCGAGAAGTACCGCGAGATCCGGATCAAGGTCGGCGGCGCCGCGCCCGTCTTGGTCCCCGTGGGAGACACGGGAGCCGCCTACGGATTCACGCTCGATATGCCGGCGAACGCGGCGCGCTTGGCGCCCGATCTCGTGGGGGGCGTTTCCACGCCGCGTCCGATCCCCCTGGGCAACATCGTCACCGTCGCGACCTTCCCCACCGGCGCGAAATACCAGATCTTCGTCGACAACAACCCGGTGGGGGCCCCAGCCGATCTTCCCGCCGATCGCCGCACGGATCTGACCCTGCCCGCCACGGTGGGCGACGGTCCTCATCAAGTCGAGCTTCGGATCAGCCGTCCGGGCCAGGCGGAAGTCCGCTTCCCGCCGCGCGCCGTGACGGTCGGACCTTCCTCGAAATTCGACGCCGCCAATCCGGTCTCGATGAGCCAGCCGGCCTACAACAACGCCAAAGGCAGCACGGACGTGCCTTACGTCGTCATCCGCACGACGGACGCCGTCGCGAGCGGAGCGATCGTCACCGTCAACGGCAATCCCGTCTCGAATTTCCCGGGAAGCCTGACCAAGGGCGAAAACCGGGTCCAGCTCAGCGTGCCGGCCATGAAGATGACCAACAACACCGCGAGCGTGAAGGCCGGAACCTACACCGTGACGGTCACCATCGGCGGCGAGAGCAAGACGACGAACCTGGTGATCGCCGGAGCGGCGGCGAAAAAGAGCCCCAAGCCCACCACCCCGTCCGTTCCCCAGCTTCATTAAGGAGAAAAACCATGACCTGCCGTACCATCGATCAAGGCGTCCTCGATTCTTCAAAATCCCTCGAGGACGTTTACAGCCAGTTGGGCGTTTTGAGGAATCCCGCCGACGCCAGCGTCCTCGCGCCGCCCGTCGTCATCCTTCCGGACGGAATCGCCCAGGCGGCCTTTCCCTACCTGGAAGGAGCGGAGGGCCGCGATTTCAATCTGAGCGGCCTTTTCGGAGACAATAAGGAAGGATTGAACTGCGTCTTAAGTTCCCTTCATTACGACGAGAGACGGGCGGCGGAAATCGCCGCGGAGGTGGGGAACATCGAACAACAGGGCGGCTCGGTGGAGGATTACCTGGCGACGCTCGGCGTCGGCGACCGCCGCTCCTACAGTATCTACACGACCCTCGACCTTCTCGATTACTTCCGGGGAACGGCGAGGGACGGGCGATCGGGCAACATCGACGGCAGGCAGGACATCATCTCATTGAACGAGCTTTCCACCTGGGCCTGGGAGGCTTGCGGCAAGACGACGCCGGAGAACCAGCAAAAGGTGGCGGAAACCGCGATCGCCCGATTTCATGCGCTCCTCGGCCTGGCGGTCTTCCTTCAAAGCGAGCCGGACAAAAAGCGCGCGGACAACGATTCGAACACGGCCGCCGCCGGGACGGGCTCGCCGAAGTGGGAAGCCTTGGTGTCATGGGTGGGCCGGAACTGGATTTATGGCGCCCTCTTCGGCGGATCCGTGGGTCTCGGCTTTCTGATCCGCCATTTTTCCAAAAAGACCGGTTGGAGAGAAGGTTTTCGGGCGGGATTTACGAAGGGCCGCATCAACGGCGAGGAGCCTAAAGTCTCCGACGCCATCGCCGTCCCGAAGCCGACTTCCCCGAAACCTTCCTCACCCGCGACCCCGGCGGCCGCCGCGGCCAATCCGCCGGCGTCCTCGCCCAAGCCGACTCTTGAGAACGTCAAGACCGAGCTGGCGAGATTAGACGAAGACCTGCGCGGAGCGGACGGCAAAAGTTTCAACGCCGTGGAAGAGAACAACGCCTACGCGCAAAACGTTTTCGAGCGGGTCGCAAAGGACGCGTCCTCCGAACCGCTCGGCTGGAAGGTGCGCGAGATCCTGATCGCCGACTGCCGCGCCTGGGAATCCCAGGATCCCATCGCCAACGAGAGATACGGGAAAAAGGCCGCCGCCCTCGAAGAAAAGCGCCAACAGGAGCGGGAGATCCTCGACATCTTGAAGACGGAAAACTTAGGCGGCGCGAAATAATCCCTTCCCGTTCTTTGCATCCCTTTCGATATCCGTTCTTTTCATCCCCCCGCTCCCGCAACATCGCCGTCTTCCGGCCGATAACCCTAACGGGACAACAATGGGAGATGGGCCAAGCGAAGGGGTGGCCCATGTCAGGAACGGAATGCGCGAACTCGGGCGGTAAGACGTTCATCGTCAGGCAATGTTCGGATCTGGACGCCTCGAGCGCCGGGGACGCTTTCGGCGCCTTCTGCAAGGTGAACGCCGGTATCCCCAACGCCGGCGCCCTGATCACCCGCGCGGGGGACGTCGCCACCATCGATCTCGAAACGACCACCGCGGAGGACTTGGACAAGGGCCAAGTCTACCTCATCAACCCCAACGGCGGTCCCCACCTCCTGGTCAAAGGCCTGTCCCAATCCGACATCAAGACGACGCTGGCCCGCCAGGGGGAAAACGTCTCCCCGTTCGAGCTGTGCGAGGCGGGCGCCAATCCCTTCCGAACGCTGCTCGCCTATGTGGACGGCCGCACGGCGAAGATCGACGACACGGTCAAGGTCGGAAGCGGCCAACTGGCGATCTCCTCGCCCGACGGAAAGTCGACGCGCCGGATCAGCGGGCTTTCGGCGGATCAGATCAAGCTCACGCGGGATTACCAGGGCTCGGAGCTCGGCTCCTGCGGCAGCAGCGAGGGCACGGGCACGAGCTACGCGGTCATGCCCACGCGGACGTCGCAAGGCTCCGTGATCTCCTGGTCGTTGGACGATCTTCTCTATTTCAAAAAGCATTTGGGCGGCGTCTCCAACCGCGCCTTCTTCTGCGCGAACGCCCGGGACGTGGAGCTCGACGGCGCCGGCAATCCCGTCCTGACCATCGCCGTGAACACGAACGCGGGCTACCGGGCCGTCCTTCATCCCCTCGTGGAGACCCTCGCGGCGGGCGATTGCCCGATGGGACAGGTCAAGTGCGACGCCGCCTTCTCCGCCCTGCGCGTCTACGCATCCGACGTGGAAACATCCGGAGAGAAAACCCTGGAAATGGGCAAAAAGCTCCTGGATGCCTTCGTCTTCGGATTCATCGCGGGAACGATGTTCGCCCTGGCCAACCGCTGGTTCGGCGGAGGGCACGGCGGCGGCGGTCTCGCCGCCGCTTCGAAGACGGAGACCAAGACCTCTCCTTCGACGACCCAGGCCCCGGAAAGCGCCGCCCGCAACCTCACGCTCGCCGAGTTCCGAGCGGCCTTTCCGGAAGTCAGCCCGGACGCGCCCGCCGCGCTTCCGGCCTTCAAAGACTTAAGGACCCCGAATTCCTCGGCGCCGCCGGTCTTCGTAGGCCCGATCGGCGCTCCGGTTCTGGTGCCGGCTTACTAGACGGTCGGAAAAAGAGGAGCTTACCGATGCCGCCACCGACCTTAGAGCAACTGCTGAACTTCTTCCGGGATCACCCGCTGCCCGAGAATCCGGAAACGCCCTATGACGGCGTCACCGTGGACGGCCTACCCGCTTGCGGCCCGGACGATTCGCCCACCTACCGCATGCTGGGCTATCCCAACAACCCCAACGGCGTCTTCTATCTGCCTCCCAACCAGGTCAGCCCCCAGGCCCCGTTTCCGAATCCCGACGACGCCCTTTTAAGGCGCGTGCTGACCGGAACCGGCGGCTTGGTTTACCAGCGCGAAGGGCGCGGTGCCGGCGACAAGCGGGTCCCGCTCGGCATGGGAGCCCTCCATCTGTGCCGCTCCGAAAGCCCGGTGGGGAACTCGGGCCGCTACACGGTCTCGGTCTCCGACAACACCGTCATCAACAATCAGCCCGGCAACCCGGCCCCCTTGCGCCGCGTGAACTTCTCCTTCACCCAGCCGGAGATCGAGGCCATCGTCCACGGCCTCCGCCGGGCCGACGGAACCGTCTTCACGCTGGCCGGCGACCACTACCAGGTCGATGCAAGCAACCACTCCCAATTGAGCCTGATGCCGGACCGCAACGAATTGGAGCAGATCATTGCGCTGATCCGCGCGAACGGATCCTCCGCGATCCCCGCGGGGCCGCGCCGCGAGGAAATGATCGGACGCCTGCAGGATTTCATCCGCACCGAGGCGGCGCAGGGCCAGGTTCTTGACGAGCAGCTCCGTTGGCCTCCCTGGAAAATCGCGCTCTACAGTATCCTCGCCAGCGTCCTCCCCTCGATCGGCATCATGTACTG
>DASUFF010000168.1:0-10847 GCA_036274695.1 bacterium | reverse complement strand
GACTTGGAGAGCGAGACGGTCCGCGTCGTGGCCCTTCGGGACCTTTTGGAATCGTTGCTGAAATCCCGCATCGACGGCGTCCGCGTCCACGGCGATCCCGCCCACCGGGTGGCCAATACGCTCAACGTCTCCTTCGACGGTATCGAGGACGAGACCCTGCTCCTCTCCATGGACCGCGAGGGCCTCTATGCCTCGTCCGGCTCGGCCTGCGCGTCGGGGGCTTCCAAGGCCTCCCACGTCCTGCTGGCCATGGGGGTCCCCAAGGGGCAGGCCAAGGGGGCCATCCGCTTCTCCCTGGGCCGGGGAAGCTCCGAACACGATGTTGAATACGTGTTGGACAAATTGCCGAACATTATTAAGCGGCTGCGGGATTGAATCGGATTCATTCCGTTCAATCCCGCCGATAGGGGGTTCGGGGGATGCGCGGAGCGATCCCCCGATTTAAAGAATACGTGCTTGATAAACTCCCCTCGATTGTAGGTAGACTCCGCGGGAAATAAACCATGCCGACCCTTTGCAAAAACACGGTCGCCGTCGCCATGAGCGGGGGCGTCGACAGCTCGGTGGCCGCCTTGCTCTTAAAAGAGCAGGGGATGGACGTCATCGGATTGTCGATGAAGACCCACGACAGTCCCGAGGGCGAGAACTGCGGCACGAAAACGTGCTGTACCGCGAGCGACATCAACGACGCCCGCCGGGTCTGCCAAATCCTGGATGTTCCGTTCTATGCGATGGACCACGTCGACGAGTTTAAGGAAAAGGTCGTGAAATACTTCGCCAAGGAATACGGCGAAGGCCGTACGCCGAACCCGTGCGTGATGTGCAACACGCACCTGAAGTTTTCCGCGCTGCTCAAGCAGGCGCGGAGCCTGGGCGCCTATTACCTCGCCACCGGCCACTACGCCCAGAAGGTGCGCGACCGGGCGGGCAAGTACCACCTCGTCAAGGCCAAGGACCGGGTCAAAGACCAGACGTATTTCCTCTTCGGCCTGGGCCAGGAGGAACTGGAGCACACGCTTTTCCCCGTCGGCCGCTACTCCAAATCGGAGGTCCGCGAGTTCGCGCGCAGCGCGGGGCTCGTCACGGCGGAAAAGGCGGAGAGCCAGGAGATTTGCTTCGTGCCGGACAACGACTACGCCGGCTTCATCGAGCGCGAGGCGCCCGAGCACAAGGGCGAACCGGGCGCCTTCGTCAACGAAAAGGGCGAAGCCCTGGGCGAGCATCGGGGCATCCACGCCTACACGATCGGGCAGAGGCGGGGACTGAACGTCGCCGCCAACGAGCGGATGTATGTGAAGGAGATCGTGCCCGAGGAAAACAAAGTCATTCTGGGCTTGAAGGATTCGCTCCTGAAGAGCGGGCTCACCGCCAAGGACATGAAGTGGGTGAACCGCGATCTGGCCGCCGGCGGCATCGAGGTTGAGGTGAAGGTCCGTCACCGCCAGGAGGGCGTGCCCGGGGTTTTGTGGGTGGTGAACGACCACACCGTGCGCGTGGAGTTCAAGAAGCCGGAAGGACCCATCACGCCGGGACAGGCGGCGGTGATCTATCACAACGACGAAGTGCTGGGCGGGGGCTGGATCGAGAAAGGGATTTAGGCCAAGTTGAAGCTGACAACGGAAGAAAAAAAGAGGTTCAAGCAGGTCGAAAGGTTGATCGGGTATTCGTTCCGAAAGCAGGCCCTCCTCCGGCGGGCGCTCACCCACAAATCCTTCGCCAACGAGAACAAGCTCCCTCCCGAGGAGCAGAACGAGCGCCTGGAGTTTCTGGGCGACGCCGTGCTGGAGCTCGCCGTGAGCGAGCTGCTCATGCAGAAGTACCCCAACTACTCCGAGGGCGACCTCTCCAAGCTCCGCGCCGCCATCGTGAACGAAAAGCAGCTGGCCAGCTTCGCGCGGGAGTTCCGCTTGGGCGAGCTGCTCTACCTGGGCAAGGGCGAGGAGCAGACCAGCGGCCGGGAGAAGCCCTCGCTGCTCGCCGACGCGTGCGAGGCGGTCTTGGGCGCGATTTACTTAGACCGCGGCTTCGCCAAGGCCTCGCAAGTCATTCAAAAGCACTATTTGAAGCTCCTGGATCACACGCCGTCGGAGGATATCTACAAGGACTACAAGACGGAGCTTCAGGAGAAATCCCAAAGCCTCTACCGGTCGATCCCGCGCTACCGCCTGGTGGCGGAGAAGGGGCCGGATCACGACAAGGTCTTCGAGATCGAGTTGGTGATCCGGAGCGAGGTCCTGGGACACGGCAGCGGGCGCTCCAAGAAGGACGCCGAACAGATGGCCGCGAAGGAAGCCCTTCAGAAACTCGCCAATGCATAAATCCGGCTACATCGCCATCGTCGGCCAGCCGAACGTCGGCAAGTCGACCCTCTTGAACGCGCTCTTGGGCCAGAAGCTCGCGGCCGTGAGCGCCAAGCCGCAGATGACGCGCGAGAAGATTTTGGGCATCAAGACCATCCCCGGCGCCCAGATGATGTTTTTGGACACCCCCGGCATCCATCGCCCGCGCAAGAGCCTGAACAAGACGATGGTGGAGGCGGCGCGGGAAAGCTTCCACGACGCCGACGTTCTCGTTGTCATGATTGATCCGCAGGTAGGGGCGCATGGCCATGCGCCCCTACAGGGGGACGACGCCGAGGTGCTGAGGCTTGCCCGCGAGCACGGCAAACCCCTCATCGTGGCGATCAACAAGATCGACACGGTCGACCGCCGCCAGCTCCTGCCCTTGATCGACCGCTGCCTGAAGGAATTCGGCGCCTCCGTCGTCATCCCCATTTCGGCCAAGCTCGCCAGCGGCCTGGACCGTCTGGAGGCCGAGATTTTGGAGCGCCTGCCCGAAGGACCGGTTTATTTCCCGGAAGACCAGGTGACCGACCGCTCCGAACGCTTCCTGGTGGAGGAAATCGTCCGGGAAAAGATCATGGACCTCACCCGCCAGGAGGTCCCCTACGGCACGGCGGTGATGGTGGAGTCCTTTCAGGAACCCCAGGAAGACGACCGCAAGAAGGTCGCCCGCATCCAGGCCGTCATCATCGTCGAAAAGGACTCCCAAAAGGGCATCCTGATCGGAAAGGGCGGTCAAATGATTAAGCAAATAGGCGAAACTGCACGCAAAGAGCTGGAAACCATGCTCGGGGTGGCCATCTATCTCGAGCTGTTCGTTAAGGTCGACAAGGACTGGACCGAAGACCCCAGAAAAGTTCAGGAATTTACCCACCAACCGGACTAAAACCTCCCTGAATACAGTTGTTTAACCATTCTCGGGCCGCGCGCTCACTCAGCGCACAACATTTCGAGTTTTGCGTCGATAGCAAGGCGACATGGCTACCAACCCTTTGAATTCCAGCACGCTTTTTCAGGCCGGGCTGGCCTCGTCCACCGTCCTCCTGACCGGCTGCGACACGAGCACGGCGACCACCGCCGGGGTCGTGATCACCGGCTTGGCCGCATTAGGGGTCGGGGCCGCCGCCGTCCACCGCCGTTGGAGCCAGATGCAGGACAACCGCGCCCTCCCTCCGGGCTCCGGCGTGGCCGGCCTCCTGCAAAGCCAAAACGAGATCCCCGACGACGTCTTCCGTTCCAACTTAAGCGACGAACTGGTCGAACGTTACACGGTGTTGGGCGACGCCGCCTTCGCGGGGGCGCGAACGGTCCTGGTGACGAACGTTTTCAAGGATTGGGACGCTCAGGGGCGCCCGGTCGATGCCACCTATCCCCAGCTCCGTGGCTTCATCCCGGAATCCTTCATTGAGCAGAAGGTGGCCGCCCTGATGCCGCGTTTGGCCACCGCCACGGGCGAGAAGGCCCGTCTCTATGCGGGACTAAAACTGGGCGAGTCCCAGAACCGCGAGCGCCGCTGGGCGCCTCGGAACGTGGAAACGACGATCGCCAACGAGCTTAAGTCCGCCTACTCGGCGTTCGGCAAGACCGACGATGCCGACCTCCGCGCTCGCCTGGCGGGCTCGGTCGTCAAGGAGGCCTTCCGGGCGTGGCTGAAGGAAAGCCCGTCCGTGGTCGACAAGCCGGGCCCCGCGACGCCCCTGGTGGAAGAGTTCCTCCAGTCCGCGGTCCACAAGCTGATGGACAAGCTGGCCGCGAAGACGGACGAACCGCGCCTGGTCTCCCTCCTGCGCGACCTGCGCCGCGACGAGCGCCGCCGCAGCCTCGGCGCGACCCTGCTGTACCCGCGCCTCCAAGCCGCCGTGCGGGAACTGAAGGCCCTGAAGCTGGCCGCCGCCGACGCCCGCTTTCCCGACGCCGCTTTGAGCGACCAGCTCCGCCGCGCGGTGGAGGCCCTGAAGGATTTTCCGGAAGCGATGTCCCGCGAGGACTGGAGCCGGTTCGCCGCCCTCGAAGGCAAGGCGGGCGACGAGCGCGCCGTCCGCGAGCTGGCCGGCCGCCTGACGGGCCTGGAAGCGAAGGCGGACGAAACCCTGCTCAAGGAGGAGGCCGCCCTTCAGCAGCGCCTCCGCTGGCTGCAGGCCGCGGTCGCCGGGGATCGCCCCGTCGCGGGCCTGGATTGGAGCGCGGTCGGAAAAATCCATCCGCTCCTCCCCGAATGGGCGCGCGAGGTGACCGTCCGCCAGGGGGACAAGGCTTGGAAGCTCGCGTTGAACGCCGACGGCAAGGCCGTGGATACCGCCCTGGGGATCGAAGTGTCCTTCGACGACGGCGGTTTCTGGCTGCGCGACGCGCGCGGCCTGGCGCGCCTGCATCCGTCCAACTGGCTGCGCGCCTTCAACGTCAACGGCCGGAAGATGGCCGCCGGAGGCTCCCGGGCCCTGCGGTCGGGCGACCGCATGAAGGTGGGCGTCGACGTCGAGATCGAATTTCTGCTCCCCGAAGAGCCGCCTCTGGAGCGCTTGAAGCTCCGCATCGCGCGCATCGCCTCCCTGGAGGACATGGCCCGCTTCCTGCGCAACGAAGGCCAGCCGTCGGCCGCCTCCCGGATCGAGGCCCACCTGGATGAAGGCGACGAATTGTCCGGTTTGCCCCAGGCCGGCGGGCTCGCCGCCAAGGCGGCCGAGCTGGTCCTGCGCCGCGAGGCCGGAAAGCTTCACGAAAGATATTTCCTTAATCTCTCCTACGACGCCGCAGAAACGAAGCTGATCGAAATCGCCCGGTCCGTCGCGTCGGCGGCCTCGGCCTCCGAGTTGGCGGAGCTCGCGCGCGAGTCCGGCTTGTCCGACGGCGAGCACATCGCCGCCGCCATCGCCCGCCTTTTCAACACCGGAGAGACCCGTTCGTTGACGGGCATTCCCGTCGTTTTCGGCTTCCGCGAACGCGCGTCCTTCTTCGTCCGCGAGAGCGAGAGGAAGATGAGGGCCGAGATCGAGGCGTTGACCTCCGAACGGTCGCGGCTTGCCGGCGAGCTGCTGAATGCGAATGAAGGCATCAGTAACCGGGACAACGCCCTGACCGAGGCCAGCCGGCGCGAAGAGAGCATGAGCACCGAGCTTCGCGAGGCGAAGGCGGCGCTGGTCGCCCAGGAGCGGGCGGCGGAGACGGAGAAGACCCGTCTGCTCGAAGCGCACGAGGCGGCGCGCCAGGCGTGGGAGGCCGCGAAGGAGCAATTAAGGGAACAATACGATCAGAAACGGCAGGCCCTGGAAGCGAATCATCGGACGGCTTTGTCCCGGCAGGAAAGGGCCCACGAGGCCGTCGTCGCCAAGATGACCCGCGAGCGAGCGGACCTTGAGAAGGCCCATGGCGAGGCCGTCGCCGCGGCCGCCGCGGCGTATGCCGCCGAGATCAAGAGAATCAACGAAGAAGCCGCCGCCGCCGCCGCCGAATGGGAGCGCCAGAAGCAGGAGCAAAAGACCCAGCACGAAGCCGACATCGCCGGCGTCCGGTCGCGCCGCGATGAAGCGAAGAGACGGCTGGAAGCCGCCCACGCCGCGGAGCTGGCCCGGCTCAATGCCGAGCACGCCGCCGCCCTCGACGAAAAGAATCAGGCGATGGCGAATGCCAACGCCGCCCATGAGATGGCTACCCTCGCGGCGCAGGCCGCTCATGAGGCCGCGATGGCGGAAAAGGAGCGACTCCATGACGCCGCCCTTGCGGCGTTGAGGACGGAAAACGTCCAGGCCTTGAGGAGGCAGGCCGCCGAGCACGCCGCGGCCTTGGAGGCCCAGAAACAGGACTACGAGACCCAGCTCGCAACCTTAGAAACCAGGCGCGCCGAATGGGAGGCCGCCGCCGAACGCCGCAAGAACCAGCGCGAGGAATTAAGACGGAATTGGGAAGACGAGAAGGGGCGCGCCGAGTCGCTGGGCCGCGAATTGGTCGAGGAAAAGGCCCGGGTCGAAAGAAGGAATACGAAGATCGCGGAACTCGAACTGGCCAGGAGCTCGGCCGAAGCCGAAGCGGCGCGTTACCAGCAGTCCTACGAAACGGCGGAGGCGGACAACAAGAGGCTCCTGGAGGAGGATCTGCCGAAACTGGAAGAAAAGGCGAAGGTCGCCGAACGCAAACTCAAGGCCGTCACGTCGGCCATCGAAGATTTCCAATTGTTTTTCGATTCCTATTCCGACTCGATAAAACAGTTTGTGGGCGCGGGACAGGACCTGGCCAAGATCGAAGAGTATCTGGATAAACTGATCCTCGCCCGGGGCAAGCTCGAAGAAAGGCTCGCGAAGATCGAAGAGGACGAAGCCCCGCCGGCGGCCCCCGCGGCGGAGCCCGAGATGCCTCTCGACGAGATCGAGTTCGTCGACCCGAGCAATGAAGAGACCAGCCCCGAAATTCCCGTCCCCGTGCCGGTGGCCGGTCCCAACGACGTCACCCAGGTGACCAAGCGGCCCCCGGCCTCGCCGCCCCCGCCGCCGGTCGAAGCGGCGCCTGAGAAAATGCTGGGCCCGTTTTTCGGCGCCGTCGATCCCCGCTCGCAGAAGGTCGACATCGAAAACTTCGTCGTGAACGGCTCCCGCGATCTGGTGAGCATGGAAGGTCTCAAGATCGGCGAGGCCTGGATCGCGGGCGGCAATCACGTCAAGCGATGGCAGGAAAACAAGGCCCAGGATCCCAATGCCGAAGCCTCCGAATCCATCCGGATGGCCCTTGCGGGCGGCACTCTGGTTTCCGCGAAGACCTCCGCGGGCGCGCGGGACTATCAGGAAGACGGCGTCTACATCGCCCACTACAAGCTTCCCGACGGGCGCACGGTGACGATCATGGCCGGCATCGACGGGGCGGGCGGGATGGGCGGCGGAGACGTCGTTTCCAGCGCCGCGCTTCAAGCCATTCACGCCGCGGTCCACGAGGCCGCCGCCTTGGGCCGCGCCGACTTAACCGCCGCGGAGCTCTTCGCGCAAGGGGAGGCCGGGGCATTGATGCAGAAACAGCAGCACGGCGTCACCAAGGGAACGGCCTCGGCCGGCGTGGTGGTGATCGTGGGCAACCGCGCCACCGTCGCCACCAAGGGCGACGCGATGGTCGTGCAGGCCCGCCGCCAGCCCGACGGGAAAATGCGCGCCGTCGGCTACTCCAATGTCCAGCACGTCGAGAGCCTCGGGAACGACCTGCTCTTGGACGTTTTCAAGCGCATGAACAAGGGCCGGACGATCACCCACGCCGAGGCGCGCAACATCACCGGCGGCGTCGCCATGAACGGGCCGACGGACGTATACGTTACGGAGGTTCAGCCCGGAGACCAGTTCCTGATCCAAAGCGACGGCGGCCACGGCAACACGGCGGGCAGCATATACAAGGTCAACGGGTCGCGCGAGATGGTCGAGCAGTTCGGTCCGCATGCCAACCTGAACATACTGCCTTTGAGCGAGACCCAGCTTCGGCCTCTGACGGACCTGATGAGGATCGCGGCCGGAAAGCCGAACGCCGCCGATGCCTTCCACGATGTCGCGGCGTACAATCAGACGATACGGCGTTCGGGCAGCGGGGCCGCCGCCTCCGCGATCGAGATCGAGGTCTACGGCGAGAAATTCACGCTCCCGGCCAAGAGGGATCCCGACAATGTTCTCTCCGTCCTGTGCCAGGTGGGTGACGACCCGCTTACGCCCTCCACGGAGGCGTTACCCCCGGATCATCGTCCGCTCGTGGCGCCGACTTCGGACCACTTCGGCGGCGGCGACGCGCGTTCGGAGCTCGCGAAGACGATGGTGAGCGGCCACACGATGCTTCGAGGACCGTCCGGTTTTGCGGTCGGCGGGGCGGTCATCGCGGCGGGCGGCGCCGAGAACAAATTCAAGTTCACGCATCCGGACGGCTCCCTGATTTCCGCCCAGACCTCCCGCGGCGCCGAAAAGGTTTCGGAGGCGAAGCCGTCGCAGGACGCCTATTACACGGCCACGTACACGCTCCCCGACGGGACGCCGGTGAAGGTCATGGCGGTTTCCGACGGCGCGGGCGGCATGGGACCGCACGGCCACATCGCCTCGAGCGGCTTCGTGCAGGGCGTTCACGCCGCCGTCGTAGAAGCGGCCGAAGCGGGCGTGGCTTTCCCGGCCGGCGACTTCTTCGAAGCGGGACGGGCGGGGCTTCTCAAGCAAAAGAAGCTTCATGACACGCATCCGAAAACGACGGCGACGGCCTCGGTCATCGTCATCATGGGCAACACCGCCACCGTGGCGACTTTGGGCGACGCCACCGTCCTCCACGCCACGACCGGAGCATCGGGCGTCCCCCGTACCGCGCGGTATTCGCAGGCCGATTACCTCGAAGCGGGCGTCATGAAGGAAACGACGGGCTTGATCGACGAGACGAAGAAACCGCATCTTTATTTCATCGACAACCTCGCGCACGGCGATTCCCTTGTCCTCGCCAGCGACAGCCAGACCAACCTCCACGGCAAGACCTACAAGATCCAGGCCTCCACGGACGAGGCGCGGAAGATGTACGCCAATATCGAGGGCAAGAGCCTGTCTTCGCCGACCGACGCCACCTTCCGCACCATGAACCAGCTCCTGACCCTGGTGAACGGACGCGAGGACGCGGCCCATCAGATCCACGATTACATCGTCGCCGCGATGTCCCGCGACGAAAAGTCGTCCGCGCCCATCCCCGTTCTGGGCACCCCCGTGTTGCCCGCGGACGTCCCCGATTCCGACCATACCGTGGTCGGCGTGATCCAGCATGCCTTCAGCGCGCACATGGGTTTTGCCGCCCCCGCCGGATACGGCAGCATGCCGGAGGTGGTCGCGCTCACCCAGCAACCCGTTCCGATGGTGAATCTCGAGATCCGGACCGACCGCCAGCCGCAGCATCACGATCGATTCCTGGTGATCGGCCGCGCCGAGGGCCTGTGCGACGAGGTGATTCCTCACGGGACCGTTTCGGGAGAGCACGGCTTTCTCTTCTTCAACCGGGTGGAGCAGTCCGGCTTCGAAAAGGACACGTGGTACTTCATGCCGAAGAAGGAGAACCATACCGGGAACTTCTACAACGGCTCGAAGGTCGAAGTGAACCAGTGGGTCCCCTTGCGCGGCGGCGACCGCCTCCAGTTGGGAGCCGTGCCTTTATTCGTCAGCGTCGGCGGCGGCGACTTGAGCCTGCGCCTGAAGACGGACATCGCCAACGTGCCCCTGCACCTGCGGGCCGACACGACGGCGCCGACCTCGCCCGCCGTTCCGCCCGCGCCGCCTTCGAATCCCGGCTCCATCCCGCACATGCCGCCGGTGCCGTCGTTGAAACAGTCCCCCGTGCCGCCGCCGCTGCCCGCCGGGATCAACCCGAACCTGGCGACTTCCGGTCCGCCGCCTCTGCCCCCGCCTCCGCCTCCATCGAGGGCCTCGGCCTCTCCGCGTTCGGGCCACCCGGCCGTCCCGCCGTCCGCTTCGGCGGAGCCGGAAATGTTGGCGGTCGACGGCATCTGGAATATTTTTATGAACGGGGCGTCGATGGTCCTGGGCGTTTCTTCCACCGATAAGGTCGGCTCCAAGCGCCAGGTCTCGCCGGGGGTCTTCGAATTCACCCTCTTGAGCTACAGCGCCCTGAAGGTTTGGCAAGACAAGGAGACCCTGGTGACCCTGCGCCGGAACGGCGACGGGAACTTGCAACTCAACCGGGACACCGACAAACACTTCATCCTCCTCGGGACCTCCGCCGCCCCTCAAGATCAGGGCGAGATCAAGAAGAACGAACCCAAGCATCTGCCCGAGGGCAGCTTCATTCAGATCGACCGCCAGCCGGGCCAAATCTATTCCTTCCGCTCCCAGCGGGCCGGGCGTCGCTAACGGCGACGTCTTCCGTAACCTCCCGAAAAGAGGCGTAAAGTCGGAGGGTTGCACCCAAAGCAACCTTTCGCGATTTGCGTCGATAATAGTCGTTACGGGAAGAGTTTCGCGTTTCTAACCAATATGCCGCCTCCTTTGTTATCGCCGGTCTCCCTGGTGGGGACGCAGGTCCAGCAGGCCATGGGCGTCCTGGAACAGGCCCAGCTCCTCAGTCAATTGGCGGGCGGCGTCCCGGCCAATTCGACGCTGGGCGTGCTGCGCTCCGTCGAGGCCGTGCCCGGCGTCATCGCCCCCGCGGACGCGGCGAGGATCCGCGACCTCATCCAAAACGGGAACGAAGGGGAGGCCCTCCAAAAGCTGGCGGCCTATCATGACGTCCTCGTCCTGGCCCACCAGGAGTGCGTCGCCGGGGTGCCCGCGGCGGCCACCTTGCCCCTCGAGCGCATCGCGGCCCTCTTCGGCTTGGCCGCGGGCGAATTTTCTCCTTATTACGGCGCCAATGATGCCACGCGAGGGAGGGTCTGGTCGTCCGCGCCCGCCTTGGATGAGGCCGCCGCTCCGCGCGTCGAGCTCGATTTCCAAGGCGTCGTCCGCGAGTTCCGGTTGTCTTCCCCCGATCACGGCCGCGGACTGGCGATCCACGTCGGGCGCGACGGCT
>DASUFF010000167.1:0-11734 GCA_036274695.1 bacterium | reverse complement strand
AGGCCTCGCCCACAAACTCCGCGGACGGCCCTCGAACAACGGCAAGCCGCACGCCTTCCGGAAACGGGTCTGCGATCTTTACGCCCTCGAGTACAAGCCGCGGGGCATCAACTACTGGCGCTTCTATCACGAAATCGCGCGGAGCCTTCCGGAATACGTGAGCTTCTCGACGGTCCGGCGGTGGCTGAGACATTTGGACGGAACCGAAATCAATCGGTTCGGACCGAGCTATGGATAATGAAGACAAAGCACGGAAATAAAGAAGGAAGGAAAACACATGAACATTGGAATCAATGACTTGATCAACGCGGCCGTCTCTTCACTCAAGCCGTCGCTTGTTCCCGAAGCGGCGCCTTCGCCTTCTCCGAGCCTGATCGAACAAGCGGGCCGGGACATCTGGATGCCCGCCAAGGAAGGGGCGCGACATCTCGTGGATGTCGTGAAGAATCTCTCCAATCAGCCGGGCGTGAAAATCGGCGCCGGCGGATTCCTGGGAACCGTCGGCAGCGTGTTCGCCGCCGAATCTCTCGGCGCCATCGGCGCCATGGGAGCCGCAGCCGTCGGCGTGGCCGCAGGCGCCGTCTTGCTCGCGGGAGGGTTGGGTTATCACGTCGGCATCGAACTGGACCAATTATGCGAAAAGGCCACAGGGAGAGCGCTTTCGGAGACGCTGGCCGCCGATTGGGACGCCGCGATG
Organism: bacterium; assembly: GCA_036274695.1. Lineage (GTDB taxonomy): Bacteria > UBA10199 > UBA10199 > JACPAL01 > DASUFF01. Next base: position 11,037 of record DASUFF010000167.1, on the reverse strand, counting down.
AGAGGCCCCAGCTTTACCCGTCCCAATGAGAACGGCCAATGGACCGGCGGATGGCATTTCCTTCCGGATGAAAAAATCGACGCGCCCTCGGGAGCGCCCGCCGATCCCCTTCGCTCGCCCGGCAAGGAAGGACCCGCCGTCAGCGCGCCGCCGGCCTTCACCGGCGTCGAGATGGAGATGAGGAGCAAGAAAACAGCGACGATCGGGGATCCCATCACAAGCCACGAAACGCTGCGGGTTTCTTCAGGATCTTTCGGTCGCGATCCTATCCGTCAGGAGATGATCGAAGCGATTCGAAAGAACCCTTTCAAAAATCAGGCCGCCTGGGGGGTCCTCGCAGATTATTTGATGGAACATGGAGAAGCGGAACAAGGCGAACTCATCCTTTTGGAGCAGAAAATCAGGTCCGGAAATTTCGCTTCGGGCGAGAGACCTTCTCTCGAAGGGCGGCGTGATTCGATCAGAGCGAACTTAACGAAAAATCTCTGGGATGAACTGACGTTAGCCACCTCGTCAGTTCTCCGCGGCCCTTATGCCAGCGCGACCGGTATCGTGAATGATAATGTCGTCTTGACCCAGCTCGTTCAACGCTATCCCTTATTCCTCTCCCAATCGGCACGCGAGTCTCTGTTTGACGGCCGGCCCATAGGGACGGATCGCTTCAACAGCCGCTATGGGAACAGTGTCTTAACGTTCGCGGCCCGGATCGCCCAAAAATTCAGAAGTCAAACGAGCGAAGAAACCTCTCAGCATGAGTTGGAGAGACTGTGGTCAGACCAGGGTTTCGTCACGATCGACGGGGTTCCCGACAGCTTCCTTAGGGAGCGACTCAACGACCTCATCGCCTCCCACGCCCAACGCCCCGACTCTCCCTTCTCGGGCCAAGAGGAGTTTTTCCGCACCGACTCGGCCAAGCCGCTCGACGTCATCGTCTTTGAAAGTGAGATGACTCTATTACGGGGCGTCTTCTTTTGATTGGAAGGAGTTCGCGAACGAAAGAAAAAGGAGTTTAAAATGTCAGGATTAACCTGCTCGGACCGGGCGATGGAAAATGGAGGGACCAGTCTTTGCCTCGCCCCGGCCGGCCACACGTATCCCGGCCTGATCACGTCACGGACCGGACAGGCGGCCAAGATCCTCAAGGTCGACGGCCGCAACGCCTCCGACGCGGACATCGCGAATCTTCAAGGCCGCCATGCGATCACGGTGGCGGAACCTAGAAGCTCCGGAGAGATCGTCCTCGCGGACGTGCCCGCCGCATCGATCCGGATGACGCGCGCCATGGAAGGCACGGAGATCGGAGACTGCTTCGCCCGCTCGGGCAACGTTTCCTTCGCCTTCCTGCAAGCGACCCACAACGGATCCCCTGTCGCCTGGGGCCCGGAGCATCTTCGGGAAATCTACCGGCTTCTGGGCCAGAGAACCGGCCAATCCGGCAATGCCTTTTTCTGCTCCAACCGGGAAGATCAGGGCCAGCTGGCCCTCAACAACGACGTCGCCCATCGCGCGAACCTCCTGGCCGCCCTCAAAACCCTTACCTCCGGCTTCCCGACGTCCCTCGACCAAGCTCATCGCGAGACGGCGATCGAATCGCTGAGGGCCATGACCGGCGCGGCGGAATCGCCCGAAGAGAAATCGGCCTCCTTGTTCAACCTCGTCAAACAGTATTGGCCCCTCGCCGTTCTCTTCGGAGTCCAGGGCCCTTCTCAGGCGTGGCGCGGAGCCAAAGCGGCCCTTCCCGCACTTAGGGCGGCCGGCGGCGTGCTCCGCATGGTGCCTCTGGGCAGCATGGCCCTCGTCGCGGGCGCCGGCCTCGCCGGATACGGCGTCGGAACCCTGATCGATCACTCCTTCGCCTGGTTCGGGACAAGCGGACGCACCTTGTCGGATAGGATCTCCGGCGCCAATGCGGGCGACCCCGTCGCGGACCCGACGGGACGCGGGGCGCAAGGCTGGAGATTCGTGGCGGACAAAAAATGAGGGAACGTAGCGAACTCCTATAGGAAGGGAGTCGCAGGAGAGACCCAATGCCTTACCTTATAGGATTCCCTCTGGGAGTCTCCAACGCTGCGCAAGTCCCCATGGAGACCGTCCTTCGCATGGCCCATCAGGTCGGCGACCACCTGCGTGCGGGAAACAGCGAAGAGATCGCGGATCTGTTTCATGCGCAGGGGATCCCCGAAGCCCACGCGGCGGAGGCCGTCCGCCAATTCGCCTGCGGCCTTTCCTTCATCCAATCCGTCGACGAGCGCCGAGTCCGCCTTTACAGCCGGCTCTTCGAAAACGCGGTGCGGAGCCAAACCGACCTCTCCGACGGCGATCACGCCCGATTGCCGGAACTTCTGCGCAAAAACGAGGCGGTTTTGGATTCCGTGTTCGGCGAATTGAGGGTGAAAATCGAATCCGGCGACGATCTCTTTGCGGAAGGACGCCGGGAGAACGTCTCTTACCGGGCCTATCTTCCCTGGCATCGCGGCTCGCGCGCCTTCGTCACCTTCGTCGACCTGACCTTGGATGGAAAAACCTACGAATGCGTCGTACGCAGCAAGGTTGAAGACGCCCAAAATTACGAGGACCTTATCCGGCAGAGACCCGATGCAGTTCGCTATCCTCCCCGCCTCTACGGAATCGTCGGTTCCCATGTCGTCATGGAAAGGCTGAGAGGCCTGGAATACCGCCGATTGACGCGATGGCTCGGCGCCGAGGACGGCGGCGAAAGGGTCCGGGCTTACGCCGGCGCCGTGTCCGAAGCGATTGAAGACCTGTCGCAAAGAAGCATTCGTTTCGGAGACGTCCATTTCGGCGTCGGACATAACTGCGTCTTCGAACCCGTCACGGGGACGATCCGGATCGTCGAGCAATCGGCCCTGCTGGCGGATAACGATTGGACTCCCGCGGAACTCGCCGCCCAACAGCTCTTCAAGGAAGTGAGCTACCCCCGAACCGGCACGGAGTATCGCTTCGAGCTGCTCCGACTGGCGTTCAAGCGGCGCCCGCCGGACCACTATTTCGTACGGGCCATCGAGGCCGAATACGGGCACCCCGCCTTCGACGCGCACATCGATTACCTGATGAACCTGATCTTGTTGCCGTGCGACCCGGAGTGGCAGGAGTACCGGCGCATCTTGGATGATCCCGTCTTAAGAACCGGCTATAGGACGATCATCACGCACGATCGCGAAACGCAGGTATTCTCGGACGATTTGATCCGGTCCGTGGTCGCCGGAGACAAGCTCCAATTCGAGCGCGTCCTCAAACGCGGAAACGCGGTCGTCTCCCTGACGGACTCGGAAGACCCGCGTTCGCGACCGATTTTTCTTGTTCCGCGCCCCTCTTTTTCTTAACTACACCGAATGCAAAATCGCCAAGCCGTACTCGATTTAGAGACCCAGAAAATCTTCGACGAAATCGGCAGCCGGAATCCCGGCGAGCTGGGCGTCTCCGTCGTCGGCGTCTATTTCTACGAAACCGCCGAGTATATCTGCTACGACGAATCGCGGATCGGGGAATTGGAGCAGCGGCTGGCGAACGTCAGCCGGATCATCGGCTTCAACATCCGCCGGTTCGACTTCCCCGCCCTTCAGCCCTACATGAAACACATCGACCTCGGCAAAATGGAGGCCCTCGACCTCTTGGAGGAGCTGGAAAAGACCCTGGGACACCGGGTGAGCCTGCAGAGCGTGGCCTCCGCGACCCTGGGTGTGGGCAAGAGCGGCTCGGGGCTGGACGCCATCCATTATTACCGCAGCGGGGAGATGGAGAAGTTGAAGAAATACTGCTTAGACGACGTGCGGCTCACGCGCGAGGTCTACGAGTTCGGCCGGAAGAACGATCTCATTTATTATATGTCCAAGGACGGCTCCAACCGCCTCACGGCTAAAGTGGTCTGGAAGGATCCCCTGCCGCCGGCGAACCTAAGCCTTTTCTAAATAAAATCCGTTCTCCCCCGACCCGCGACCGAAAAGCCCCCATTCCGGAACATGAAAATCGGAAGTGATCGAATTCGGCTTCAGGGTCGCCGCCGTTAAAATATCCTTCGCCGAGTTGACGTAGAAGAAGTGCACGCCGAAGCCCGCCTTGCGGAGCTCGTCCAACTCCTCCGCCACGGGCTCTTCGTACCAGGACATCGCCAGGTGCCGGACGCCGACGGCTCGGTTGAGGGCTAGCCATTCGCTCCTTTCCGCCGCGCTCATGTCCTGAAACATGAAACGGAGGGGAATGGCGGACTGGACGGGGACGTTCGGGAACTCTCGTGCCAGGCGGGCGTAATCCTCCAGAGCGATGTCCTTCAAATTCGTGGTGAACCACAGCCGCTCTTCGGGGACGCGGCGGTCTTTAAGGAGCCGTATCAGCCGTTCGGCGGTTTCCCCGCCTTCTTTAAGATCGATTTGGATCCCCCGCCCCGACTTCAGAAGGATATCCAGCCATTCGGTGGCCTCAAGAAGCCCCTCGCCGGCACGGAGGGGATGGGAATCGAAAGGGTCGTGCCTTAAGATCAAAGACCCCATTTCCGAGCCCCTTAGATCTCCTTCTGCCCAATAAACATTCGATTTTAAAAAGAATTCGAGGTTTTTAAGGTCATTAACCCCGTGCCAGATGAGAGAAAGGTCTTTTGGGAGGGCCTTTAAAGGATGGTCTCCGGTCATGAGCGAATTATGCAATAAATTCGGACCTTTGTCGCCTCTCAAGAAAATGTGCGCTATTTTAGTGCAACCTATTGATTTCCTTTCAAATTCATGAACATGAACTGACTCCAACGGCTACAATGAGAAGGAAATAAGTCGGAGGAAACAAAAGATGCCTGCCTATCAAAGAAAAGACCGTTACTTCAAAAAGGCGAAGGAAGAAGGGCTGCGCTCCCGGGCGGCGTTCAAGCTGATGGAGATGAACCAGCGGTTCAAGATCTTTAAAAAGGGCTCCCTGGTGGTGGACTTGGGATGCTCCCCGGGCAGCTGGGTCCAGGTGGCCGCCAAAGAAGTCGGCCCCTTCGGCCATGTGATCGGTATCGATCTGGAAGCCCTTCCTCCCTTCCCGGAAAAGAACGTGAGCTTCATTTTAGGCGACATCCGGGAAGAACGCACCCGCCAGCTTTTGCTGGCCGACTTGGGCCGCAAGGTGGACATCGTCCTCTCCGACATGGCCCCGCACCTCTCCGGCATCAAGTTCCAGGACCACTACAATTCCTACGAGCTGGCCGAGCAGGCCCTCCAGCTCTGCAAGGTGGTCCTTCGCGAGGGCGGCGATTTCGTCGTGAAGATCTTCCCCGGCGAGGAATTGGATCTCTTCAAAGGTAATCTGAAAAACGCCTTCTCCCAGATCAAGACCTTCATCCCCGACGCGACGCGGAAGACGTCGACCGAGATCTATTTGATCGCGAAGGGTTATAAAAAATAAAAACGCCCGGTACCTTTCGGTACGGGCGTTTTTAAATGGAGAGAGGAGATGGGGGATTATGGGGTGAAGGTGAATCTCCTCTCTCCGTCCTCCACCCCAGGGTTATGCTCTTTTAATCGCATCCCCTCAAAAACCGGCGAAAGATCAGAGTCAACCTTCTGGGTTTATTATCGTTTGATCGAGGCAAATGTTGCTTAAATTTGTGGACGCATTCGTACACCCTCCGCTATAGTAGGCTAGGAGCGGTCAGGATGGCAGATGGCCCCCTTTTCAATACGCCCCACCTAAGCGAATACTTTCGTGACTTAGTGCATCAAGCCCTGCATAAAAAAGGGAAAAATCAGCCTTTTCGGCGCCTTCACGCTCCGGAAGCCATCGAATTCTACCTCGTCAACTTGTTGAAAGAAGCGGTGTCCACGAGCGCCGTTTATGGAGAGACGACCGACGGGTTCCGAGAAGAGCCGCTGGCCTTTCTCTACCTGAAGGCCTCCCAATCCGGATCGGAATCGCGGGTTAAGCTCTTGAAGCGTCTCGGCGATTTTTCGCTTTTTATCTCAGGCTTCTATCCCGAGAGTTTGAACCGGCAGGCGGTGGGCGTCGGCTACTACGTCCAGATGGGCGAGAACGCCTACGGGTATCTGTCGGGCCACTTCTCCCGCCATGCCGCCTTGTCCGAAATCTTCACCGAGCTCGCGCGGCGGTTCGTCGCCTACGTGGACGTGCTCTCCGAAGTGAGCGAGAAAGCGCTTTCGCGAAAGGATACGGATCTGCTGCGCCTCTACGAGCTCTGGGTGAAGACCGGCAGCCGGCGCGCGGCCGAAATCCTCGCCGCGGAAGGCATCCAGCCATTGACTCCGTCCGGAAAACTGCCCAATTAACCCCTCCCTATGAAAAGAACCCCGTTACGGCTCCTCGCGCCCGTCCTGCTCGTCTTTCTCGCCGCTCCGGCGTCGGCGGCGCCGGACTATCAAAAAGGCGTCGTCCTCGGGCTCTACAACAAGGACGCGTCCTATACTTATGAAAGCGAATTGAAGGAGATCAAGGCGCTGGGGGCGACGCACGTCTCGCTGGTCATGTCCTGGTACCAGAAGGACATCCACGGCAACGCGCTCTATCCCTACTGGAAGCCGGTCGGCGATTTCGACACGACCTCCGACGCCCGCATCATTCAAGTCATCGACAGGGCGCGCGCCTTGGGGCTCAAGGTCTTTCTCTTTCCGATCATCCGCTTGGAAGAGCGCCAGCCCAAGGAGTGGCGCGGCGTCATCGCGCCGACCGATCCCAAGGCTTGGAAGGAGAGCTACCGCGCCTTCGTCATGCACTACGCGCGCATCGCGGCGGCGCACAACGTGTCCCTTTTCTCCGTCGGGTCGGAGCTGTGCTCCCAGGAGGGCGACACGGACTATTGGAAAGGCCTGATCGCCGGCGTGCGGAAGATCTACCGCGGCGAGCTGACGTATTCCGCGAACTGGGACCATTACCAGAAAATCGGTTTCTGGAACGACCTCGATTACCTGGGCTTGAACGGTTATTACGAAATGACGTCGAGCAACGCGCCCGTGCTGTCGGACATTCTGAAAAAGTGGTGGGACATCTCCAACGGCATCAACAACTGGCAGGAGACCCACAAGAAACGCCTCATCTTCACGGAGATCGGCTACCCGAGCGTCGACGGCGGCTGCGCGAAGCCCTGGGATTACACGCGGGCCGCGCCCGTCGATCTCGAGGAACAGGCCCTCTGCTACGAGGCCTTTTTCCTGTCGTGGAACAAGAGCGCCAATTTGGGCGGAGTTTACTTCTGGAATTGGTATGGACAAGGGGGAGAGAACGATCGTAGCTATACCCCTCGCGGAAAACCCGCCGAGAAGATATTAGCCAAATGGTATCGCGACACGCCCTCTTCGCCTGCGCCGTCCTCGGAATCCCGGCCCTCGGCTGCGGCGCCCTTGGCCGGCCCGGCGTCGACAGCCACGTCGTCAGCAGCCCCGGTGTCCCCATCCTCGTCTCCGTCGCCCCCGACGCCGCCACCGCCGGCGACTCCGTAACCCTTCAGGGCCAGGGCTTTTCCTTCGTCGCCCAGGAGAACGTCGTAGCGGTGGGAGACGCGTCGACCGTGGCGGATGACTACCTCATCGCCGAGGATGGGACCGAATCCTTGACCTTCACGCTGCCCGATTCCGCAAGCGCCGGAGACACCCAGATCCTGGTCGTCGTCGAGGGCAACGCGAGCAATGCCCTTCCCTTCGTCGTCGAACCTTAAAGGCAACGCCATGGACGAAACCTCCCTCTTGGAAAAATTGAAAACCGTCGTCGCCGGACGGCTGAAAAAACCGGACGCCGCGCTGTCGCTCGCGAAGCTTCAGGGGGACGCCTCCTACCGGATCTATTACCGGCTGTCCCTCTCCGACGGCTCGAGCTACATCGTGATGAAGCTCCCCGCCGGCAAGGCGAGCGCCTCGGAAGAAATCACCAACCTGAAGACCAAGCCTGCGGAGATCCCCTTCGTCGCCGTGGACCGCTTTCTCAAGGCCCGCGGTCTTCCGGTGCCGGAAATTTACGAAGTGGACGAGGCCGCCGGCATCCTCGTGTTGGAGGATTTCGGCGACGAGACCTTCGAAAAACGGGTCATGGACGCCTCCGACGACGCCCGCAAGATCTGGTATCGGAAGGCGATCGATCTGCTGGCGACGTATCAGAAAGCCACGTCGTCTCCGGACGCTGGCTGCGTGGCCTACCAACGCTCCTTCGACGCCACCCTTCTCAACTGGGAGTTCGATCATTTTCTGGAATACGGCGTGGAAACGCGCTTGGGCGTCAAAATCCAGGAAGACGACGCCAGAACCCTCCGAACTTTGACCGGACGGATTACCGAGTCTTTGGTCGCCCTTCCTCAAATCCTGGTTCACCGCGACTTTCAAAGTCGCAATCTCATGATTCAAAATGAGGAGCTTCATCTCCTGGATTTCCAGGACGCCTTGATGGGCCCACTTCCCTACGACTTGGTCGCCTTGCTGCGGGATTCCTACGTCGCCTTGTCGCCGCATCTGCTGCTGGAGCTGGTAAGTTACTACCAAGGCCTGTCTCCCGCCGCCGGATCGCTGCCCTTCCAGACGGCCTTCGACCTGATGACGGTCCAGAGGAAGCTGAAAGACGCCGGCCGCTTCGTCTACATCGACCGCGTGAAGGGCAACCCGTCGTTCCTGAAGCACATCCCCAACTCCCTCCGGTACGTGCGCGAGGCCTTCGGAAGGCTGCCGGACCAGAAGCCCCTGTTCGATCTCCTGACGCGTTACGTGCCCGAATGGAGGGCGCCATGAGAGCCATGCTCTTGGCCGCCGGGCTGGGAACGCGCCTGCGTCCCCTGACGGAAAAAACGCCCAAGGCTCTGCTTTTGGTGGGCGGACGGCCGCTCATCTACTATTCGCTCAAACTCCTCCAGAAACACGGGATCAAGGAGGTCGTCATCAACCTTCATTATTTGGGAGAACTGATCCAGCAGGAGCTCGGAGGCGGCGCGAAGTTCGGGTTGCACATCCATTATTCCTGGGAGCCGCGCATCTTGGGCACCGGCGGCGGGGTCAAAAAGGCGTCCCGCTATTTCGACGAGAAGAGCTTCCTGGTCTTGAACAGCGACGTGCTGATCGACCTGGACCTGAAGGCCCTCCATCGTTTCCACAAGTCCAAAAAGGCGGCGGCGACGATGGCGGTGCGCGAGCAATCCAAGGAAACCCAATTCACGCCGGTCTGGGTGGGACGAAACGACCGGATCGTCGGCATCGGCGGCGAAGCGCCCGAGAAACCGGGCATCCGACCGATGATGTACACGGGCGTGCAGTATTTGGAGCCGTCCTTCATCGAGCGCCTCCCCGACGACCACGAGGCCTGCATGATCCGCGAGGGTTACCAGCCCGCCATCGCCGACGGACAGAAGATCGCGGGATTCCCCTACTCCGGCTATTGGAACGATTTGGGGACGCTGGACCGGCTCCGCCAAGCGGAGGAGGATCTGAGGTCCGGCCGGATCAAACTTTCCTTCCTTTAACCGCCGGAGTTCAGGCGGTCGATCGCCAGCCGGAGCGAGCCGTAGGAATGCGGCGCGTAGTGGTAGAGGCGGACTTCGTGGTCCCGCCATTCGGTCTCTTGAGGACCTTCGTCGGTCCGGTGCAGGAGCCTTTCGAAATCCTTCTTCGCCTTCGTGGAAACGTTCTTCTTGAGCACGATGCGGACCAGGTAATCCCGGTCGTACGAAATCTTATCGATGACGCGGTAGAATCGGGCGATCTCCTCGGCGGCCTGTTTCGGCGTCTTCACCAGCTTCAGCAGGTCCAGGTCCTCCTTGGAGATGTATTGGTGGGACAGGGTGTGCCGGAGATCGTCCTCCAAGTGCTTGGTGTCGGAGGAGAGGTAGACGATCGGCATCACCGGCGCCTTGCCGGTTTGGACGAGGGTGAGGATTTCATAGAGCTCGTCGCGCGTCCCCCATCCCCCTTCGCAGGCGATGAAGCCCGACGAGAGGGCGCCGAAGAAGAATTTGCGCACCATGAAATAGTGGAACGTGGCGCTGACGCCCACGAAGGGGTTGTTCTCGCTTTCCATGGGGAGCGAGATGCTCAAACCCACCGAGCGCCGCGTGAGCAGCTTGCGGTAGGCCTCCGTTTCGCGCGCCGCCGTCGTCGATTTCGCCCGCCGCTTCCGCACCAGCTCGGCGGCGATCTCGTCGGCCGCGCCCTGGTTGGCCGCCTGCATGATGCCGCGCGAGGCGCCCGTCACGACGGCGAAGCCCGCCTTGTAGAGCAGCGCCCCCAGCTCGTGGGCCATCCGGTACTCCGGAGACTGAGGCTTGGTGCGCGCCGAGCCGAAGACCGAGATGATCTTGGCGCCGGACTTCGTGATTTCCTCGAAGATTTCCGTGGCGTAGAAATATTCCAGGAGGATACGCAGTCCGCGGACGTGCGCGGTTTTGCTTTCGTCGATGTAGGATTTCAGGTGTTCTTTCATAGCTTTTAGAAGACGGGCATCTTCCTCCCGGGGACGATTTTTCCGAGGACGGCGGACCTCTTGGCCCCCGTCACGGTGGGGATGTTGGTGGGATTCCCGTGGAGCGTCTCGTGCGCGAGGACGGCGAAACACACGGCCTCGGCGGCGTCCGCGGGGATCCCGTAAAGGTCGAAGCTCGAGATCTTGATGTTGGGCAGCTCGGCCCGGATCATGCGCATCAGAGTGGCGTTGTGGATGCCGCCCCCGCCGAAGACGATCTCGTCGGGGATCATCTTCGGAAAGACGAATTTCCGGTAATTAAGCGCGATCGAGCAAGCGGTGAGCGCCGTCGCCGTGGCGATCACATCCTCCTTCGGCAATTTGAGGGCCTTGGCGCGCGAAAGGATCTTTAAAACGTAGCCGCGGCCGAACTCCTCGCGGCCGGACGTCTTCGGGGGTTTCCGGCTGATGAACGGATGGGACAACAGTTCCTTTAACAAGCCCAAATGGACCATGCCTTTTGCGGCGATCTTCCCGCCGTGGTCGTAGCTCGTTCCATCGCCCGTCATCTCCCGAAGCAAGCCGTCGATCACCATGTTGCCGGGGCCGGTATCGAAACCCATGACGTCGCCGGGACGCGCCTTCTTCGGGATCATCGTGAGATTG